>CALGUV010000104.1 GCA_937920245.1 uncultured Microbacteriaceae bacterium
CTATTTCTGCATTATTGGTGGCCTCGATTGCCACCCGCCAGTTGGCAGGCCACACGGCCAGAAGCACGAGGGCTGTGAAAATTGGTGCCCAGCGCAATCTCGCAATCAGACCAATAGCGGCCAGCAGTTCAGCTATTCCAGATAAATACACCAACTCCAAAGGGTAGGGCGTCCAATCCGGTAGTAGCGGCATGAACTGGGCCGGTGCAATCAGATGGAAAGTACCTGAAACCAAAAAGGCGCCAATGACGACCTTTGATCCGACCTGATTCAGTGTTTGGCGAGCCATAGCACTAGAGCATCCAAGGTTTTTCTTGGCAATAGGTAAAAGGCAAGCTTTAGTGCAACTACATCCCAGCTTCCTGGATAGTGGGCCCTTGGTCTCTTGGCTGTTGCGGCGCGATGAAGCTTATTTATAACCGCCTTTGGACCGGGCGAGATTCGATAGAGACCCCCGAGCCATTTGTTTAGTCCTCGCATTACACCGTCGTAGTCGCTTATCGATCTTGACTTGTCTAATGTCTCGAAGGCCAAAGCACCAAATCCGGTTTTAGAGGTTCCTGGTTCAACCGTTGATACCCGAATTCCTAGGTGACGCACCTCTTGGCGAAGAGCGTTGGCCATAGCTCTGACTGCGTGTTTGGTTCCGGAATACCAACCAAGTCCAACAAGAGAAACGTGAGCAACAACGGAGGTTGTTGCAATGATGCGGCCAGAGCCCTGCTTCCGCATTTGCGGCAGCACTGCTTTCACAAAGCGCTCTATCCCAAATACATTCACGTCGAAAATCGCTCGCACTTGTTCGCTGGTGGTTTCTTCGACAGATGAAAAAGTGCCGTAACCGGCATTTGCGACCAAGACGTCGATGCGACCCTGTTCCTTGATTACCTTTTTAACCCCGGCCGCCACCTGACTGTCACTAGTGACATTAACTTTTAGAGGGTGTGCGCCAATTGATTTGAGCAGAGCCAAACCGTCGGGGGAGATGTCAGCACCGTAAACAATCCAGTCCTCACCCAATAGTTTTTTGGTCAGTCCAAGGCCGAAGCCCGATCCTGCGCCAGTGATGATAGCAACGTTGCTCATGTCTAGAACTTTACTAAGCCGGGCCAATAATTGGTGCCCCAAGATCGGTGGAAAAACGAAGAGCTGCACCAGAAACCAATTGACCAAGCGGGTCAAACTGACTGCCTATTCGCTCTTTCGGAACACCAGTGCTTATCGCCGCCACGATCATGTTGCTCGAGTCCCTGACCGGAGCTGCCGCATCCACGATTCCAGGCTGAAACTCCCCATCGCTTATTGCGTAGCCAAGATCCCTAACTTCCTGAAGTATTTTTAGGAACGCCTTCAGGTTTTTAGCCGGCAACTGTCGCTTTACTTTTCGGTTGATTGGCTCAAGGGGCTTTGTGAAGGCCGTTTGCAGCGTTGGCAGCGGCGGACTTGGTGAGACAATCAACTCCGGCCTAAAGCTAGATCGAGGGCCGGCTATTTTGATCGGCGCTGTGATGGTCGCGATAATGGCTTTGTTGTTTGACTTCCTGAGCGCACTAGCTCAGAAATACCTGAAACCAAAGGGCCTATAAACCCTGAACGCAAAAAACGTCGGCTTCCAACTGGACGCCGACGTTTTTTTATGACTTGTTGTTACTCAACATCCCGTCTCATGCTTGTTACCAAAGACATGAGCGCAAAGACTGCGCCGTATCCAAGCAGAACTAATGTCGCCTGAATAGGGTCCAGGAAATTGGCGGTGTTGATTCCAAACTCCGGGGCGTCTATGTCCAGTGCTGTCATCGCTGTGATCAAGCCACCTGGCAGATACTTTGCAATGTCGACCCAAAGCACTAGCAGCAGTGGATCGATGACAAATAAGTAAACCAGTGAGAACACGATCGCTAACATCTGGCTCTTCAGTAAGGCCCCGATGGCAACTCCGATGACCGCGAGAATCGCGCCAGAAACTAGGCCCGCGATAGTCAGGTTCAGAAAGGTTCCGCTGGAGGGAGCGGCAGCGTTATCAAAGGTCGCCAACACGATGATGCCTGCGAAAATAGAGGCCCAAACCGAGATGAGCATGAATACGGCGCCGACAATCGCGGCGATGCCAAGCTTCGCAGCCAATACAATCTCACGCTTTGGACGAGCGAGGAAGGTAGCAACGGCTGTGCCGTGACGGTATTCGCCGGCCATCAGCATGATGCCCAGGATGATCACGAAGATATATCCCGAGATCGCATTTGCATAAACTCCATCAATTGCTTGAGGTGAATCAAGTGTCAGACCAGCACCGACGTTGCCCGCCTCAAAAATAAACGGTGTAATTACAACCGAAATTATCGAGATGACTATTGCTGCGACCAAGATGCCCCAGTTAGCCCTTACATATAAAACTTTGCGAAGTTCAGATTTGATAAGCGACATTAGTTCACTCCTTCGGTTAGCTTCAGGAAGGCCTCTTCGAGGGTTCCGTCTTTGATGATTTCCTTCATGCTGCCGGAGGTTATTAGTTTGCCCTTGTGCATGATGATGACGTCATCAACCGTGTTCTGCATCTCAGCCAGCTGGTGAGAAGAGACCAAAATAGTTCTTCCGGAACCGGCCAGTGATCGCAAAAACTTTCTGAGCCAAGCAATTCCAAGCGGATCAAGTCCGTTTGCCGGCTCATCCAAAATAAGAACCTCTGGATCTCCCAGGATTGCTCCCGCGAGTGCCAGGCGTTGCTTCATGCCCAGCGAGTAGTTCTTGGTTCGCTTATTTGCAGCTTCGGTTAGTTCAACTAGTTCTAAAACTTCATCGACTCTTGAGTCGGGAATGCCACCGGCAGCGGCCATGACCTTTAGGTTTTGTTTTCCAGTTAGAGCCTTATGAAAACCTTGAGAATCTAAGACGCAGCCAACCTGTCTGATTGGGTCTCGAAGGTCGCGGTAACCGGCTCCAAGAATGGCGGCCGAGCCACTTGTTGGTTTAGCGAGTCCAACGAGGCACCTTAGGGTTGTCGATTTACCGGCACCGTTTGGGCCTAGGAACCCAGTAATCCGGCCCTTTTGAATTTCGATGCTCAGATCGGATACGGCCTTTTGTTTGCCGTAGGTCTTCACGAGGTTGGTGAAGGTTATTGCTCCAGTCATTTCACTCCATCTTTTGGTTGGCCATGTTGACTTTTAGATTGTTCGGATAACCACGAGTCTAGAACTCATGGCAGAATGTAGGGATGACTTCACCTACTTCAATAGCAACCCTTCACACCAACCATGGCGCAATCAAGGTAAACCTGTTCGGTTTGCACGCCCCAAAGACCGTCGAGAACTTCGAGGGCCTAGCAACTGGCGCCATCGAATGGCGAGACCCTAAGACCAACTCGACTCAGACCAACACCCCGCTATATAGCGGCGTAATCTTCCACCGAATCATCCCTGATTTCATGATCCAAGGTGGAGACCCAACTGGAACTGGAATGGGTGGCCCGGGCTACCAGTTCGGTGACGAAATTCACTCGGAGCTAACCTTCTCAGAGCCATACATGTTCGCGATGGCTAACGCCGGTCCTGGCACCAACGGATCGCAATTTTTCATCACCATCGCCCCAACCACTTGGTTGCAGGGTCGCCACACCATCTTCGGCGAGGTCGCAGATGAAGTTAGCCGCAAGGTAGTTGACCAAATTGGTCAGGTTGCAACCGGTGCGAACGACAAGCCAGTGGACGATGTAATTATTGAGAGCATCACAATCGAAAAAGCCTAAGTGGCTCGTTTAAGACTTCAAAGCTTCCAACAGGTTCCGATAACTTCGGGCCTGTTGGCGCTTAACGTAGTTATTTGGCTCGGACAGATAAGCCCAGTTGGTTATCTTTTTACAAACCAGATGTTCTTTGCCCCACTATTTGCGCCTTTTGAACCTTGGCGAATGCTCACGGCCGGCTTTGTCCATGACTGGACTGGACCGTTTCACATTCTTCTAAACTCCTACGCAATCTGGATCTTCGGCCGCATTCTTGAACCGCTCTTGGGCCCGGTTCGATTCTTGGTGATGTATCTGACCGCAATCATCGGTGGCTCGGTAGCGGTGATGTGGCTGTCAGACCCTCAGGTTCCTGTTGTGGGGGCCTCGGGAGCGCTGTTTGGCCTAATGGGTGCCTATTTCATTGTGGTGCGCTCCACCGGGGGCAATTCCACTCAAATCTTTACCTTGATAGCCATAAATTTTGGCCTTGGCTTTTTTGTTTCCGGGATCTCTTGGGAGGGCCACCTAGGCGGCCTTGTCACCGGCTTGGCAATCGCAGGAATCTACTCGCAGACAAGGCAGCGCGATAAGCGCGTGCAGCAAATTTTTGGAGTGTTATTGGTTTGGGGGGTCCTCTACGGACTAACCATGCTGAAAATCTCTAGCTGGATGTAGTTATTTCCACTTAGTGGTCATCGCAAAGCCAATCATGGCGATGCCGAAGCCAACCAGGATGTTCCAGTTGGAAAGATCAATTGGCGTCGCTGCACCGAGCGGGTAGCGGGCGCTTGAGATGTAGAAAATCAATATCCAGGCTAGGCCGAAGAGCATAAAGCCAAACATGACCACCTTGTACCAGGTTGGGTTGTCTTGCTCTTCTTCGCCGATAACCTTTGGGGTCAGTGGCTTGGTCTCGTTTTTCTTACTTCTCTTTGAATCAGACATGCTTAGTATCTTAATGCCTGAACCCAAGGACCCGCCATCCGATTAGGCTATTAGCACCATGGTAAACATCCTCGTTTTAGATAACTACGACAGCTTTGTCTACACTTTGAACGGCTATTTGCAGCAATTAGGCGCTGAAACTACCGTTATGCGCAACGACGCGATCACCGAAGAAGAGCTTCCAGCCCTCTTGCAAAAATTTGATGCCGTTCTAATCTCCCCGGGCCCAGGCACTCCAGCGAGTGCCGGATTATCGATACCTACGGTGAAATACGCCCTCGATACTAATTACCCAGTTTTTGGAGTCTGCTTGGGTCACCAGGCGATTGCAGAGGCAATGGGGGGCAGGGTTGAAAGTGCGCCGGAGCTGATGCACGGCAAAACTTCCAAGGTGAACCACCAAGACAGCCTGATTCTCAACGGTCTACCGCAAGGTTTTATGGCAACCAGGTATCACTCACTGGCAGTAGTTCCAGAAAGTGTTCCAGAACAACTTCTGGTTACTGGCCAGACTGAAAGCGGAATCATAATGAGCCTTCAGCACAAGACTAAGCCGATCTACGGCGTGCAGTTCCACCCGGAATCAGTCATGACCGAGGGCGGCTATCAGATGATAGCTAATTGGCTTGAAACTCTCGGGGTTGAGGGCGCTTTAGAAAAGTCTAAAAGCTTGAGTCCGAGAATCGAAAAGGCCTAGACCGAACCTAAGTTTCTTAAGGTGTAGGTGTCGGCGTTGGCGTTGGCGCAGGCTCCGGAGTTTCGCCCCCCACACACTCGACATACAGAATTATGTTCTGCAGCTGAGGTGCTTCGCCTGGAAGTACTGATTGCTCCAGAACAATGGTTCCAGGAGTGCCGGTACAGGTTTCTGCGTCAAGGACTTCAACCGAAACCGTGTAGCCAATTGAAGGGCTAGTCAAGATGCTTCTTGCCTCCAGCACCTCAAGGTTTCTGATGTCTGGAACCTGAACCGTGCCGTCGGACAAGATGATGTTGACTACGGAGCCAAGGGGCAGCTTCGAGTTAGTTACTGGGTCGGAGGCTATTACTGTTCCACCCGGGACAATCGGAGATCCGACAACCGTGATGCTTCCTACCGTGAGCCCCTGCCCCTCAATTAGCGCAACGGCATCCGTTTCATTTTTGCCAACCAGGTTTGGAACCGTCACTTCAGTGGCACCACTAGAGACATAGAGCGTGACGGCAGTGCTGGAAAGAACCAGTGTTCCGGCTTCCGGGACTTGTCTTATGACGATGCCCTCTGGCACCAACTCGCTTTTCTCGTAAACCCGAAGCACCACGAGATCCTGCGAGTTCAGTGTGCTGTAGGCGTCCTCGTATAAAGAACCTTGAACGCTTGCCACTTCAACGCCGCTTGATGGTGCTATTCCTGGTCCAGAAGAACCCAGGTTCATGACCCAGAACAACAAGCCGACCAAAATTACAACAACTCCGGTTCCAAGGCCCCAAAGAACCCCGGCCCCCACCTTGTTAGTCGTTGTAGTTATTTGCCTGCTTGGAGCTGTTTCGAAGCCTTCAATCAAGGAGGTTGGAAACTCGTCGCCTCCGGTTGTCGAGATCACTTCGGTGGCGTCCAGGTTCACCGGTGTCATTTTTGAAAGCGGAACTTTTTTGGTTGTCGGCAGGGCGGTCCCGGCCTGAGCGGCAAGTAAGTGCTCTCGGAATTCCTCGGCGGTCTGGAAACGCTCGTCGCGATCTTTGGTCATAGATCGAAGCACTACCTCGTCTAACTCCGGTGAAACATCCTTGTTGAAGGCCGAGGGTGGTGTGGCTAGTTCAGAAACGTGTTGGTATGCGACCGAAACCGCGCTCTCGCCCTTGAATGGGGGCCTCCCGGCCAGTAACTCGTAAAGAATCACGCCGGTCGAGTACAAATCTGTTCTGGCATCAACCGCATCTCCGCGAGCTTGCTCGGGAGAGAAGTACTGAGCGGTGCCAACTATTCCAGCCGTCGCAGCCTGGGTTGCCGAGTTGTCATTTACTGCCCTGGCGATGCCAAAGTCCATAACTTTGATCGAATCGCCTTCTCCGACCATTACGTTTGCTGGTTTTATGTCTCGGTGAACTACACCGGCACGGTGGGACACCTCAAGAGCGGTGAGGATCCCAGCAATGTAGCCAACTGTTCGTTCGATGGCGACGTTTTTTTCGGCAACCACTTCGCGAAGCAACTTGCCGCGGACTAGCTCCATGATTATGAACGGAGTTTTTACGATCTGCCCGTTTGCATCGGCAGCCTCTTCTTCGCCGGCGTCGTAGACCCGAACGATAGTTGGGTGAGCCATGCGAGCACTGGCTTGAGCCTCTTGGCGAAACCTTGCTTCGAAATTAGCGTCGTTGGCGAGGTCCGATTTTAGAAGCTTGATCGCGACCGTTCGACCAAGTCTGGTGTCGTAGCCTTCGAAGACCTCGGCCATTCCGCCGCGGCCGACAAGCTCGCCTAGTCGGTATCGACCAGCAATCAGTCTTTCGTTCTTACTCAAACCCGCTCTTTTCCGCCTCTTGAAGTCTAGTTTTTGTTTTGGTTATTGCTCGCATGACTCGGTCACAGTCTTATTACCCCGTTGGACCCGGATCTACCGTAACCACATCTCCAACGGTGTCACCTGGAACGACCGAGGGCACGTCAGCCACCGGTGTTTCCGATGGAGCAGGCTCACCTTCGGCGGGACTTGTTGCTTCCGGAGTTGGTTCAGCCGTAGCCTCGCTCTCCGGAATCTCAATCGGAATGTTTTCGTAATCACCCACGTAATAGGTAACGTTCACGGTGCTGCCCACCGTTACGTTTCCGGTTGGAGCAGCTGCATAAACCACTCGAACCTCGGGAGAGGCTCCAGGGATGAGTTCGCCGGGTATTGCGTTTACGACGAAACCACGCTCAGTCAACCAAGCTGTCACTTCACTCAAGTTTTTGCCCACCACATCAGAAACCAAGACCAGGTAAGTTGCGGGCTCAGTGGCTACAGGCTCGGGCTCCGCTTCAACAGTTTGAGTGTTGCCGGGCGTCGAGTTCGGGGTGCTAATTGGGGAGACATCAGAAGCGTTGGGCTCAGAGAGAATCGCGACAATTACCACAATCGTGGTGAGACCCAATAGCCCAAGGGTTGCAAGCCAAGGCCACACAATCGGCGCTCTTGGTAATGGTGCGGTGTCAGTTGAAATTAGCTCGGTGACAGGCTCGCTGATTGGAGCTTCCGAGGCAATGGGTGCACCCTTACGTTTTTCCCTAAGCAGAGCCTCCGCCCTGATCGCCAGCGAAGTTCCTGACTCTGGACGCTGGTTAGGCTTTTTGGCCAGGCAGCTAAGAACGAGGTTTTGAACTCTTGGGTCAATTGAGTCGGAAAGAGCTGGCGGCATCTCGTTTATGTGGGCCATCGCGATTGCCATCTGATTCTCGCCGCGGAAGGGTCGCTTTCCTGCCAGCGCTTCGTATGCCACAACACCGAGTGAATATAGATCCGTTGCGCCGGTTGCAGTTTTCCCGGTTGCCTGCTCTGGGGCCAAGTACTGAACAGTTCCCATAACCTGTCCGGTTTTGGTTAGCGGAACCTGGTCTCCCACTCTTGCAATACCAAAGTCGGTTATCTTCACTTTGCCATCCGGTGTGATTAGCAGATTGCCCGGCTTGATGTCTCGGTGAACCAAACCTCTAGCGTGAGCAGCAGCTAGAGCCCTAGAAGTTTGAGCCACAATGTCTAGAACCTGAGCTTCAGGCAGCCGTTTTTCTCGCTCCAACAACCGGGACATCGATTCGCCGGGAACTAATTCCATAACGAGATATGCGGAACCGGTGTCTTCGCCGTAGTCGTAGATGTTTGCAATTCCCTCGTGCTCAACAAGGGCTGCCGAGCGGGCCTCGGTTCTGAATCTTTCCAAAAACGCGGGGTCCGAAAGGTACTCTTCCTTCAGAATTTTGATAGCGACCTGGCGCAAAATTAGCTCGTCTTCAGCTTGCCAAACCTCGCCCATGCCACCAATGGCAATGCGCAGTTGGAGTCGGTATCGGTCTCCGTAAAGTTGTCCCACTGCCGGCTTCATCGGTTCAACGCCGCCTTCATAACTGCCTTAGCGATCGGAGCGGCAATTTGGTTGCCGGTTCCGTTCTGCCCAATGCCACCGCCGTCTTCAACCACCACGGTGACAACAACCTGGGGAGATTCAGCCGGTGCAAAGCCGGTGAACCAGAGCGTGTAGGGGTCATCGGGGCCGTTTTCGGCAGTGCCGGTCTTGCCGGCAACCGCGACCTGTGGAATCGCCGCGTTGGTCGCCGCTCCGTAGCCAACCGAGTCAACCATCATGCGGGTCAAAAGTGCGGCAGTTTCTCTTGACATTGGAGAGGAAAAAACCTGGGGCTCGGGCTGGCTCAGAACGTTTAGGTTGCTGGCGACAACCTGATCAATAAGCTGCGGTTTCATGATTACGCCTTGATTCGCAATTGCGGCAGTGCTCATAGCGATCTGCAGCGGTGATACTCGAACGTCGAACTGCCCAAAACCGGTAAGGGCTAGTTGTGAGAGCTCTAGGTCGGTTGGGTAAACGCTCGGTGTTACCGAAAGTGGAATCGCAATCTCATCCCCAAAGCCCATTAGTTCTGCCATGGCTCGGATTCGATCCTGACCAAGGTCGACCGCGAGCATCGCGAATGGAATGTTGCACGATCTAACTAGGGCCTGTTCAAGTGTTACAAGGACCCCGTCTCCGCATGAGTTACCGGACGAATTTTGAATCGTCGTTGTTGTGCCGGGGAGTCGGTAGCGATCTAGGTTTTCAAAGGTCGTGGTCGTGCTGTAGCGCCCGGATTCAAGAGCGGCTGCCGCGACAATTAGTTTGAAAACTGAACCCGGTGGATAAAGGTCTCCTCCGATTGCCCGGTTCACAAGCGGCTTGTCCGGATCCTCCAGGTAGTCGCGATATGCCTGGTTCACTGGTTCATACTCGTGACCGGACATGAGGTTGGCATCAAAGGTCGGCTTTGAGACCATCGCGAGAATGCGGCCGGTTGTCGGGTCCAGAGCAACTACCGCACCCTTGCGCCCACCGAGGGCATCCCAGGCAGCCCGCTGCACCGCTGGATCCAGGCTTAGTTCAACCGCAGCACCGGTCACCGGCGTGCCATCAAGCAATGCATTGATTTGCTCAAAAAATTGTGCGGAGCTTTGGCCGGCGAGCAAGGAATTCATTGATCGTTCGATTCCGGAGGACCCAGTGAAAATGCTGAAGTATCCGGCAACCGCACTGTAAAGAACAGAGTCGTATTTTCTTAAGAATCGGTATTGGTCGTTCACTGCATCGCTGGTGACGACTTCGGTTTGTCCAACCAGAATCGAACCACGTTGAGTTTTATAGGTTTCATAGGATGCGCGAACGTTCCTCGAATCTTGATAAAGCGATTCGGTTCTAACAACCTGTATTGAGGAAGCAATTGCGAACAGCGCGATGAACATCACGGTTAGTGCAAGGCCGACTCGTCTGACCTGCCTGTTCATTCCTTCACCCGCCTGAGAGAAGAATCAGAAAGCACCAGCAGGAGCGCAATTATCGACCAGTTCGCCAGCAGGGCACTACCGCCCGCTGCCAAGAACGGAGTTGTTAGACCTGTCAAGGGCAATAGCCCCATCACGCCTCCGGCAACAATAAAGACCTGAAGCCCAAGCACGAACGAAAACCCCAATGCAAGCAGCTTTGAAAAATCGTCTTGATGAGTGTTTGCAATCCTGAGACCTCGGTAAACAATCAGGAGATATATTGCCAAGATCGCGAAAACACCGGCCAGACCAAGCTCTTCCCCGAGCGCTGCGAATATAAAGTCACTTTCGGCAAGCGGAATCAGCTGAGGGAATCCAGAACCAAGTCCCGCGCCAATAACATCACCGTGAGCCATGCCAAACAGTCCCTGCACCAGTTGGTAACTGCCGCCTGGGGCGGTGTAGTTTTCGGTTGCAAACGGAGCCAACCAAGAATCGAAGCGAGCACCGACATAGCCAAACAACCTGGAAGCTACCAGTGCTCCGGTGACCATCATTACCAAGCCGATACCAACGTAGAAGCCGCGACCAGTCGCGGTGTAGATCATGACAAGAAACAGACCGAAATACAGAATCGAAGTTCCAAGATCGCGCTGGATCACAAGCACTGCCATTGACGCAACCCAGAAAAGCAATATGGGGCCCAAGTCCTTTGCCCTTGGAATCCTCATCCCCAACACTCGAGAGCCAATTTCAGAAAGCGGGCCTTTTCGGGAAACCAAGTAGCCAGCAAAGAAGATTGCTAACAATATTTTTGCTATTTCGCCGGGCTGGAAACTTAGATCTCCTATGGCAATCCACAGTGTCGCACCATTGAATGTCCTGCCAATGACCGGTGCTGCTGGGAGCAGCAGTAAGACAACGGCAGCCGCGCCTGCCAGATATGGAAAGCGTCTCAGAACAAGTGGGTTTCTTACCAGCCGAACCACGATTGCGGCCATCAACATCGCAAAGCAGCTCAACCAGACCTGGCGCTCGGCAAACAGGTCCTCGCCGCCCCTGGTTATCTCGGCTAAGTCCAACCGATAAATCATTGCTATGCCAAGACCATTCAGTAAAAAGGCCAATGGAAGTAGCAGCCCATCGGCGTTCAGGACGTATTTCCTGAGCACGTAGTGAAGTATCCATGCGCTTATGGTTGGCGGAGCCCAGTAATAGAGCATGTCCCAAGACATCCGCTGACTAACCGCAAGCTGAATTTGGGCTAAAGCAAAAGCGTGAATACCGGCAACCCAGAACAGGAGGACTGCCTCAAAGTTTCTAGAGCGCGGAACAGCCTTCAGCAGCATTGGAATCGCTTGAGTCAGTGAGACGTTACTCATTGATTCCGTCCTGCAGCTGGTCGATTAGGCGTAATGCCTCATCCAACGACTCAACCGAGATGGATCTTTCAATCAGGGTCTGCTGGAACTGCGGGAGATCTTCGATCTTTATGTCCGAAACCAGATATGGGCTCGAGAAATTCAGTGGCCCCAACTGCTCGTTGATGCCCTGGAAAATGGTGACCCTGCCATCGGAGACATCAACGAAGTAACGGGTCTGGGTGTATTGGTAGGCACCGAATATGACACCGACCACCACGCCGGCAAATAATAGCCAAATCGCCGTTATTCTGACCGCGCGCCAGCGCAGCTTGCGTCTGGTCTCGGCCAAGATCTTCTCAAGAAGCTCCTCGGACTCTGGCGCATACTGAGCTGGATCCTCTGGGCTTTGCAGCAGTTCAAGCAGGCTCAATGGGTTGAATAGGCGCAGGATCTTTCCGCCCTTGCGCTCTTCAATGACAACTTCATGATCCGCTGAACCAACAAAGTGAGCACCGGGCTCAAAGTCCGCCTTCACAGTTGGGCGAACAATGTCGGTGATAACCACCGTTACGTTGTCCGGTGCACCATGCTCAAGAGCTTCCCCCACCAAAAGCTCAGCGGCTTCTTCGGTTGGAATGTTTGAAGCCAGGATTTTGGCCATAACTTCATCCGGAACCGCGCCACTCAGTCCGTCGCTGCAAATCATCCAGCGGTCACCGGGCAGAGCGTCGTGAAGAGCAATATCCAGCTCCGGGTCGCCCTGAACATCGCCCAGCACCCGCATTAGCACCGATCGACGCGGGTGAACTAGGGCTTCGGCTTCAGTAATGCGGCCAAGGTCAACAAGTTTTTGAACGAAGGAGTGATCCTTGGTTACCTGAGTAACTTCACCGGAACGCACTCGATATATACGGGAGTCTCCTATGTGAGCGGTAATGATCTGACTGCCGTGGACCAAAAGCCCTGAAAACGTGGTTCCCATGCCTTGAAGTTCCGGGTGCTCAACCACGGTTCCGGTCAGCATTGAGTTAGCATCCAGAACCCCAGCCTTCAGGGTTTCAATGGCCTCTTCAACCGTGTCGTACTTGCTATCGGTTAGTGCTACTCGCTGCGAGGTAATAGCTGATGCAATGTCTCCTCCGGCATGACCGCCCATGCCGTCGGCCACGAAGAACAACTGATAACCGGAATAACCGGAATCCTGGTTCGAACTGCGGTGCTTGCCGATGTCGCTGGCTGCATAGCTAATGGTCTTGATAGCCAACTGACTACGACCTCAACTCAAAGGTCGTTGTGCCAATGCGAATCGTCATCCCAGCTCTAATGGTTACCGGGGTAGTTATTTTCTTGCCGTCTAAGTTGGTGCCGTTGGTGGAGTTTAGGTCTTGCAAAACCCAGTCGGGCCCAACATGGACAAGCTTTGCGTGCATCGAGGAAGCAAACTCATCGCTGATGACCATGTCCGAACTCGGAGCGCGGCCAATTAGCACCTCCTTCTTGTTCTCAAGCGGGATGTTGGTTCCGGCGGTGCGGCCCGTCAGCACAGCAATCTCGGTCGGGTCAAAACTGTCGCCATCTTCTATGCCGAGGCTCGCAGCCGAGCCCGCGGTTAGCATCGGAGCGTTTTGCTTGGCGATGCGACTGATAACTCGTCTGCCATATAGGTCAGCGCGAATAACAGAAAGCAGGCTCAAAATAAACACCCAGAGCACCGCAACAAAACCGATACGAATCAGGAATAGCGCTAGTTCACTCACTTGGCTCTCCCGTCTGAGCTAATAACTCAAAATCAAATTCTGTCCTACCGGCAGTTATCTTGCTGCCGGATCTAAGAACCACCTCGTTTATTCTCGAGCCATCGACGAAAGTTCCATTGGTCGACTGCAGGTCTCTTATTGCGGCAACATCGCCGTTGAAGGCGATCTCAAAGTGAATCCGGCTCAGACCGCGATCATCGATCGCAACGTCAGCGCTAGCGTCCCTGCCAAAACTAGTAGTTCCACTGGATAGTTCCAGGCGCTGGTCACCATAGGAAACCATCGGTTTCCAGCTAACCAAGCTGCTAACTGCTGCAGAACCAACTTGAATTCGACCCCGTGCAACTTTTTGGTCAGCCAAAACCTTCAGTTCAAGCTCGCCTGTTAGTTGGTAGCTCTTTTGACCGGCGTGGTTCGCGACCTCCGAACTTATGGCGCGAAGAAGTTGATCAGAGAGGTTGTCTTTGTCTTGGGGGCTCAGTTTTATTAGGTAGCGATGAGGAACTAGCTTCCGGTCTCTACCTGGAGCGGTGGCTGCGACGTCCATTGCGTTCTTTACAGCTTGGGAGATTTCAATCGGCTGCAGCTGCTTTTTGGATAGTTTGGAAAACATTGAGACAATCGTGTTCTCAATGCGCGCCTCGGCCTTGTCTAGAAAGCCCACGTTACCTGCTTCCCTGAGCGGTTCTTAGGTTTGGTCAGTCTACCGCTGAGTGGCTATTTCGTCCGTAATCTTTGCCAATCCAAGCGCCACCTTATTAGGGTTAATGTGAACCTAAATCGGGAAGCGAATTGCTAGAAACATTTCTAATAACACTGGAAGCACTTGGAGTGCTGGCGTTTGCGCTGTCCGGCATCATGGAGGCAGCTAGAAAGCAGTTTGACCTAGTGGGCGTCGTGATGATCGGTGCTGTCACAGCCTTTGGGGGCGGAACTCTTAGAGATGTGCTTCTAGACAGAAGGCCATTTTTCTGGGTTGAGCAGGAATTTTGGGTCTGGGCCCTTATTTTGGTGGGCCTGACTCTGCCATTTTTCTTTAGAGCCACCCACATCGCGCTAACCGAAAAAGCGATTTTGATCCCAGACGCCGTTGGCCTTGGCATATTTGCAGCTGGCGGTACTCACCTTGCTCTGGTTGCCGGCATGAGCCCGATGATTGCAGTTTTGATGGGGGTAATCACGGCAGTTGTCGGTGGTGTGCTGAGGGATGTCCTAGTTAATGAAGTCCCGAGGGCATTTCATGACCACCAGCCCTACGCCGCAATCGCCTTTGCCGGCGGTTGGGTTCTTGTGTTGCTTGGCTACCTAAACACTCCTGAGTACTTGGACGTCGCCATTGCGGCAATTTTGATGGTCGCCATGCGGCTCATTGCAGTTCGATTAAAAATTCAGCTTTTTCGCTGGCGCTTCCTGTAGACCTCAGCCAACTCACAGAAAAAGCCCTTTTCTGGCAGCGGACTGCCAAAAGCATCTCAACTAACTGACATTCAGCTTCTTTCTCAAGATGGATTACTACTTTGTTGCTTGTCCGACAAACAAGGGAAAGAAAATGAAAATTAAATCAAAAATCGCTATAGCAGCAAGCGCGAGCCTGGCGGTTGGTGCGCTCACATTCGCGCTTCCATCTCTGGCTCACGACTCACAAGGACCAAATAGCTCCGAACCCAAAATCGAGAGCGGCAGGCACGGTGAGAAACCTCACGCGAGTGAAATGAGAAAAGAACATAACTTTGCGACTCTGTCAGCCACTGTCACCGGTATCCCGGCAGATGTTACCGAGCTAAGAGAAGTTGTAAAGGGCGCCAACTACGAGATCTTTCGCCTCGAGGCCGGTGTAACCGCAGCCCCAACAACCAAACCCGCAACTGGCGGGCACGTAATCGGAGTGCGTCCAGTACTTGATGCAAATCTCGATGTGATCATGCCGGAGATTACAGCCGGAACTGTCACGGGCGACCTTGCTTTCAAGGCAAGTCCAATCGAGGGCGTGGAAGTTTTCGCTCTCTACCCATCGGATGAGTCGACTCCGATTCTGGTGACGGTAACCACTGACGCGTCTGGAGTTGCAACCGCAAGTGCAGCCGCAGCTCTCACTCTCGGCTACGACGCTGATGACGCCACTAACTTTGAACCTCGTGGCAAAAAGCTGGGCAAGGGCGAGCACAAGGGAATGCGTAACCACGGCCATAGCCATGAAGATGTTGCTGA
>CALGUV010000106.1 GCA_937920245.1 uncultured Microbacteriaceae bacterium
GCTAACGCAAACGCCGCGTTGGACGATGGCGACTTTCATAGCGACGCGTCAGCTGTTCCGTTTTCTATTCTGCAGCCAAGAAGCATCCGAGCGCCTAGGCAAACAACGGAGCCGACAACCCTTGTAGTTATTAGGCACGGTAGCACCAAGAGCACTTCAGCCAATTTGATTGCCGGTGGTGATGGCGAGGATATCGGGCTAAGTGAAAAAGGCCTCAAGGAGGCAATGCTGTCTGCCGCCGCGGTTTCACCGCTGCTGCAGTTTTTTGACCTTCCGCCGGTGACATCAATTATCAACTCGCCTATGAAGCGGACCACACAGACAGCCGAGGCCCTGTCCGGCACTGAAGGGGTAGTGCTCGTTCCAGATGAGCGACTTAGAGAAATCGCCTTCGGGGAGTGGGATGGGATGTCCATGGACTCCATGGAGATTGAGTCAAGCCAAGAGGTATCCAAGTGGCGAGCATCAACCAGCCAAAGACCTCCAGGGGGAGAGTCAGTCCTGGATCTAGAAAAACGCGTTTCAGAACTTGTGTCTGAAGCGGTTCTGGATAATCAGGGTCGCACCGTAGTACTGGTTACGCACATGATGCCATCTAGGGTGATAGCCAAGTTGGCTCAACGGTCTGCGGATTCGACTTACTGGAACATAAATTTTGCACCAGGGGGCATAAGTATTTATCGGTTCTTTGGCGCTGGTTTCGTGGAAACATTCGCCATCAACTCTTGCGCCCATCTGATTCAAGGCTAGTCTTGGTTGCGAGATGGGTCGGCTGGACGGTCGCGGCATTGCCGAGGAACGTCCGGGCTCCAAAGAGCACGGTGGTGGGTAACGCCCACCTGGGGTAACCCAAGAGATAGTGCAACAGAAAGTAAACCGCCCCTCCGGGGGTAAGGGTGAAACGGTGGTGTAAGAGACCACCAGCGGATTAGGAGACTAGTTCGGCTAGGTAAACCTCACCGGGAGCAAGACCAAGTAAGAAGACGCTAAGGACTGCTCGTTTAGTCTTCGGGTAGGTCGCTAGAGCCACTTAGTAATTTGTGGCCGAGATAGATGGCCGTCAGTGCTTCGGCATTACAGAACCCGGCGTATCGGCCGACCCATCTCACTTTTATAGATACTGCACAGCCATGGTCGCGGCGCCGATGATGCCGGCGGCATTCTTTGTCTCAGCGGGCACTAATTGAGTTTTTACTTTTACGAAGGGGAAAAACTCTTCGTGTGATTTGCTTGCTCCGCCGCCAACTATAAATAGATCCGGGCTAAATAGCTTTTCTAGGTGAGCGAAGAACTTTTCTAGCCGCTTGCCCCACTGCTCTTGAGAAATTTGGTCGCGCTGAAACGCACCGTACGACGCGTAGCTTTCAATGTCGATGTATTCACCAATATCTAAATGCCCGAATTCGGTGTTTGGGACCAGTGTCTTATCAATAAATAGAGCCGAACCTATTCCTGTTCCAAGGGTCGCCAAAATTGTCACTCCACTTGCATTTCGTCCGGCGCCGTAGGTCATCTCGGCGACCCCGGCTGCGTCGGCATCGTTCAGCACGTGCACTTTTCGATTGAGTGCAGCTGTAAGTAGGTCCTCTGCGCCAAAATCAATCCAGTTATTACTGATGTTGGCAGCAGACCTTGTAATGCCGTGGGCTACTACTGCCGGAAGGCAGACGCCAACCCTGGCATCAGACGGAGCCCTAAGTTGGCCTAGAAGATCCTTACAAACTGCTGCGACCGCATCCGGCTCCCCGCCATCGGGCGTTGCAATGCGAATCCTTGTGGAGGCAAGCTCTCCGGTTGAGGTGTCGACCAGTGCCGCCTTAATCCCGGTGCCGCCTACGTCAATTCCTACTGCAATGGGTGTCATCTAAATCTCCGTAAGTATTTCTGGGCCGGTTTCGGTAATCAAAATTGTGTGCTCGAATTGCGCGGAGTATTTCTTATCCTTGGTTGTGATTGTCCAGCCGTCATCCCACATGTCCCAATCCTGAGAGCCGAGGGTAAGCATGGGCTCGATTGTGAAAATCATTCCGGGCTCAATTAGGTCCGTGTACAAAGGTTCGTCGTAGTGCGGAATTATCAAGCCGGTGTGAAAACTGGTTCCAACACCGTGACCGGTGAAGTCACGCACAACTCCGTAGTTAAATCTCTTGGCATAGCTCTCGATAGCCCGTCCAATGATATTGACTTCTCTTCCTGGAGTTGCGGCCTTTATGCCGCGCATCATGGCTTCACGAGTTCGCTCCACAAGCAGTTTGACTTCTTCGGATGCCCGTCCCGCAACCACGGTTCCATTGTTATCGCCGTGGACACCGTTTAGGTAAGCGGTGATGTCGATGTTTACAAGGTCACCGTCTTCAATCACGGTGTCATCAGGAATCCCGTGACAGATGACTTCGTTCAATGAGCTACAGAGTGACTTCGGAAACCCTCGATAGCCAAGGGTTGATGGGTAGGCTCCGTGGTCGATGAGGAAATCATGACCTATCTGGTCGAGCTGATCCGTCGTAACGCCGGGTTTGACGGCCGCGAGAACTGTGTCGAGCGCTTGAGCCGCCAGCTTGCTAGCTTCGCGAATTTTTTCAATGGTCTGTTCGTCGTACTTGTCGCCACCTGTGTGCTTAGCGGGGCCACTCTTTCCAACGTACTCTGGCTTGGCTATGTTTGAAGGTACGGTTCGTAGTTTAGATATTCTCCCCGGGACAAGACTCGAGTTGCTCGCTTTTGGCATCCGTTCAGTCTATTTTTGAATTAGCAAAATAGGAGGCACATTGTCCGATAAGCCCGAATTCTGGTTTAATCTCAAAACTCAACTTGTCGAGAGCGGACCGCAGTCCCTTTCGATAGATCGAATCGGGCCGTTTCCTGATTTTGAGAGCGCGAAAGCTGGTCCTGAAACAATTATCGCCAGGGCGAAGGCTCTTAGGGAAGAAGACAGAAAAAAGTGGGAAGACTAAAACTGCTGATCGACGGCAGGAAAGCTGCCATTTTGCACGTCTGAGCGGTATTCCACTGCCGCGGCCTGCAGTGATTCGCGAAGGTTGAGATATTTCTTAACAAATTTAGGTGACCTGTCGCCCAGGCCAGCAAAATCTTGCCAGACCAGTATCTGACCGTCGCACTCAGATCCGGCACCTATGCCGATTGTCGGGATTTCCAGTGCGATAGAAATCTCCTTAGCCAATTCTGCTGGGATCATTTCCAACACGATTGCGAACGCTCCGGCTTTTTGAATTGCCAGGCACTCACTCTTGAGACGATCCGCATTCTCCTGATCTCTTCCCTGAACCTTGTAGCCAGCAAGTCCGTGTAAGGTCTGCGGCGTGAAACCGACGTGCCCCATCACTGGGATGCCGTTGTCGACGATCCTAGAGATCTGATCTATCTTCGCTCCTTCGAGCTTCACGGCCGCAGCACCAGTTTCCTTCATCGCTCTAATAGAGGTTACGAGCGCTTGCTCAGCACTTACTTCATAACTACCGAAGGGCAAGTCGAAAACCACGAGAGAGTTTTTTGCGCTTCTGGCGACCGCCTTCCCAAATGGGATCATTTCCTCAAGGGTGATTGGTGCGGTGCCTTGGTTTGCAAGCACGTTATCGCTTGCCGAGTCCCCAACCAATAAAACTTCTATGCCCGCGGCATCAAAAATGCTGGCGGTGTGCATGTCGTAGCTTGTGAGCGCTGCGAAACGAACACCCTTCTTCTTTAGCTCTATAAGAGTGCTGGTTCTGATTTTCATAGTTGAGTAAACCTCGTTGTAATTGGGACCCTGCGTCCGGAGCCAAACGCGATCGACGTAGTTTTTGTTCCGATTGCACCTTGAGAGCGCTTCCACTCGGAGGCTCGGACCATACCCTCGACTTTCTCAGCCAGTTGTCTTGGGTGACCGTTGGCAACTACTTCGTCAATCGTTGCCGAGTGCTCTATTAGGAGAGCTAATACTTGATCAAGTGTTTGATAGTCAGGCAGCGAGTCGGTGTCAATTTGGTCGGGACGCAGCTCTGCACTCGGCTCTTTGGTGATTGAATTTTCGGGTATCACCTCGGTGTCGCCCCGAGCATTCAGCCACGATGAAATTTTCCAGACATCGGTCTTGAAAAGGTCTTTGATGGGAGCGAAGCCGCCAGCGCTGTCACCATACATTGTTGTGTACCCGACTGCGATCTCAGACTTATTGCCCGTCGATAAAAGAAGGGCGTTGTCGGTATTGGAAATGCCCATTAGCAACACTGCGCGAATTCTAGCCTGCAGGTTTTCGCCGGCTAAGTCGCTGAATTGGAGCGCTGATTCAAAGGCCTTATGGACCGGGTCGATGGGAATCTTTCGAAGCTCAATCGAAAGATTAGCCGCTAGCTTTTCAGCATCGGTGATCGAGTGATTCGAGGAAAAGCGAGAAGGCAAAGCAACGCCGATGACATTCTGTGCACCTACGGCCTCCACAGCGATAGCGGCGGAGAGCGCGGAGTCAATGCCGCCACTGAGGCCGAGCACCAATTTTGTTTGGTTTGTCTTTCTGCAATAGTCACGTAAGCCGGTAACTAATACTTTCCAGAGCGTTGACATGTCATCGCTCTTTACCGGTTCTAGTTCTGGAGCGAGGTCATAAAAGCAGCCTTCCTCAAAGTCAGCTCGTTGTATTTCGACGCCGCTTTGGTTTATAAGGAAGCTTCCGCCGTCAAATACTATTTCGTCTTGGCCGCCTGAGAGGTTGGCGTATGCCACAGCGAAGCCGTCTTGAAACTGCCTGACCGCTGCTCGCCTCTCCAATGCCTTATTGCGAGTGTAGGGAGACCCGTTTGGCACAATTAGCAGCTCTACGCCTGCTTTTCTGAGGGACGCTGGTCTAGTTGAATTGTGATCCCAAATGTCTTCGCAAATGGCTATCGCGCAGGTGGTTCCACTCACATCAAAAATAAGCTCCTGATTACCTGGCACGAAGTTTCGCCAGTCGTCAAAGACGTCGTAGTTGGGCAGCACCTGCTTGTGATAAGTGCCTATCAGCTTGCCGTCATGAATTACGCTGGCCGAATTGTGGGCGATCGCTTTGGAAGACTGAATGTGCGTTGACTTCGATGCGGCTAGCGTGGCGTGACCGACGACGAAGTACAGGCTTGAATACTTAGGGTCGCTAGAGGCTTCTACTAGTTTCTGGAGCGCGGTTTCAGAACGATGAATGACGTCCTCGCGATAACTCAAGTCTCCAAGTGGATAGCCTGATATTGCAAGCTCTCCAGAGACCAGCACATCCGCTTCGCCTGCAGCGGCTTCTGCGCATTTCATAAGTTGGTCGAGGTTATAGGCAACGTCACCCACAACGGGGTTCGTCTGCCCAAAAGCCACTTTTATTGACGTCACAACCGATAGCCTATTACCAGTGTCAGGAGGAAATATGGACAAGCAGCAAGAGTTTGTGTTACGAACCATTGAAGAGCGCGGAGTTAAGTTCATTCGGCTCTGGTTTACCGACGTCGCCGGGTCTTTGAAATCGGTGGCTGTAGCTCCCGCAGAGATAGAAGGCGCCTTTGCAGAAGGCATAGGATTTGACGGCTCCTCCATCGAAGGTCTCGCCAGAAACTCTGAAGCTGACATGCTTGCTATCCCTGACCCTGCGACTTTCCAGATTCTGCCCTGGAGGGGAACTGTTGACCCAGCGGCCCGCATGTTCTGCGACATCGCGACCCCAGATGGACAACCGGCAGCGGCCGATCCTCGAAATGTTTTGCGCAGGACCCTTGCTAAGGCGGCTTCGATGGGCTTTAGTTTTTATGTTCACCCTGAGATTGAGTTCTACCTATTGAAGTCGAGCAGCGTAGACGCGTCTGGTGAACCTGTTCCAGTTGATAACGCCGGTTATTTCGATAATGTGCCTGGCGGAACGGCGCATGACTTTAGAAGAAGAGCGGTCACCATGCTCGAGCAGCTTGGTATCTCGGTTGAGTTCTCCCACCACGAGGGCGGCCCAGGTCAAAACGAAATCGACTTGAGATATGCTGACGCCCTAACGATGGCCGACAACATAATGACCTTCCGAACTGTCATCAAGGAGGTGGCTATCGAGCAGGGGGTCTATGCGACCTTCATGCCTAAGCCTTTCACTGACCACCCCGGCTCGGGAATGCACACTCACTTCTCGCTATTTGAGGGCGATAAGAACGCGTTCTTTGATCCCGCGGCGAAGTATCACTTATCAAACACCGCCAGGCAGTTTATGGCCGGAATTCTTCGTCACGCTCCGGAGATAACCTTGGTTACTAACCAGTATGTCAATAGCTATAAGAGACTGTGGGGCGGTGGCGAGGCACCTAGCTATGTGAGCTGGGGTCACAACAACAGAAGTGCTCTAGTTCGTGTGCCGCTTCACAAGCCCGAAAAGGCTCAAAGCACGAGAATTGAATATCGGGCAATGGACTCTGCGGCAAACCCATATCTTGCATATTCTCTACTCTTGGCCGCCGGTCTGAAGGGTATAGAGAATGAATATCAGCTGGAGGATGAGACCGAGCAGGATGTTTGGACTCTCTCCCACCAAGAGCGCAGGGCAATGGGCATCGAGGCTCTTCCTCAGTCGCTCGACCATGCCATAAAAAAACTTGAAGATTCCGAGCTGGCCGCCGAAGTGCTGGGGGAATCGGTGTTTAACTTTGTTCTAGCAAACAAGCGAAACGAATGGGCTGACTATCGTGCTCAGGTGACTCCGTATGAGATTGATCAAAACCTCAAAACTCTCTAAATGGTTACCGGTAGAGCTGCTGCACTAAGTGACATAGTTCGACTGGGCTTTGAGTCGCTGACTGTCGCCAGAGATAATCTGGTGGAGCTAGAGACGGTTCTCGGTTCAAGCTACCAGCGCTGCGTGTCCGCATTCGAGTCTTCGGGCGCTCCGGACAAAGCCCTGGCTCACATGCTGGAGCTGGCAAGGAACCATCCGAAACTTACAACAAAGGCGCTTGCTGGTTCGTCGGGCCCTAAGCGATTGATGTCAATCCTGGGAGCATCCGACGGATTGGCCGAGTATCTGAGTCGTCATCCTTCTGAACTGTCGCTGTTTAGTAAGGCCCAGTCATTGCCTTCTAACCTCTCTCTCGGATCTGATTCCAGAATAGATCTTCGAGTGTCATACCGAAGAGCTCTATTAGCAATAGCGGATTGGGACTTGGGCCAGTCCGATCCTGTTGACGGCGTTCTTGAGGTTACTAATGCGTTGAGTGGACTTGCCGATGCAGCATTGGAGGCTGGCTTAGGGGTGGCAAGGTCTGAACTGATAGCGGAGGGAAGAATCTCCAAAGAAAAATCGGACAACACTCGATTAGCAATAATTGCGATGGGCAAGACTGGCGCAAACGAATTGAACTATGTGAGCGACGTCGATGTCATTTATGTTGCTGATGGCCCAGAGGAGTATGCAATCGCTACCGCCACGCAGTTGGCCCAGCGGCTGGGCCTGGTTATTAACGAGGCGGCTGCTGAACCGGGACTTTGGGAGGTCGATCCAAACCTTAGGCCGGAGGGTAAAAACGGGGCTCTTGTCAGAACGGTTTCCGCTCACGCTGCGCACTACGCGAAATGGGCTGAGCCTTGGGAGTTCCAAGCCCTTCTAAAGGCGAGATTTGCAGCTGGGGACCAAGACCTTGGAAATCAATACCTATTAGAAGTAAAGCCCCAAATATGGGGAAATAGAGAGCGTTCTAACCTGGTGCAACACGCCAGGCAAATGCGAAAGCGCGTTATCGACCAAATACCCATGGAAGAAAAAGAGCTAAACATAAAGCTGGGGCGCGGCGGGTTGCGCGACGTCGAATTTACCGTTCAACTTCTACAGCTGGTCCACGGTGTTGTTGACGAGACGCTTAGAGATTCGGGAACATTTCCCGCAATTCAGGCATTGGCTGATGCCGGGCTGTTGGGTCGAGATGATGCACTTGAGTTGCAGAGACAGTACCGCTTGCTTCGGGTCATCGAGCACAGACTCCAGCTAGTGAAACTACGAAGGACTCACCTGATTCCAACTCAGGATTCAGACCTTAGGAGAATCGCTCGTGGACTGAGTCCTGGTTTCGGCGCCCATGATCTAAGGGAAATGTGGCTGAATAGTCGGCAATCAATCGCAAGTCTCCACGACACGATCTTTTTCCGACCCTTGCTGGCTGCTACTGCGGCGCTATCGCCCGGGGAAATATCCCTAACCGCGAGCGAGACCGAGAGCCGGCTTGTTTCTCTTGGTTTCACAGACCCCAAGGGTGCCATGAGACACCTCCAAGCCTTAAGTCAGGGCATGTCACGAGGCGCGACCATTCAGCGCTCTTTGCTTCCGGTGCTATTGCGTTGGATGGCAGAGGGTATGAATCCTGATGGAGCGCTACTCAGCTTTAGAAGGTTGAGTGAGTTGCTTGGGGACAAACACTGGTTCCTAAAGATGCTTCGAGACTCGTCCGGCGCCGCGGAGCGGCTAATGCAGGCGCTGTCCAACTCCGTCTACATTTCGAGGCTGCTTGAGTACACTCCGGAATCGACAGCTTGGTTCGCGGACGAATCCAAGCTTCAGCCAACCGACATGACTTCGCTGGAGACGGAGGCGTCTTCATTCCTGGCGAGAAACCTAGATTCCGATAAGGCCGCCGAAGGGCTCAAATTCATTCGCCGGCGAGAAGTGCTGAGGATTGCGATTGGGGCCACCCTGGGCAATCTAAAAATCCCTCAGATCGCGAGAGCCTTGAGTGAGGTCACGGAGATATATCTAGGGTCGATGCTTCAGGTTGCTAAGCGCAAGTCCAGTGTTGATTTGGATGTGAGCATCGTTGCCATGGGACGCCTTGGTGGGCAGGAGCTCGGTTTCGGTTCGGATGCTGACGTAATGCTTGTTTATAAGGACGATGATCCAAAGGCTCAGAGCATGGCAGAGGCCCTCACCGGCGACTTTATAGCCTTGGTTAAAGATTCAATTTTGGAGTTCGAGCTGGATTTGGATTTGCGCCCAGAAGGCAAAAATGGCCCTCGCATAAAATCGCTGAGTGCCTACGAGGGATACTACGAAAAGTGGGCGGAAACTTGGGAGTTTCAAGCTCTTCTCCGAGCGCGCCCTATGTTCGGATCAGAAGGCCTCAGGGATGCCTTCACGAATCTTATTGATAAATATCGTTATCCAGATGAGCTTTCAAGTAAGCAGCTTGTATCGGTGCGTCTTGTCAAAGCACGCGTCGAGAACGAAAGGCTTCCAAAGGGCATTGACGCGAATAGGCACTTGAAGTTGGGTCCAGGTGCAATTAGCGATGTCGAATGGCTTGTTCAGTTGATGCAACTGAGACATGCGGGAAGGAATGTGGAACTGCGAAGCCTCAAAACACTCGACACATTGGCTTCTCTGGTAGTACTTGGTCACGTCGACTCCACTGATTCTCGGGTGTTGGAAGACGCTTGGGTTATGGCGAGCAGGGTGCGTAGTGCCCAGGTTCTTGCCTTAGGTAAGTCATCCGACGAGCTTCCGATTGATAGGCAAAAGCTTGAGGCAATAGCGAGAGTTTTGGAATTTGAACCGGGCTCAGCTACGGAACTGGAAGAGGGCTACCTAGCCGTGACTAGACGCTCAAGGGCGGTATTTCAGAAACTATTTTTGGAATAGAAAAAGCCGGGTGGAAAACCCACCCGGCTTTTATCTAGTTGGCGTAATTCTTACACGCCGTAGTACAACTCGAACTCGTAAGGGTGAGGTCGCTGCGCCATCGGCTTGAGCTCTTTTTCACGCTTATAGTCGATCCAGTTTTCAATTAGATCCTTGGTGAAGACGTTGCCTTCCATTAGGTACTCGTGATCTTCTTCGAGTGCCTTCAGAACCGACTCTAAGTCTCCAGGTACCTGAGGAATCATTTTGGCTTCCTCTGGGGGAAGCTCATAGAGGTCCTTGTCCACCGGCTCATGAGGTTCGATGCGGTTCTTGATTCCATCAAGGCCAGCCATAAGCTGCGCGGCGAATGCCAAGTATGGGTTTCCGGAGCTATCCGGAGCCCTGAACTCAATGCGCTTTGCCTTGGGGTTCGAACCAGTCATTGGGATACGAATTGCTGCAGATCGGTTTCCAGCGGAGTACACAAGGTTTACTGGAGCCTCAAAGCCCGGTACCAATCGGTGGTAAGAGTTGATAGAAGGGTTAGTGAAAGCAAGAAGGCTTGGAGCGTGCTTCAAAATACCACCGATGTACCAACGTGCTAGATCCGAAAGAGAGCCGTAGCCAGCCTCGTCATAGAACAGTGGCTTGCCATCTTTCCAGAGCGACTGGTGAACGTGCATACCAGATCCGTTGTCGTTGAACAATGGCTTAGGCATGAAGGTCGCGGTCTTGCCGTATTGGTGCGCAACATTCTTGACGATGTACTTGAACTTTAGAAGGTCGTCGGCAGACTTCACAAGCGTGTCAAAGCGATAGTTAATCTCACACTGTCCGGCGGTTCCAACCTCGTGGTGGCTGCGCTCAACGCTCAGTCCAGCATCCTCTAGCTCCAACACGATTGCATCACGGATGTCAGCCAAGTGGTCAACGGGGGAGACCGGGAAGTAACCACCCTTATAAGGAGTCTTGTTTCCAAGGTTTCCGCCATCTTCTTGCCTCGCGGAGTTCCAGGCACCTTCGATTGAGTCAACGATGTGGAAGGCGGTGTTTGACTTCACTTCGTAACGCACGTCGTCAAAGATAAAAAACTCAGCTTCAGGGGCAAAGAACGCCGTGTCAGCAATTCCGGTCGACTGTAGGTACCGCTCAGCCTTGTGGGCTACCTGACGTGGGTCGCGGTGGTAAAGCTCGCCGTTTCTTGGGTTGTAGATGTCGAAGTTCATTATCAGAGTCTTTTCGACTCGGAAAGGATCTTCCCACGCAGTTGTGACATCAGGAATCAGCTGCATGTCACTCTCGTGAATGGATGCGAATCCTCGAATCGAAGAGGCGTCAAAAAGTTGGCCAATGGCAAAAAACTCTTCATCAATTTGTGAAACTGGCAAGTTGAAGTGCTGTTGCACTCCTGGCATGTCAGTAAATCGAACGTCCACAAACTTGATGTTGTGTTCCTTGATGTACTGCAGAGCCTCTGAGGCTGTTTTGAACATTGAGGTACCTCTCTAGGGTAATTACGGGTATTTCTACTTACTCAGGGTTAAAGCTAACGAATCAATGTTTCAGAAATGTTAAGATTTCCGCTTTGGGGCTCTAACTCGGTTGGGATCAATTCCCTTTGGAATCGGAACCGAGGCATGTGCACCTAGAGCGTCAAGTCTGTTTGATACGGCGGTTACTTCTCCACGACTCAAGGATTTAGGCAGTTTATAGACATGCTTGAGCAGTCGATAGATTCTTACACCGGAGTCATCCACAGTTACTCTAACTTTGTGAACCGCTGCGCCAGGAGCAGACCTAAGGACTTTCCGGGCTTCATCATCAAGCATTTGTTGAACTCGGGCTGACGACCCCTCGGAAATGAGAACTACTCCAGGCCGACCGATCATTCGATAGATGGCTTCCCGTGTCTTGGCGTTTACGGCCACCGGCATCGAGGAAGTCCTCCAGCCCCGCTTTATTTGTGAGTCCAGGACTGCACCAACAGCGCCTGCCTGTCCTTCAATATTTTTATAAGCGTTCTTCTCAGCCTTGTTGCTCATCACGATCATCGCAAAAAGCACACCGGTTATCAGGCCTGAAAGGCCCCAAAGGACCAAGGTGAAAACATTTCCGTCGCCGGTGACAAAGCCAACCGCTAAGCCGACGGCAATGGCAAGCAGTAGAACTAGGGCTGCGAGCCATGCAGAAGTTGGGTCAGATTTGGCGGTCGTTTTATAAACGCGCCACAACTGTCGGAAGCGTCCCGGGGGTTTCTTTTCTTTAGCCACGGACAATAGTTTACTCAGGCAACCGCGCTTGCTTGCGCAAACTCGACTTTGTCGGCCAGATGCTCTAGTTCCTGAGGGATTTCACGGCCCTTTGCCATCATCGACTTAGCCCAAAGTCTGCCCGCACGATAGCTCGATCGGACCAACGGTCCAGCTAGAACTCCCAGGTAACCGATTTCTTCTGCAGCCTGCGAGAGCTCGACGAATTCCTGTGGCTTTACCCAACGCTCAACTGGGTGATGCCGAGGTGATGGCCTGAGGTACTGAGTAATAGTGATGATGTCTGTTCCGGCATCGTGTAAGTCTTGAAGAGCCTGGAGTACCTCCGGTATTTCTTCGCCCATCCCCAGAATCAGGTTGGACTTGGTAACCATTCCGGCCGCCCGGCCCTGACTTAGAACATCCAATGAGCGGTCGTAGGTAAATGCTGGCCTGATTCTCTTGAATATTCTTGGCACTGTTTCTACGTTGTGAGCGAAGACCTGTGGGTTGGTGTCAAATACCTTTTGGAGCAACTCTGGTCTGCCTGAAAAGTCTGGAATAAGTATTTCAACACCGGTTCCCGGCGACTGCTTCTTGATCTGACGAATTGTTTCGGCATAGAGCCAAGCACCTTCGTCGGGAAGGTCATCTCGAGCAACCCCGGTGACGGTCGCATAGCGGAGGTTCATTTGCTTCACCGAGGAGCCAACTCGGCGTGGCTCATCGGCGTCGAACGCCGCTGGCTTTCCAGTGTCTATTTGGCAGAAATCGCATCTTCTGGTGCACTGGCTTCCACCAATGAGGAATGTCGCCTCTCGGTCCTCCCAGCATTCAAAAATGTTCGGGCATCCGGCTTCCTGACAAACAGTGTGGAGCTCTTTTTCCTTTACAAGACTTTGCAGTTTTTGATACTCGGGCCCCATTTTAGCCGTGGTTCTTATCCACTCTGGCTTGCGCTCGATGGGCACCTCGCTGTTACGAACTTCAAGTCGGAGCAGTTTTCGCTCTGGTTTAGCTTCTGACATTCGGTATTTCTCCCATCTGCTGCTCTACAAGCGTAGCTGCTTGAGCTGGAGAGATATCCATTCCAGCAAGTTTGGACAAAGTTGTCGCTTTCGCATCGTCAATACCGCATGCAATTATGTGATCGAAGGGTTCAAGCGAGTTATTGCAGTTGAGTGCAAAGCCGTGCATTGTCACTTTTTCGCTAACCCGAATCCCGATTGCAGCAAGTTTTTGATAACCCTCATCGGTATTTACCCAGACTCCAGTTCGTCCTTCGACGCGTTCTCCAGTTACACCAAACTTTGCTGCCACACCAATTAGAACCCCCTCCAGCCATCGGACGTAGCCGACCACGTCGATTGGTTGGGGCAGGTGCATAATCGGGTAGCCAATTAGTTGCCCTGGCCCGTGCCAAGTTATTTTCCCACCACGGTTAGTTTCGATAAATTCAGAGCCATCATCCGGTAGTTCGTGTTCTTCGGTCCGCTTGCCTGCCGTGTAGACGGCCTGGTGCTCAAGAAGAAGCACTGTGTTTGGCCTGAGATTGGCGGCCACCTCGGCGTGAGTTTTTAGCTGTAGCTCCATGCCTGCGAGGTAATCGACAAAGTTGGGGTCTAAGCCAACTCTTTCAAATTCAGGCATTACTACGGAGCTCATCCATCTTGATGTTAGATGCCAAGATTGGCTTCAAAGTTGCCAGCCTCAAGTCTCGTCTTGACTTGCATCAGATAACGGGAGGCATCTGCGCCGTCAATAATCCTGTGGTCATAGCT
Source organism: uncultured Microbacteriaceae bacterium (assembly GCA_937920245.1). Taxonomy (GTDB): domain Bacteria; phylum Actinomycetota; class Actinomycetes; order Actinomycetales; family Microbacteriaceae; genus Aquiluna. The sequence continues at coordinate 13,626 of CALGUV010000106.1, forward strand.
AAGGGCCAAGTAGACCATTGAACGGATGCCAATAGCATCATTGCCATCGGCGTCCTTGACCACCGCTGCGCGCTTCGTGACGATACCGGTGCCCAAAATTGCTGACTGAGGTAAGAAGACAACAGGTGTGTCAAATAGCGCTCCACGGCTACCGGTGTTTGTGACGGTGAAGGTTCCTCCGGAGAGCTCATCTGGAGTGAGCTTGTTGCTTCTTGTGCGCTCAGCCATGTCGGCAATTGTCTGAGCCATTGTGGAGATTGACATGTGTGCCGCGTCCTTTAGGACCGGAGTCAGCAACCCTCGTTCAGTGTCAACAGCAAACGAGATGTTGTCTGAGCCGTGGTAAACAATGTTTGTGTCCTCCACGGTCGCGTTGATGATCGGATTAGCCGCTAGCGCCTCTGCAGCTGCGAGAGTAAAGAATGGCATAAAGGAGAGCTTTGTTCCTGCTTTTTGAGTGAACTCAGCCTGGACACGCTGTCTCATTTCGGCGATCTTCGTAACGTCAACTTCAACTACCGAAGTCAGCTGAGCACTCTGCTGCATCGAAGCAACCGCTCGCTCAGAAAGTACTTTTCTGAGTCTCGACATTGGAACTGTGGTTCCACGAAGCGGTGATGCTTCCGTTGGCGCTTGAGCAGCAGCTGGTGCGGTCTTTGGGGTTGCTGCGGTTAGATCTTCTTTTCTAATGCGACCGCCAACCCCGGATCCGCGAATGCTTCCTAGATCTATCCCCATTTCTGATGCCAGTTTCCTAACGATGGGCGTGACATAGTTCGGATCGCTTGAAGTTTCTTCGGGTGCAGCCACTGGAGCTGTTGTGGCAGGAGCAACTGGCGCAGTAGCGACAGGTGCCGCCTGTTCGGGGGCTACTGGCGCGGCGGCTACCGGTGGGGTTGCTACTGGAGGAACTGGCGCGGCCGGTGCAGTGGCTACCGGTGCAGGGGGAGTAACTGGAGCTGCGGCTACTGGTGGAGTAGCTACTGGTGCAACAGGAGCGGCGGCCACGGGAGCAGCGGGAGCGGCTTCAACCGGCGGGGCCGCGGCCTCAGGAGCAGCGGGGGCAGTTTCGGCAGGAGCAGCAGAGGCAGCATCACCGACGATGGCAAGTACTGCACCAACATCAACGGTCTCATCTTCTTGGACCATGATTTGGGTGAGGATTCCAGCGAATGGGGACGGGATTTCGGTGTCTACCTTGTCGGTGGAAACTTCCACTAGCGGCTCATCTACGGCTACCGAGTCTCCGATGTTCTTCAGCCATCGTGTGACTGTTCCTTCGGTGACGGATTCTCCCAGTGCCGGAAGTATTACTTCGCTCATCTTGGATACCTATCTCTACTGTTCTTAGTTATGCGTGGGCGTGAAGAGGTTTGCCGGCTAGAGCGAGGTGTGCCTCGCCAATAGCTTCGTTCATTGTTGGGTGAGCGTGGATAAGCGGTGCAACGTCTTCTGGGTAAGCCTCCCAGTTGATGATTAGCTGTGCCTCACCAATCTGTTCGCCTGCTCTTGAGCCGATCATGTGGAAGCCGATAACTGGACCGTCTACCTCGCGAATCAGTTTTATGACACCTGCAGTCCCAAGGATGTTGCTCTTGCCGTTACCGGCCAGGTTGTATTCGTAAATCGAAATCTTGTCCGCACCGAACTTCTCTTTCGCTTGCGCCTCGGTTAGTCCGACCGAAGCAATTTCAGGCTCGCAATAAGTCACTCGAGGAATTCCCATTTCGTCAACTACCACTGGCTTGAGGCCTGCAATTTCCTCGGCCACGAAGATTCCTTGCATGAAGCCACGGTGAGCAAGCTGCAGTCCAGGTGTCATGTCACCGACCGCATAAACTCCCGGCAGGTTTGTCTGGAGTCGTTCGTTGGTTAGAACAAATCCGCGATCCATGGTTATGCCCTGCTCTTCGAATCCGAAGCCTGTGGCATTTGGTCCGCGACCCACGGCCACCAGAAGAAGGTCGGCGGCTACGCTGTCTCCGTTTTCCAGAGTGACTACAACGCCGTTGTCATCTTGGGTGACTTGGCTGAACTTGTTTCCAAGTTTTAGCTCCATACCGCGTTTCTTATAAGCACGCTCTAGACCCTTGCTCATGGCGGGGTCTTCGTTGGGCACTAGTCGGTCAAAGCCTTCAATGATTGTCACTTCGGCTCCGAACGACCTCCAAATGGAAGCGAATTCGACACCAATCACGCCACCGCCGAGGATTGCAACCTTGGCCGGAACCCAATCCATTTGCAGGGCCTGGTCACTTGTTATTACACGGCCCGTGATCTCTACGCCTAAAGTCTTTGTGACCGAACCTGTTGCAAGAAGCACATTGGTTCCCGTGTAAACCTCGGTACCCACGGTGATCGATTTAGGTCCGGTTAGGTGACCTTCTCCTTGTACTGAGGTTATGTTTTTGGAGCCGACTAGCCCAGTCAAACCCTTGTAGAGCTTGTCAACGATGGAATCCCGGTACTTATTTACCTGAACCATGTCGATGCTCTGGAAAGTTGCGTTCACTCCGTAGTGCGCGGCCTCTTTTGTGGTGTCGGCTACCTCGGCTGAGTGCAACAACGCTTTGGTTGGAATGCAACCGCGGTGAAGGCAGGTACCACCTAGCTTGTCTCGTTCGATGAGAGCTACTGATAGCCCAAGTTGTGCTGCACGAAGGGCAGCCGCATAGCCACCGCTTCCGCTGCCAAGGATTACGAGGTCAAAATTATTCTCTGCCATAAAAAACTCCAAAAAACGCGGCTTGTTAGTCCAAAGTCTACTACTTAGCTGAGACTCAAGTTCTTAGCCATTTGCACGAGCGTGCGAATGGCAACCCCGGAGGCACCCTTCGGGGTGGAGCCGAAGGGCCCGCCGTCATTATTCGCAGGACCAGCAATATCCAAGTGCGCCCATGATGCTTCTGGTTTTACAAATTCACTCAGGAACCAGCCGGCGATAAGCATCCCACCGGCCCGGTTTCCAATCTTCACGTTTGTTAGATCTGCAATGTCGGAATCCAGTAGGGGTCTCAGTTCCGCGGGCAATGGCATCTCCCACATCAGTTCGCCCGCTTCGACAGCTGCTGCTTGTACCAGGTTTACGGCTTCACCGTGACCCATCACGCCCGCATATCTGTTTCCTAGGGCGATCGTCGCTGCTCCGGTCAGAGTTGCGACATCAACGATATGGTCGACGTTCATTTCAGTCAGGATTGACAGGCCATCGGCCATCACCAATCTACCTTCGGCATCGGTGTTCAAAACCTCAACTGTCTTGCCATTTCTCATGGTCAGCACATCGCCCGGTCTAGTTGCTTGGCCCGATGGCATGTTTTCCGCAACGCAGAGTATTGCCGTCACGTCCAAAGCAAGCTTTTGCTCGGCAATTGCCAGAACAGCTGCCATTACCGTTGCAGCTCCCGCCATGTCGTACTTCATTCCGACCATAGATTCGGCTGGCTTCAAAGAAAGCCCTCCAGTGTCAAAGGTGATTCCCTTACCAACTAGCCCTAAGTGCTTGCCACCTCCGCGATAGGACATTTTTATGAGCCTCGGTGGCCGTTCCGAACCTTTTCCGACGCCCAGGATGCCACCGCAGTTTTCCTTGGCTAGTCTTACTTCATCCCAGACTTCTAGCTCTATTGCCAGGCCATGGCTTGCGGTAATGCAGGTCTCTGCAAGCTTCTCGGGCCACAAATCGTTGGCCGGCGTGTTGATTATCTGTCGTGCTTGAACAATTCGGCTTGCAAGGTTCAGAGAAGACGCGATATCTGTTCCAAGGTGTTGCTCGCTCACTACAAGCTCAATAGCTACGAGCTCCGTTGTTGGCTTTTTGTATTCTGAAGGAGTGTCACTACCTAGCAGGCAGCCCTCGGCTGCCAGCAGAATCTCTTCTGCTGTTGCCCTTGTCAAATCAATGCTCAGGTGAGTAACGCCTTTCGAGGCCCTCACAGAGGCGGCAGCGAAGTTTCTGTAATTGATTGCGTCCCCACAACCGATTACCAACAACACCACATCGTCACCGGGCACTCGAGCAGCGTGGTCTAACTTCGCGGATCCTCCGTATAGAAGCACTGCATCGGGGAGCGCGGAGACTGCCCAGTCGGATTCGGAATTACCGATTGTTTTCGGGACCGCAAGGTGTGTGAATTTACTGCTTCTGATTGCACTCAATGTGATGTTTTGCATGTTCGTAAGTTTAGGTCGGTTAGGCTTAAAGGGTGAAAAAGCTATACGAAGAATTTACTCACGGTCAGATACCATCTGGGCTACCGATGGTTGCACTGATTTCTGGGTTCAGCGATTCAGGGTCCACAATTGCCCAGCTGTCAGATCACTTTTTTTCTGAACTGAGTCATGAGTTAGTCCTTAGCTTTGACAATGACGAATTTTTGGATTATCGATCGAGACGACCTGCGCTTTTTTTCGAGAAGGACCACATCGAGTCTTACGAGCCGCCGTCACTAGCGGTGCACCTGGTTCTAGACGAAGCGCAGCAGCCCTTCTTGCTTCTTGAGGGCTATGAGCCGGACTTGAGGTGGGAGGCTTTTGCGGCAAGCCTCCTTGAGATAATTCAGCGCTTGGGTGTTTCAAGTTTTACTTGGGTTCATTCCATCCCATTCCCGATTCCTCACACCAGACCGGTTGGAGTAACTGTTTCAGGAAACCGTAAGGACATGATTGAACGATTTTCCGAGTGGAAACCTCAGACGCAGGTCCCGGGTAACGTGACACACCTTCTTGAATTCCGGCTAAGTGCTCAGGGCGTAAACACTGCCGGGTTTGTGCTTCTAGTGCCGCACTATTTGGCAGATAATGAGGTGCCAAATTCCGCGATTGCGGGCCTCGAGCTAATTAGCGCCGCGACTGGCCTCGTTTTTCCTTCCGACCAGCTACGGCAAGATGCCGGAAAGTTTGAAACTAAGGTCAAGAGCCAAATTGAGGAAAACCAAGAACTCAGTAAGTTAGTGCAAACCCTTGAGGCTGGGTACGCCAGCGGCGGCCCCGGACCTTCTAGAGCACCCATCAGTAAGCCCTCGGGGGAGCCACGCAGTGTCGATGAGCTCACCGAAGAGCTGGAAAATTACTTATCAACCATGAGAAAAAACACAGACACGCAGGAATAAAGTTCGCTCGAATTACCTTTTATTGGGTAAGACAACGAAAAAAAGTGGCATACTAGTTGTTCGAAGCCCTTTCAGGTCGCAAGACTTGACAAGGGTTTAAAGTCTGCCCAAGAGCGAGGTCTATCATCGCAACAGTGTCAAAGGCGAAAGCCAAGGAATCCTCGACTGAGGATGCCGTTAAAGCTGCTCCTAAGAAGGCAAGCGTCAAGCCGGCGAAGGCCGCGCCAAAGAAAAATTCAGTTGCGCCCGTGAAGGCCGCTGCTAAAAAATCAATCTCTAAGCCAAAAGCTAAAAAAGAGGCTTCCGTAGAAGACATCGTTTCGGAGGCAACTTCGGCGGTCGACTTGAGCTTGGATAGCGACTTAGACCCAGTAACTGCTGCAATTGAGCTACCCAAGGGTGCTCTAGTTATCAATGATGATGAAGATGACATCCCAGTTCAAAATCTTGCAATTACCGGAGCTACGGCCGATCCTGTCAAGGACTACCTGAAGCAGATCGGTAAAGTTGCGCTGCTAAATGCTGAGCTGGAAGTTGAGCTCGCGAAGCGGATCGAGGCCGGCTTGTTTGCAGAGGATAAACTCGCCACCGAATCCAAGTTAGCACCGGCTGATCGTAGAGACTTGAACTGGGTCGTGAAGGACGGAAAGCGATCAAAATCGCACCTTCTAGAGGCGAACCTTCGATTGGTGGTCTCACTTGCCAAGCGCTACACCGGACGCGGCATGCAGTTCCTAGATTTGATTCAAGAGGGAAACCTGGGATTGATTCGTGCGGTCGAGAAATTTGACTACACAAAGGGCTTTAAGTTCTCGACTTACGCCACTTGGTGGATTAGGCAGGCTATTACTCGCGCCATGGCAGACCAGGCTCGAACTATTCGCATCCCAGTTCACATGGTTGAGGTCATAAACAAACTCGCAAGAGTGCAGCGCCAGTTGCTCCAGGATCTAGGTAGAGAACCGACCCCTGATGAACTGGCAGCCGAATTGGATATGACACCTGAAAAAGTTGTCGAGGTCCAAAAGTACGGCAGAGAGCCAATCTCGCTTTCTACTCCTTTGGGAGAGGATGGCGACAGCGAATTTGGTGACTTGATTGAGGACACCGAGGCAGTTGTCCCGGCCGACGCTGTGGGCTTCACAATGCTTCAACAAGAATTAGAGCGGGTCTTAGACAGTTTGCACCCTCGTGAGGCTGGAGTTATTCGCTCCCGTTTTGGTCTAGGTGATGGCGTGCAGATGACTCTTGACCAGATCGGCGAAAAGTTCGGCGTGACCAGAGAGCGCATACGGCAAATCGAATCCAAGACCATGTCGAAGCTTCGACACCCGTCTAGATCACAGCTTCTTCGCGACTACCTGGACGGCTAAATGCGTGCCATCCTGGCGGTTTCGATCGGGAAGCTATTACGGTTTCTCGTTCGTTTAGTCAGGCCAGGCGGAGGTTCAGCGCTTCCAGGTGTGGTTGCAAATAAATTAGATCCACAGCTACTTTCGAATGCCCTTTCATCCTTGGATCTAGGTTTGGTTGTGGTATCCGGCTCGGCAGGAAAATCATCGACCACCAGCTACTTAGTCAACTTGCTAGAAGCACACGGTCTTCGCGTCTTTACAAATAGCAGTACAGCAAACATTCGGCAGGGTCTAGTTGCGGCCGTTTTGAACCAAGGTAACTGGCGAGGCCGTCTGGACTCGGACATAGCGGTATTGGAATTCGACGAGGGCCACGGGGCAGTTCTTGCTGGCGAGCTCGATGTTCGGCTAGCAGTTCTCACGAATGTTCTTTCTGATCAACTAGACCGATTCAATGACCCGGATGACGTCATAGAGATGCTGAGCAAAATAGGGTCAGCTGCCAAGGTAGTCGTCCTAAATACCAACGATAAAAATCTAGCCCAATTGCAATTTAAGGCACCCGTAGTTGGGTTCGGATTGTCCTCAGAGCTGGCCACGATTTCCAATCCGGTCTATGCGCTAAATTTCGGTTCTCACCCGGTCATCGCCAATTTTGCTGAGGCTGGAACCGACTGCGTGGTGTTGAATTCGGAAGGTAAGACTAAGTTCCTCACCACAGGATTACCAGATCACCAGGCGCTCAATCTGGCAGCGGCCGTTGCCGCCCTTCACCAGCTAATTGAACCTTCGACTAGCACTATTGCCCACGTCCTCAAGGAACTGAAGCCAGTGTTCGCACGAAACGAAAAGGTGAAAATTTCTGGTGTCGATGTGACTATCCGTTTGGTTCAAAACCCCACTAGTTTTCAGCTGAACCTAGATGAGCTTAGGTCAGACAACACCCCGCTCCTGCTGATGGCTGGTCGAGACATTCATGATCCAAGCTGGCTCTGGACAGTCGATTTTTCGAAGTTAGACAGGGTGGACATCGTCGGAGGATTCAATGCTCATGAGCTCGCCTTGAGATTGGCGGTTGCGGGTATAGAAGTGGGCGCTGTGATTCAAGATGCGAACTCTGCAGCGGATAATTTCCTCGCGCTACAAGGGACGGGTCATACTGTCTTGTTTAGCGCAGACGCAATGCGTCGAGTAAGAAGACACTGGGGGTTGGCAAAGTGAGTAGCTACTTCAGTTTTCACAAGGACTACTTTGATAACAACGGCGATCAGGGGAACCTGTCGGTTTTGAATTATTTTCTTAGCCAACAATCCGTGTTGTTCGATGAAGTTACCGACCCAGAGTCGGCCGATTTTGTAATAGTTGGCGACGCAAGTCGCGCGGCACTTCGAGAATACGGGACAGAGCTTTTAGCCTTAGCCCCTGCATTGCAAAAAAGGCACTCAGCCGGTCTCGCAACGCTGATTATTGGTTCAAGCTATGAGTTTTTGGCATCTCAGGTTTCGTGGCTTGAAACCCCAAAGCTCGGGCCGATCACCAGTGAATTTAGAACGGTTGACACTCTAGACGCCGGACCAATTGTCGGCTATCGAAATAGTTCGCTCCTGAATCTTGATTTCGTTCGGAATGGTGACTTTGTAGGGACCACACTATTCGGGCCGATTTTGGCGAAGAACCCAACATTATTAGACCAGATGCTTCTTGCTTGCGGAGGGTCTTCGGCAGATTGGAAACCGCAGATGCTCGATTGGGTTGAGACTATTAGAGAGTCAATTTCAACGTAGCTCAAGGTCCCAAGGACTAACGGCAGCCTTTGTAATCAAACAGCTTGGGGTGTTGTTCTAAGCCTGGTTTAGGTCGGAGCTTTGGTCGTGCCATCCAAGTGTGATTGGCTCCAACTTTGCCTTATTGGCATTTCCGTGATGTGCGCAAAACAGCAACTCACCGCCAGCTAATTGAACTCTCATGTAGGCCTGCGCTCCGCAAACATCGCAGCGGTCGCTAACCAATAGCTTCGTGGTTTCCGTCATGTTTTCCATTGGCTTTATTAAACCACGGTTGACTCAAATGCATGTGACATTTGAAGCCAGTTTCTCTTACGGCGAAGTGGCGCGATGGTACAAGTGTGAACCAGGGTTATTGTTTCGACGTGGATGATTACTCAGCGAGACACCTTTCGGTCCTTGAAGGACTTGAAGCGGTTCGAAAAAGACCAGGAATGTATATCGGCTCGACCGACGGTCGTGGCCTCATGCATTGTCTATGGGAGATAATCGATAACTCAGTCGATGAAGCCCTCGCGGGACACGGGAAGTCCATTGGCGTCTTCATCCACACCGACGGTTCAATTACGGTCCAGGACGATGGCCGGGGAGTCCCGGTTGACATAGAGCCGAGGACAGGTCTTTCCGGCGTTGAAGTCGTGTTTACAAAGCTGCATGCCGGTGGAAAGTTTGGTGGAGGATCCTACGGCGCCTCGGGTGGCCTGCACGGGGTAGGAGCCTCAGTAGTGAATGCCCTGAGCTCTCGTCTCGACGTTGAGGTGGATCGCGCCGGTCAAACTTGGGCCATGTCTTTCCACAGGGGTGAGCCGGGAGTGTTTGCTGGTGACGGTCCAGATGCGGACTTCAGGCCTTTTGTTGATAAGAGTGAGCTTAGGGTCGTTGGCAAAGTTTCCAAATCAAAAACCGGCACAAGGGTTCGATATTGGCCCGACTCACAAATTTTTGAGCCAGGTGCGGATTTTCAAATGCAGGACTTGGAAGGCCGTCTAAGACAGACTGCTTTTTTGGTTCCCGGGTTGGTCCTGAGTGTCCACGATGAGCTTTCGGAAGTCAGTCAAGAGTTTGTCTTCGAGGGCGGCATTACTGAGTATGTGGAGTACTTGGCAGCCGACGGGCCGGTGTTGGCAACCCGACGAATCCAGGAGACCACAAGCTTTCGGGAAACAGTTCCAGTCTTAGACGAAGCCTCTGGCTCCATGAAGAGCAAAGAGGTAGAACGAAATTGTGTTGTGGACGTCGCATTGCGATGGGGTTCTGGTTTTGATACCAAGGTCAAATCTTTCGTAAACATAATCTCAACGCCTAAAGGCGGCTCTCACCTGACCGGCTTCGAGCAGGCTTTACTCAAGTCCTTCAGGGCCGCTATCGAGGTGAATGCTAGAAAACTGAAGGCCACTTCTCTAAAGATTGAGCGGGATGACGTAATGGCGGGGCTTACTGCCGTTGTGTCAGTGAGTTTTCCGGAGCCACAATTCGAAGGTCAGACCAAGGAAACCCTCGGCACTCCTGCCATAAAGGCCATTGTTGCGAACTCGGTTGCCAAATGGGCCGATGAGCTTCTTGCTGGCAAGATTCGAGGAACAAAGGCCGAGGTTGACGCTCTACTTGACAAAGTGGTCAGCGAAGCTAAGACGCGTATTAGCGCCCGAAGCCTGAAAGACACACAACGCAGGAAAAACGCTCTGGAGTCGTCGTCGTTACCTAGCAAGCTTGTTGATTGTCGCGGTAGCGCAACCGTCGGTTCTGAGCTGTTCATCGTTGAGGGTGATAGCGCGTTGGGGACAGCTAAGCTGGCCCGCGATTCGGCCTTTCAGGCCTTACTTCCAATACGTGGAAAAATCCTAAACGTCCAGAAGGCATCGCTGTCGGACATGCTTTCCAACGCCGAGTGCGCTGCAATCATCCAGGTGCTTGGGGCGGGTTCAGGTCGAACTTTTGATCTGGAGCAGGTTCGATACGAGAAGATTATTCTCATGAGCGATGCCGACGTTGATGGTGCTCACATTAGAACCTTGCTGCTGACGCTGTTTTTCCGATACATGCGACCGCTTGTAGAAGCAGGAAGGGTTTACGCGGCCGTTCCTCCGCTTCACCGAGTCGAGACGGCAGGCCGCAACAAAGAAGTTATTTACACCTACTCGCAGCAGGAGTTGACGGACCTTCTTAGGAGCCTTGAGAAGGCTGGAAAAACTTATAAGCAGCCGATTCAACGTTATAAAGGACTCGGAGAAATGGATGCAGATCAGCTGGCTGAGACCACGATGCAGCCGGCCAACCGAATGCTTCGTCGCATCACGGCGGTTGATGCTGCTGCTGGGGAGCGCACTTTCGAATTACTAATGGGTAACGAAGTAGCTCCAAGGCGAGACTTTATTGTTGACTCAGCGGACGATTTTGACAGAGAGAAAATCGACGCTTAGTAGGCGGCCGCCAAATAGTCATCGATTGCTACCCCGCTGCCATCCCGGCGTTGGTCTATCTCGATTACTGGAAGTTCAGACCCATCTAGGTTTAGCAGTACTGGACTCGGAGAACTGATGGCTGCGAAATATAACTGGTCCTGATTTTTCAAGAAGCGGTGACATCTAACACCTTGGGTTCCTCTGCCCTTCCGCGGGTAATTCGCAACAGGGGTTATCTTTATGGCCCCTGAGTCAGTGGAACCCAGAGCCAATGAAGAGTTCGCTGCCGTCACTAGGTTCGAACCCGAATCAACGACGCCGAAACTTATGACCAGCGATTCTGGCGATGAAATTCCCGACATGCCGCTAGCACTAAGCCCCTGCGGTCTCACCGATTTTGCAGGGAAGATCAATAGATTCGCGCTGCTCGTCACGAAGCAAAGCTCAGTGTCATCGGCGGCGACGGTGAAGGCAACTATTTTGTCTCCGTCCTTTAGGCCAATCAGTCCGACCTCTTCTTTGTCAGGGAAGGGGCCGGAGAGTCTCTTGACAACTCCGTTGGTTGTTCCTAGCGCGTAGGTGTCATCGCTCAACCAGTCCGCTATGCCAACCACTGATTCTCCAGACAGCCCAAGAAATTTATCTGCACTGGACGCATTTGTTGAAACACCAGCCGACATGGCCGGCAAGTCAGAAACGTGAACTCTAATTATTCGACCCTTGGAAGTAACTAGGCCAACATCCTTTCGAAGTGAAGTGCTGATACTAGTCCCGGCCACCGAAGCTGTCTGTGTTGAAGGTTCGGCGCGGAAAAGGTTTCCAAGTGCATCGAGAGTCACCGTTGCGGGGGAGTCCTCAAGTTGTGTCACCTGAACTGCTTTTCGAGAGATAGTAACTCCCTCTGAATCGATCAATTGAGTTCTCCTCGCGTCCCCAAATTCTGCAGCGACTTCGTCAAGCTCCTTGGAGACCAGTCGCTTTACTAGTTCGTCGCTACCGAGCAGTTGCTGGAGGTTTGCGATTTCCTTTCGAAGTGTGTCAGCCTCTGTTTCCAACTCAATCAGGCTAAATCTGGTGAGTCTTCGAAGCCTAAGTTCCAGAATGTAATCGGATTGCAGCTCCGAGAGATCAAACACGGTTTTGAGCCGATCGCGAGCAGCTTCTGCGGTGTCGGAAGTTCTGATCACCTCAATAATCTCGTCGATGTTGAGTACGGCGATCGCTAGGCCGTCAAGCAGGTGAAGCCTCCCCATCCTGCGGTCTAATCGATTCTTGCTTCGTCGAGTAGTCACGCTAATGCGATGCTTGAGGTAAACCTCCAGGAGGGCCTTCAATGGCATTTGCTGCGGTCGGCCCTCGACTAGCGCCACGTTATTTATGCCGAAGCTCTCTTCGATTGGAGTCAGGCGATACAGGGCGTCAATGACCGAAGCAGGATCGAACCCGGTCTTGAGCTCAATGATTAGTCGCAGTCCGTTTTCGCGATCGGTCAGGTCGACGACGTTGTGGATGCCTTCAAGTTTCTTTGAGGTGACCGCGTCTCTTATTTTCTCGATTACTCTTTCTGGGCCGACCAGGTATGGCAGTTCGGTGATAACCAATCCGGTGCGCCGCGGGCCAACCATTTCAACCGAGATCTTTGCTCGAGTTCGAAAAGTCCCTCGACCCGTCAGATAGGCCTCTCTTAGGCCATCGCCGACCAGGGCTACGGCGCCAGCTGGTAGATCCGGGCCAGGCAGGACTTCCATGATTTGGTCAAGCGAGGCTTCTGGGTTTTTGATCAGTAAGTGCAGAGCTGCAACAACCTCTTTCAAATTGTGAGGCGGCATGTTCGTTGCCATACCCACTGCGATTCCGCTGGCACCGTTGACTAGAAGGTTTGGGAAGGCGGCGGGTAGCACCGACGGCTCTGTCAGCTGGGCATCGTAGTTTGGTGTGAAATCGACTACGTCTTCGTCGAGGCTTTGATTCAGAGCCTCTGCGGCCTTGGCAAGCCTGGCTTCGGTGTATCTTGCGGCGGCGGGTCCGTCATCGAGGCTTCCAAAGTTTCCGTGACCGTCTATTAGCGGAAGGCGCAGTGAGAAATTCTGCGACATCCTCACCAGGGCGTCGTAGATTGCCTGGTCTCCGTGCGGGTGAAGTTTTCCCATGACTTCACCGGTAACCCTGGCCGACTTCACGTGTCCGCGGTCGGACTTCAAGCCCATCTCACCCATTTGGTAAATGATTCTTCGCTGAACAGGTTTTAGGCCGTCTCTAGCATCGGGGAGCGCTCTTGAGTAAATAACAGAGTAGGAGTATTCCAGGAAGCTCTCTTGCATTTCTGCAGAGACATCAATGTCTACAATTCGTTCCGATGTATCGGTCATGAGTCCTAGCTGTGCGAAACTTGTGGGGTGCCTTTGACTTTACCCGCTGTCCCCAATGCTTTAGGGAACATTCGCAACGTGTTCACATCTGGGCTGCTTTCGTTGCAGGGTCTGAGCAATCCCTTGGGTTTAAGTCATAAGCAAAAGGTGATTGTTATTTTGATCGACGGCCTTGGCGCTGAACAGATAATGCAGCGAAGCGGACACGCGCCATGGCTCAATAGCTTGCTAAATAAAAAAAGCATCTCGGTTTGCGGTTTTCCAGCGACTACCAGTGCGAACATTGCCTCATTCGCAACTGGCGATTCCCCGGGCCAACACGGATTAGTCGGGCACCGAGTCTGGGATAGGAATTACGACGAACAGATAAACCTCCTGGTGGGGTGGAACGAACGCACGGATCCGCTCGTTTGGCAACCTCGCGAAACGGTTTCTGAGCGCGCATTGGCTTTGGGATTGGAATGCAATGTTGTTGCCGCATCTGAGTACCGCGGCACCGGCTATAGCCAGGCCACTATGCGAGGCGCCAACTTCATTTCCGCTGATTCTTGGCAGGAGAAGTTCGAGGCTGCAAGGACGATTGCAAATTCAAAGCGGCAATCTCTGACGTATTTGTACATTCCCGAACTTGACAAATATGGTCATCAGAGTGGTTGGTCAAGCTCTGGTTGGGCGGCAATGCTCGAGGAACTTGATTCAGCTCTCAGATCATTCTGTGAAAAAATACCAAAGGATACCGGGGTGGTGATCACGGCGGACCATGGAATGATCGAGACTGCCAAGCCAAGGCAGCTAGTGCTCGATGATTGCTACGAAAAAAGTGGTTCGGTCCAATTTGTTGGGGGCGACACGAGAGTAAATTATGTCTATCTTGACAACATTGGAGCTGTGGACCAGGTCGCAGCGGATCTCGAGCCTTTAAGCTACGCGTTCGACACCGTAAAGACCGAAGATGCCATTGCCGCAAATTGGTTTGGTGAAGTGCTTCAGCCAGCACGCGACCGATTACCAGAGCTCATGCTTCTGGCGAAATCGGACTTCACCTTGTATCACTCGAAATACTTCAAATCCAGGAGCTTTGACATGGTTGCGCATCATGGCTCGTTGTCACCCGCGGAGATTAGAGTGCCACTAATCCGAATCGGATTCTGAGTTCGTAGTCCCAAGAACAATCTCGTCCCAGCTTGGCAAGGAAGCTCTTCCCTTGGCTGTCGCCGGCTTTAGATCGGCCTGTTTGCGCCTAGTCCTAAGTTCTTCAACAAGGCTGTGTACTGAAGCAGTGCGTTCGGAGCTCTCCGAGTCTTCGGGTGAGTCTGGTGCTGATGACTCAGGCTCCATCTGCACCTCAGTCGGGATTGATTCGTGAAAAACCGGCGACGTGACATCTCGACGCGATTGTTGCTTCGAAGCATTCTGGGCGGCTTTATTGGTCGGCTCGAGGCTGCGTGAAAGAGGATCGAATTTCCAACTCATCGGTTCTTGGCCATTCGCGTGGACGTGCCAAGTTCCCTCAGTTTTTAACACGCTGAACGTTGCTGACGGATCCGAGCGCGAGATTAAGTCTTGAAACCGCATCATGGATGCGCCGTCACTAACCTCAGTATTTAGGGCAGCTTCTAGAACATATCGAAGTTCATCTAGGATCGGGGCTGCGAACGGCCTAATTGCGTCAACGTCTTGCCCGACTTGGGTGGCGACCTCATCCACACTGTGGCCGGCTCTAATGAGATCTTGAACTAACTTAGGGCTGAAATCCGCTCCGGACACCCTTGGATTGTTTTTGAGAGCGTCCCTCATGGAATCGTCGATTGGAACTTGGAAGCGTTCTCCCTGGTCCGACTCGAGAATGATTGAGTCAGCTTCTCTGGCAACAAATCTTAGGTTCATGGATGCCTCCTAGTTATGAAGTGTGGCACTTTGGGGCGTTTGCTGGATTATTTCGCTCGGTGAGTTTGCTAAAGGATTTTGTCTTGCGGCGAGCCTAGTTTGCAAAATTTCGATTCCTAGGGCATAGTTCACGCCGAGACACCAAGAGAGGCGGGACAGCATGGCAACGGATTACGACGCAACTCGAAAGACGGATGACGACACTGAGTCCCTTGATGCCCTGAAGGAACGTGGTCCTTCCGCGGGCTCAGGTGGCGACGATGACGTTGACAACGCTGATGGTTTTACGATGCCGGATGTGGTCAACGAGGAACTCGAAGTTGTTGTGCTACCTCTTCAGGAAAACGAATTTACTTGTACCAACTGTTTCCTAGTTAAGCCGCACCACCAGAGAGCCTCAAAGCCTCGATCAGCTGCGGTTTGCATTGATTGCGCTGGCTAGCCCCGAGGGGTTTCTGGTACTTATTAGTAGGTAAGCAGTGGGGTCGTTTGGGTCGGTCACGCGGACTTTAACCATGAACTTAATGTCCCCTCTTATCACAAATTGTGCAGCCGGGCTGAGGCCTGGTCCTCGCTCTGTCTTCATCTGATCTCCTTCTAAACCGAAGGCTTCCCCTAGCGCGCTTAGCGGCACATTTATCCTGCCAGCTCTTATGTTTTCCGTGATCTGTATGGTGGGCGCGGAGAAGATTGACAGTAGAACGAGAGCAACTGGCACCAGCCCGGCCATAACTACAGCGCCACTCTGAGACACCGGCAACACCGACAGCAAAACAAGCGGGGCGGACAGACTCATGGCGATCAAAAAACCGACTGACGGGTACAAGCGTTCGAAATAGGAATTAGTAGGCACGGTAATACATTACGCTCTAGGCATGGATTTGGAAGTGCTGATAATTGCTCAAGATGGGTTTGAGCCGATTTACGCGAAGCCGGGAGATGCCGGCTGCGATCTTCGCTCAACTCAACAGCTGATGATTGCTGCAGGGGAACGGATGCTTGTTCGAACCGGAGTGAAGCTAGCAATGCCCGACGGCTACGTAGGGCTCGTTCATCCTCGGAGCGGTCTTGCGGCTAAAAGCGGAATAACGGTGTTGAATGCTCCGGGAACTGTTGATGCAGGCTACAGGGGAGAAATCATGGTGACACTGCTCAACACTTCGGATGAGGACTTTCAAATAGAAGCTGGTGATCGGATTGCACAGTTGTTGTTCCAAAAGGTAGAACGAGCCCGTTTTATATCGGTTACCGAACTACCCGAATCCAGTCGAGGTGCGACCGGCTTCGGTTCAACGGGGAAGGCGTGATGTCTAAATCGAGCCCTGTGGATAGGGATACTGCTGGCCCCTTTGACGTTTCAGAAATTGGTGTTCTGACGCCATACCTTGATTTTGGCTCCATTAGGTTAGCTCCTGCTCAGGGTATGCAGATCAGAGCCGACATTGACGACACAAGCAAGAAGGTAGTTGCCCTAACGGTTGAAGTTGAGGGACACCGATTGCAGCTGCAGGCTTTTGCTTCGACTAAGTCCGATGGCCTCTGGGAAACAACTATGGCTGCCCTAATTCAAGGCATCGCCACTCAGGGCGGATTGATGGAACCCGTCGAAGGAATTGTGGGTCAAGAGCTTCGGGGGAGTGTGCCGGCTAGAAGCGGGGAGCAGGTAATATCCAGACCGACCAGGTTCATCGGCGTTGATGGTCCGCGGTGGTTTCTTCGAGGAGTTATTTCGGCGTCCACAATCAACGAGGATGTTTACGCTCGACTTGTTTCGATTTTTCGATCAGCCGCTGTCAGTCGCGGTGACATTGCCATGCCTCCGGGAGAACTTTTACCATTGAGGTTGCCCGTGAGTGATAAAAATGAGTGATCCAGATGCTGTCGCCAAGCGACTAGGACTGGAAAAAGGCGAAGAGGGCTTCGACCTGAACCGTCAGTCTCTTCTTGCCGGAATTGGTGGTCCGCTGGGTATTGCCGAAGCGATACTCCCAGCCACCTTGTTTTCTATTGTTTTCGCCATAACCGGAGAGGCGATAGCCGCTGTGGCTGTGGCGGCCGGAAGCTCTGCTCTATTCATAGCCATTCGTCTTGCACAACGAAAATCTTTGATGCAGGCAATCGTTGGTGCTGCTGCAATCGCATTCGCAGCATTTTTAGCACTTCGTGATGGAGGGCAGGCCGCCGACTACTTTGTTCCGGGATTCTTTACCAATGCAGCATACGCTTTTGTTTTTCTGATTTCGGTGTTGATACGACGACCGATCATGGGTTACGGGGCACAGTTACTTTTCGGCTTGGCAAATTGGCGAAGCGACAAAGCGGTGTTTTCCAGGCTTAGAACGGTGACTCTAGTCTGGGTTGGGTTTTTCTTAGCTCGTTTAGCAGTTCAGCTTCCTTTGTATTTCTCCGGTCAAGTTGAGCTTTTGGCCGCATCTCGTGTGGTCATGGGTGCTCCGGCATACGCGGGACTGCTGGCTCTTACTTGGATTCTGCTGAGGCGCATCGCTAACCCAATTGACGGTAGATTAGAGGGGTAATCTTCTAGGAGTTGTTCTAATGTCCCATTTTTCAAGCGCCAGCAATCTAACCGTCGGCACCAAAACCTACAAGTACTTCAGCATGGCAGGGCTCGACGTTCAAAAGTTGCCATATAGCCTCAAGATACTTCTTGAGAACATGCTGCGGACCAAGGATGGTGCGAACGTAACTCAGGCTCACGTCGACGCTTTAGTGGCATGGGATCCAAACAAGGAGCCCGATACTGAAATCCAATTCAGCCCCGCAAGAGTGATCATGCAGGATTTCACCGGAGTTCCCTGCATCGTTGATCTAGCAACCATGCGTGAGGCGGTTCAGGAGCTTGGTGGAGACCCACAAAGCATCAACCCACTCACCCCAGCGGAGATGGTCATCGATCACAGTGTTGTGGCGGATGTGTCAGGATCTCCAGACGCCGCTGAGCGAAACGTTGAGTTTGAATACCAGCGAAACAGTGAGCGCTACCAGTTTTTACGTTGGGGCCAGACGGCGTTCGATAACTTTAAGGTCGTTCCGCCGGGAACAGGCATCGTTCACCAGGTAAACATTGAGTTCTTGGCTAGAACAGTGATGACTCGCGAGGTTGATGGCGAATTGGTTGCGTACCCCGATAGCTGCGTTGGAACGGATTCGCACACGACCATGGTCAACGGACTCGGTGTTCTTGGCTGGGGTGTTGGCGGCATCGAAGCCGAGGCTGCGATGTTGGGTCAGCCAGTATCAATGCTTATTCCAAAGGTCGTAGGTTTCAAGCTAACCGGCCAAATCCCAGTTGGGGCAACGGCTACGGATGTCGTGCTAACTATTACCCAGCAGCTTCGTAACCACGGGGTCGTGGGCAAGTTCGTTGAATTTTACGGAGACGGTGTTGCAAGTGTGCCATTGGCCAACCGCGCGACAATCGGCAACATGTCTCCTGAATTTGGTTCTACGGTGGCAATTTTCCCAATTGACGATGTGACCTTGGATTATCTGCGCATTACAGGCCGTGATTCGGACGAAATAGCTCTCGTGGAGGCCTACGCGAAAGCGCAGGGCATGTGGCATGACCCAAGTCAAGAGCCTGATTTCAGCGAGTACCTAGAGCTTGATCTTTCAACAGTTGTGCCTTCAATTGCCGGCCCCAAGCGCCCTCAGGATCGGGTTGAACTGTCCACGAGCAAGGCATCTTTTGAGCGGGACCTGAAGAGCTACGCACCTTCATTCAGTGCGCCAGTCCCAGTGAAGGGCAAGGATTATCAGCTTGATCACGGCGCGGTGACCATCGCGTCGATCACTTCTTGCACTAACACCTCAAACCCTTCGGTGATGATAGCTGCCGGGCTGTTAGCAAAGAAGGCCGTTGAAAAGGGCCTAACGGCCAAGCCATGGGTAAAGACCTCCTTGGCGCCGGGTTCCAAAGTTGTGACCGAGTACTACAAAAAGGCTGGCCTAACGGATTCACTCGATCAGCTCGGTTTCCAGCTAGTTGGATATGGCTGCACAACCTGCATCGGCAACTCTGGCCCTCTAGCTGACGAGATATCGGCAGCGGTTAACGAAGGCGACCTTGCTGTGACAGCGGTCCTCAGCGGAAACCGAAACTTTGAGGGACGCATAAATCCAGATGTCAAGATGAACTACTTAGCTTCCCCTCCATTGGTGATTGCATATTCTTTGGCTGGAACTATGGACTTTGATTTTGAAACTGAATCACTTGGTTCGGATCAGGATGGACATGATGTTTTCCTAAAGGACATCTGGCCAACACCGGGTGAGGTTCAAGAGACGATTGATAGCTCAATCAACTCGGAGATGTTCACATCTCAGTACGCTTCCGTATTCGATGGGGATAGCAGGTGGCAGTCACTGCCAACACCCGAGGGCGCACTGTTTGACTGGGTCAGCGACTCTACTTATGTAAGAAAGCCTCCCTACTTTGAAGGCATGAGCCTGACGCCTTCGCCTGTGACTGATGTTCATGCCGCAAGGGCCCTGGTGTTGCTTGGTGATTCGGTTACTACCGACCACATCTCACCTGCTGGCTCGATAAAAGCTGATTCTCCAGCAGGTATCTACCTGATGGAAAAAGGCGTCGGGCGAGTTGATTTCAATTCCTACGGATCCCGTCGTGGTAACCACGAAGTTATGATTCGCGGAACTTTTGCCAACATCAGGCTTCGTAATCAGCTGCTTCAAAACGTTGAAGGTAGCTACACACGTGACTTCACAACCACCGAAGGCTCGCAGAGCTTCATATTTGATGCGGCTGAGAACTACCGCGCGGCCGGCACACCACTGGTTGCAATCGCCGGCAAAGAGTATGGCTCCGGATCTTCCAGGGATTGGGCGGCTAAGGGAACAAGTCTCTTGGGCATCAAGGTAGTTATCGCAGAGAGCTTTGAGCGCATTCACCGAAGCAACCTAATCGGCATGGGCGTTCTGCCGCTGCAGTTCCCTGCAGGACAGCACGCAGCAAGTCTTGGGCTTGATGGCACTGAAGAGTTTGATTTCACGGGGATTGAAGAGCTCAACAATGGCAAGACACCTAGGACCGTTCACGTGGTGGCCAGGCCGACAGCGCACTCAGCTGAAGGTAAGGCAGTTATCGAGTTTGATGCGGTTGTTCGAATCGATACTCCGGGCGAAGCCGACTACTTCCGTAATGGCGGTATTTTGCAGTACGTTCTTCGTTCTTTGGTGGCCTAGGAATACTTCAAGTCAACGAATGTTGGGAACCAAATGAGTCTTTTAGCTGGAATCAAATCTCCTAGTGATCTCGAAGCGTTGTCGGCAACCCAGTTGGTGGAGTTGTGCCAGGAAGTAAGAGAACACTTAGTCGATTCAGTTTCTAAAACTGGTGGTCACTTGGGTCCTAACTTGGGCGTTGTCGAAATTACAGTCGCACTTCACAGGGTTTTTGACTCTCCCAAAGATTCGATAGTTTTCGACACCGGACATCAAAGCTATGTCCACAAACTACTGACCGGCCGTCAGGATCTATCGACTCTTCGTCAAAAGGGCGGCATCGCAGGCTACCCGCAGCGTTCTGAGAGCGAACATGACATCGTGGAGTCATCACATGCATCATCCTCTTTGAGCTGGGCAGACGGTATCTCAAGGGCGTATAAAGCTACCAATCAGCTCGACAGGCACGTTGTCGCGGTAATTGGCGACGGCGCTTTGACCGGAGGCATGTCCTGGGAGGCACTCAATAACATCACGGATGACAATGACCGCAACTTGGTTATCGTCGTGAATGACAACGGTCGCTCCTATGCCCCAACCATGGGTGGCTTGGCCCATCGACTTGAGTCAATTAGAGCCAATTCGCTCTACCGCGCCAGTTATTCACTATCCCGGAAGATTTTCTATCGGCTAGGCCCTCTTGGAAGGGCTGTATTTGATTCAACTCGTGCGGGACTGCACTCTTTGTTTGGCCCCGGTAACTTCGGGGGAATCTTTCCTAACTTGGACATTAAGTACTTCGGTCCAGTGGATGGCCATGATCTGGCAGCACTTGAAAAGGCGCTAGCAAGAGCTAAGGCGCACCAAGGACCAGCCGTTGTCCACGCCATTACCCAAAAGGGCAAGGGATACGATCCTGCCGTAAGGGATGAGGCTGACCAGTTCCATGCGGTTGGCAAGATTAATCCCGAGACCGGCATGCCGATGCCCAGCAATGGTAAGACCCCATGGACCGAAGTCTTCGCGGATGAGATTCTGGAGATCGCAAAGTCTGATTCGAGAGTTGTGGGCATTACCGGAGCCATGATGATTCCTGTTGGTTTGGATAAATTCGCCAGCGAATTTCCGGACCGAGTTTTTGATGTTGGTATCGCGGAGCAACATGGAGTTGCTGCAGCTGCAGGCATGGCCTTCGGCGGACTGCACCCAGTAGTTGCCATTTATTCGACTTTCATAAATCGTGCCTTTGATCAAGTGCTGATGGATGTGGCTCTTCACAAGGCCGGAGTTACCTTCGTGCTTGATAGGTCGGGCATAACAGGTCCTGACGGCGCCAGCCACCATGGTGTCTGGGACATTCCGCTTCTGCAAATGGTCCCTGGTATTCACATCTGTGCGCCAAGGGATACAGAGCGACTTCAAGAAGGCCTCAGAGAAGCAATTGAAATCAATGACGCTCCAAGCGTCGTGCGTTTTCCAAAGGGCGCAGTTCCAGAGTCAATTGAAGCCATCATGCGCACAACCAACGGTGTTGATGTTCTAAAGCAGGCCGCCAGCAAGGATGTGCTCATCGTTGGAGTGGGTAGTTTTGCATCGGTTGCAATTGATGTGGCTGATCTTTTGGCAAGTCAGGGGATTGGTGCAACGGTCGTGGACCCAAGGTGGATCTTGCCAATAAACAAGGACCTCGTTGAGATGTCCAAGGATCACCGATTGGTCGTGACAATTGAGGATGGACTAAAGACCGGGGGATTCGGTTCAAGAGTTCGTCAGGAGCTAAGGGCTAATGAAGTTGATACTGCACTTAGCGAGGTTGGCGTACCTGCCGAGTTCTTGGAGCACGCCGAGCGATCAGAAATACTTGAGCGATTGGGCCTTACCGCAAAGTCAATCGCAAGAGACATCGTTGCCCAGGTTCTCGGGTCAAAGGTCCCACACGCTAAGGCGTTTGAGGATGAGAATGCTCAGCCTCAGCTAACACAAGACCCGCTTCTATAAGTTCAGTAACGATCTGAACCTGCCATGGTCTGGCACCAAGATTTTCTAGCTGCGCAGTGATGTTTTCTTCGGGCTCGAAGCAAACTCTCCTCAAAAACTCGGGCGTCAGCAGGTTTTCAACGGGTACGACAAGCTCAGCCGCTTTGGCCATAACTAGCTGTCTTACGAGCTTTAGTCTGACGTGTGCCTCCGGGAATCTTTTCTCCCAGCTCTTGTGATTTGGAATAGCGCCGGTGTGCTCTGGGGCTGGCAAAATCTCTAAGTTCTTTGACCCTTCGACTGCCTCCCACCAAACCGACAACATCGACCTGGAGGCGCGACCCTGAAATAATTTGTTCTGAGACAGTTCGTGCTTTGACCTAGGCACCTTATCGATTGCGGCCATTATCGAACGGTCTGGAATTAGGCGTCCGGGCGCAATGTCTGATTCGCTTGCTATCTCGTCGCGGGCTAGCCACAGCGCAGCTGCGGCCTTTAGTTTCACTTGGTCTTTGACCCGGCTTAGCCCCGGAAGATTTCGCCAGGGTTCCTGAGCGACAGGCTTTGGCTTAAAATTCTGCAGCGCTGCAAATTCTTCATTTGCCCATTGGGTTTTGGACTGAGACTCTAGGCTTTTTTCAATTTCGGCCCAAAGGTCATGCAACACGTCCACGTCAAGGGCCGCGTAATTGAGTAGCGAAGGGTGCAAAGGTCTTATTGACCAGTCCGAAGCCGAATGTTCCTTGGCAAGCTCAAGGTCAAGTAATTCTGTGACCATGGATCCGAGACCAACCTTTTCGTATCCTGCAAGCCGAGCAGCCAGCTCAGTGTCAATGATTGTTTCGCTTGAGAAGCCGAGCTCTGTTAGGCACGGAATGTCTTGGGTGGCAGCGTGCAGCAGCCAGCTCTTGCTGTTTATTTCTGTAGCTACGAGTTTGTTCCAGCCGGGGGAGGCTTCATCGAGCGCCACCGGGTCAACCAAGTAGATAGAGCCTTCGGCGAGACCAATCTGGACCAAGTATGCACGCTGCGAGTAGCGGAAACCGCTTGCTCTTTCAGTGTCGACGGCGAGGGTGTCTGTGTTTTGCTTTAGTGCTTCAAGCATTTCGTCGAGCGATTCTTGATCGACGACTTGGACTACCGGTCGTCTGGGGGTTTCTAAATTCAACTAATTCTCATAACTTTGCTGTCTTTCGGTGGCAGGCCGGAAATGAGAGCCAAAAGCTCTATCCAGCCTGTTAGGTGTGATGCCAAATCAAACGATGTTGGGGTCCAGCTGGCTCGAATTTCAAGCTCGGCGTGCTGAGGCTGCGCGATAAGAGCTCCGTGCCCCGTGGAGATAACTGTAGTCGTGGTTCCAGCCTCGTGGGCAAAGCCGGCCTTCTCTGCCGCCAGAGAGTCCTTCAGCCACTCCCAAGGCAGGGCAGCGGTGTAGTCATCCTTTGCCATTTCAAGCTCAATGGGCGACTTGGCGTAGCCAATGATTCGAAACTCTGAGTTCCAACCCTCTGGGATCTCAGGATTACGGCAGAAAACAAGTCTTGAAACACCGTGGTCGGAGGCTGTTTGGTGAACTATCTCGGCGGATATTGCAATCGCTTCTGGTGCAATTCCAGTTGGAGAGGGAATTTGAGTAAGTTCTATCTCATCCCGGACCGACAAGCTCGAAAGCTCTCGAAGCATCGAGGCAAAAGGTTCTGAGATGTTGGCTAGGTCGAGTTCCACATCATCAAGTTACAGAGGTATTCACGGGGCTCCCTCTAGACTCGCCCACTAACCTCAGTTACGTATAGATTCTTGAATCTAAAGGTTCCCACTTGCAAAAGGTCCCACTTGGAAATAAAAGTGGCTGCCCCTGCTGGGAATTCACTGCTGATAAAAGCACGGACATCAGTTCTTGATCTCAAAGTTTCTGATAGCGCGGTTGGACCAAACTCAATGTGAATCGGTGTAGAGCTCGATGTCAATAGTTCCTGAACTGCTTCGTCCGGTGTGAGCGATGTTTCATTGCCGATTAGTCGCACTTGCTCCACCTGAAGATCCTTGGGGAGTGTCTCGATTGCTGATCTTGTGAGGATTGCCAATGCTGAAGAGGACGGCAGTCTGTAGTTTTCGGAACGAGCAGTCAGCCCTGTTGTTAGAACTGTTCCGGCTCTTTTTCTAAAGAGCATTAATAGCTCGAAGTCCGATTCGCCGCCTAATGACTTGGAGGTGCCGTCAGGCCCGATGTGAGATCCAGCACCATCGACAACCATTGATGCCGTAATTAGTGGGTCGCCAATCAGACTTAGAAGCTCAGGCATCCTTGGCGACAAGCTCTGCAGTTTTACGCTTGATTCTGGCGAGCATGCCGCGCATGCCACGAACTCGAAGCGGGGTGATTATGTGGTCTAGTCCAAGCTCGGTTGGAAAGTCGTCTGAGAGCTGAAGGATTTCTTCGGCTGAATGCGAGCTCAAGGCGCTAAAAAGAATGCTCGCAAAACCCCTTGTGGTTGGCGACTCTCTTGGCGCGGAAAAGTGAAGCACAATCTTGGCCGCCGTCCCGTCAACTGCAATAAACACCGGCGACTGGCACTCTTCAACCCTTTCGAGCAGCTCCGGGTGATCGCCGTATCGCTCATCCAAGTCCGGAAGAGCTTCGCTGAATTCTAGAAGCAACTGCAACCGGTCACTGCCCTCCAGGAACTGGAAGTCAGCGACAATGTCTTCGGCGGCACGAGTCAAGCTGCAAGCCCAGGTTCGGAGCCGGTCGCAATCGGAGCTCCAACGAGGTTGCCCCACTCGGTCCAGCTACCGTCGTAGTTACGGACGTTCTTTACTCCAAGCAGATACTTCAGCACAAACCAGCTGTGTGAGGATCGCTCACCAATTCGGCAATACGCGATAAAGTCCGATCTCCGGTCGTAGCCAGTGTCTTCGAAGTAAAGTTTTTCAAGTTCAGCCAGGGGTCTAAAGGTTTCGTCTTCCTGGATTGACTTGGACCAGGGGATAGATGCTGCGGTCGGTATGTGGCCGCCACGTGTAGCACCCTCATTTGGGAAATCTGGCATGTGAAGACGTTCGCCCGAGTACTCCTCCGGGGATCGAACATCGACCATTGGCTGTCCGATGTGCTGAAGAACTTCGTCTCTAAAGGCACGAATTTCTGAATCGTGTCGTTCTACCACGGGGTAGTCCTTGCTAGTTGTTGCTGGCTTGTCTTTGGTTATTACTCCGCCGTCGGCGATCCACTTGTTTCTACCGCCATCAAGTAGCAGTACGTTTTCGTGACCGAAGAGCTTGAATACCCAAAAGGCATAGGTGGCCCACCAGTTAGAACGGTCACCGTAAAGAACGACTGTGTCGTGCCTGCCGATGCCCTTAAGGTTCATTAGCTTTGCAAACTCTTCGCTTTCAAGATAGTCGCGTCGAAGCGGGTGATTCAATTCGGTGTGCCAGTCAAGCTTCACGGCTCCTGGAATATGTCCGGTCTCATACAAAAGGATGTCCTCGTCGGATTCAACAACGATCACGTTGTCCATGTTGTTCTTTAGCCACTCTGTTGTAACTAGCACATCGGGGTTCGCATACTCTGCTATTTTGCTCAACTGGTTCATGGGTCTCCTCTTGATTATCTACACTTATTCTGACGAAGGGCGCTTACATTGACCAAACCAGATTTGGGAAAACCAAATTCCTTGCTGACAAGGCATCCCGAGGTTTCTAAGGCAGAACTTATTACACAGCTTAAGCCACCCCCGGAGTTTGATCATGCCCGGTTTGAAAGTTATCGACCCGATAAGAACCATGAGAGTCAGTCAATAGCCTTGCGGCTCTGCAAAGAATTTGTCCATGGACCCAAAAAGAAGCTCTTTTCAAAGGCAGAAAAGTTTCCTGGAATTTACCTAGATGGTGGCTTTGGAGTCGGCAAGACTCACCTTCTAGCCTCTATCTGGCATGCACACTCCGGTGTGAAGGCATATGGCAGTTTTCTTGAATACACGAGCCTGGTTGGTTATCTCGGCTTTGCTCAGACAGTGAAGGATCTAAAAAAGTATGGACTAATTTGCATCGACGAGTTTGAGCTTGATGACCCGGGAGACACCATGATCATGTCGAGGTTGCTCAAGGAGCTAGAGGCAAGTGGTACCAGGTTTGCAGCAACCAGTAACACTCCTCCTAACGCGCTTGGCGACGGTAGATTTGCTGCCAGCGATTTCCAGCGAGAGATTAGAGGCCTTGGCGACAGGTTCAGGATTGTGTCTGTAGATGGGGAAGATTATCGTCATCGCGACATAGACGCTGAGTCTGAAACCCTTGGAGTCACTGCCCTTGAGACTTGGCTCGAGGAGCACAAAAATAGCTTCAGAGACGACTTCAGTCAGCTTCTGGGGCACCTTGGAACTTTGCATCCAACAAAATATCGTGCCCTGGTAACTGGCGTTGGTGCGCTTGGTATCACTAATGTGTCAAAACTAGACGATCAAGTCCACGCCCTACGACTCGTTGCGTTCATTGACAGAATGTACGAGTTTCAGGTCCCGCTAAGAACTTCGGGCAGCACACCAATTACGGCGGTGTTTTCCAAAACTATGTTGTCTGGTGGCTACAGGAAAAAGTACTTAAGAACAATCTCTCGCATGGGAGCTCTTACGAGTCTTTCTTAGCCTTCGCGTTTTCTTCTCGGTGCTTGCGCATGTGGTATCGACCTCTGACCTGGGACAACCAGCCACCAAAAGCCATCGCTAGCAATGAGCCCAGGATCACAGCCAACGTTGCCTCCGCAACAATGTACTGGGTGTCCTTGAAGGCCAAGTTGGTCATCAGAAGCGAAACGGTAAATCCGATTCCCGCCAAGCCGCTGATGGCCAAGAAGTCAAGTGCCTCTAGGTCCAATCGGTCCGGCTTAGCAGCGATTCGGTTTGCCAAAATAGCCAGCGCCGTTATTCCGATGACCTTACCGATTGGCAAGGCAACAGCTATGCCGACAAACACGCTCGAGAATGCTCCGTCGAAGACCGGAAGAGCTATTGCCACGGCAAAGAATGCATAAATAGGCAATGACACAGTGTTGGTCCAGGGTTGAATTTTTTCGACTAAGGAGTGAGTTTTCTTGCTTGGGATTATCAGGCCCAAAACAACTCCGGCAACAGTCGCGTGAACTCCGGACTGGTACACCGTGTACCAAAGCAGGATAAAAGTAAATACTCTTACGTAGTTGATCGGCAGCTTTCCGTACTTCTCCATCAACATGTGGAGTGCTGCAATAACTGCGGCTGCTGCGAGCCATAACACCTCGACATCGGAGGTGAAGAACACCGCAATAATCAGGATCGCTACCAGGTCATCGAAAATGGCTAGCGCCAACAGGAATACACGAGCGGACTTAGGAAGTCCTCTACCGAAAATTGCAAGCACTCCGAGAGCAAATGCGATGTCTGTAGCGGTTGGAATTGGCCAGCCATTTAGGTAATCGGTTCCCCAGTTGAATGCGACATAAATCAGCGCCGGGACAACGACGCCACCGATGCCGGCTAGCACTGGAACAAGAGCACTGGCAGGTTTAGAAAGCACGCCACTTGAAAGTTCATATTTCAGTTCAAGTCCTGCAACTAAGAAGAAGGTGGCCAATAGAAGATCGCTAACCCAATGCTCGACACTAAGGCTGAGTCCAATCGATTCGAATCCCACGTAGGCGTGCTTGAAGTCAAGGAAGGCCGGCCCAAAGGGGCTATTGGCTATTACTATGCCGATTATTGCCGCGCCCATAAGTAGCAGGGCGGCAGAACGATCGCTTTTCATGGCTCTCCATTTCGATTTTCTCTCTTCAGAATACCCTGTGGTGTTTGGCTATTTTTGTTAGCCCGACAATCTCTGAAGATGTAACCAGACCGAAACATTAGAAGTGACTATTCGAAACCTTGTAGCGGAAAGCTATCCCATGTGCTCGGAGAATTCGATCGCTTGAAACCTATTTGGAGAGGTGTAACAAATGTTAGATACAGGAGAACTTAGCTGGGCGGTAACCGCAACAGCACTGGTACTACTTATGACCCCGGGTCTGGCTTTCTTCTACGGAGGTCTCGTAAAGGCCAAGTCCGTAGTCAGCATGATGATGATGAGCTTTGGTTCAATTGCCCTAGTTGGCGTCCTATGGGTGCTTTACGGCTACAGCATGTCTGCGGTCGAAAACCCAACGGACTTCGCAGGAAGCCCATTCGCGACCTTCGGTCTTGACGGACTAGATAACGATGGCCTAATTGGCGCAGCGTTCGGTGCAACATTCGCAATTATCACCATTGCCCTAATCTCTGGTGCGATTGCGGATCGAGCAAAGTTTGGCTCGTGGTTGATTTTTGCGGGTCTCTTCGCGACCTTTGGCTACTTCCCAGTTGCAGCTTGGGTTTGGGGTGGCGGATGGGTCATGGAGCTAGGTACCTGGCTCGACATGCCTGGAGTTATTGATTACGCAGGTGGTACAGCAGTGCACATCAACGCTGGTGCTGCCGCTCTAGCACTTGCAATTGTTCTTGGTAAGCGCTTTGGCTTTGCCAAGGGAATCATGCAGCCACACAACGTGCCACTTGTGCTTCTTGGTGCAGGACTTCTATGGTTCGGTTGGTTCGGCTTCAACGTTGGTGCAGAGTTCCTAAACGGCATGCAAAACGTTGGTCTAATCACCGTGAACACACTTGGTGCAACCGCCGCAGCAATTCTTGGATGGCTTGTTATTGAAAAGGTCAAAGAAGGCAAGGCAACTTCAATTGGCGCAGCCTCGGGTGCGGTGTCTGGTCTAGTTGCCATCACTCCAGCTTGTGCGAACGTGACGCCAGTGTTCGCACTGCTACTCGGTGTTCTCGCTGGTGTTCTATCTGCTCTAGCTGTGGACCTCAAGTACAAGTTCGGTTACGACGACTCACTTGACGTGGTCGGCATCCACTTGGTCTCCGGTCTGGTTGGAACCCTGTACCTAGGATTCTTCGCAATCGACACTGGCTTGTTCACAGGTGGAGACATCGGACAGCTAGTTGTGCAGGCAATTGCAGCCTTTGGTGTTCTTGCCTACAGCTTCGTGCTTGCCCTTGTTATCGGCTTCGCTATTGAGAAGACCGTTGGCTTCAGGGTCAAGAGCGAGGATGAAATCGCAGGCGTTGACTCCGTTGTCCACGGCGAGGCTGCTTACAGCTTCGGCCAGGATGCAGAGGTCAAGTAGCTCAAATAGATTCAAGAAAACACAAAGGCGGGAGATCTTTCTCCCGCCTTTGTGCATTCATGGCAATCGTTTTTGTGGCATAGTTATCTAGTTCTTGAAAAAGAGCATGCGGATGTGGCGCAGTGGTAGCGCACAACCTTGCCAAGGTTGGGGTCGCGAGTTCGAATCTCGTCATCCGCTCTCAGAGGCTTTTAGCCCCTGTACTGGTGGAGTGGCCGAGAGGCGAGGCAGCGGCCTGCAAAGCCGCGTACACGGGTTCGAATCCCGTCTTCACCTCCAGCTACAAAGCTGGGCGATTGGCGCAGTGGTAGCGCGCTTCCCTGACACGGAAGAGGTCGCTGGTTCGAACCCAGTATCGCCCACC
>CALGUV010000107.1:0-2500 GCA_937920245.1 uncultured Microbacteriaceae bacterium
ATCCTTCCGCAGGTTCACCTACGGAAACCTTGTTACGACTTTTACTTCCTCTAAGTGCTACAGTTTGGTCGTCTTTTCGTTAGCTAGGCAGCGTTAACCGCCAGGCTATCAATCCGAGGACCTCACTAAAACACTCAATCGGTAGTAGCGACGGGCGGTGTGTACAAAGGGCAGGGACGTAATCGACGCGAGCTTATGACTCGCGCCTACTGGGAATTCCTGGTTCACGGGGAATAATTGCAAGCCCCGATCCCTACCACGAATCGAGTTCAACAGTTTACCCGTTCCTCTCGGAACGGGAAGAACTAGCTGACCGATTCAGTGTAGCGCGTGTGCGGCCCAGAACATCTAAGGGCATCACAGACCTGTTATTGCTCAATCTCGTGCGACTAATAATCGCCAGTCCCTCTAAGAAGAAATTCCAACCCAAAAGAAAGGTTGAATCTATTTAGCAGGACAGAGTCTCGTTCGTTATCGGAATTAACCAGACAAATCACTCCACCAACTAAGAACGGCCATGCACCACCACCCATAGAATCAAGAAAGAGCTCTCAATCTGTCAATCCTTCTCATGTCTGGACCTGGTAAGTTTCCCCGTGTTGAGTCAAATTAAGCCACAGGCTCCACTCCTGGTGGTGCCCTTCCGTCAATTACTTTAAGTTTCAGCTTTGCAACCATACTTCCCCTGGAACCCACAAGCTTTGGTTTCCCGGAAGCTCCCTGCCAAGTCAGAAAATTAAACGCCGGCAGATCGCTAGCTGGCATCGTTTATGGTTAGAACTAGGGCGGTATCTAATCGCCTTCGAACCTCTAACTTTCGTTCTTGATTAATGAAAACATTCTTGGCAAATGCTTTCGCCTTAGTTCGTCTTCAAACGGTCCAAGAATTTCACCTCTGTCGTTTGAATACGAATGCCCCCGACTATCCCTATTAATCATTAAGTCGATTTCCGAAAACCAACAAAATAGAAACGACTTCCTATTCTATTATTCCATGCGCAACTATTCAAGCAGTAAGCTTGCTTTGAGCACTCTAATTTTTTCAAAGTAAACCTACCAGTTCCAACGGACAATCGGCGAAGATCACCCGCTAAATTCTGGCAAAACACACGGGTAAAAAAGTCAGTGTTGAAGCAATTCAAACCAACCAATACCCGCCGAAATCCAACTACGAGCTTTTTAACCACAACAACTTTAATATACGCTATTGGAGCTGGAATTACCGCGGCTGCTGGCACCAGACTTGCCCTCCAATAGATCCTCGTGAAACGGTTTTAAAGTGTACTCATTCCAATTACAAGGCCTCGGATGAGTCTTGTATTGTTATTTTTCGTCACTACCTCGAACTTCGTTCATTGGGTAATTTGCGTGCCTGCTGCCTTCCTTGGATGTGGTAGCCGTTTTTAAGGCTCCCTCTCCGGAATCGAACCCTGATTCCCCGTTACCCGTCAAAACCACTGTGAGCGTCTATATCACAGTCGACAGTTGATAGGGCACACCTTCGAAGGAAATGTCGCCTGCTCAAGGCAATGCGATCAGCCCAAAGTTATTCAGAGTCACCAGTGTTACAGCCGAAGCTGTTTGGTTTTGATCTAATAAAAGCATCCCTTCGTGAGTCGGGATTTTTCGCATGTATTAGCTCAAGAATTACCTCAGTTATCCAAGTAACTGCTAACATTCCAGTAGATTAGGTGTGATTTAATGAGCCATTCGCGGTTTCACCATAATATGGCTTGTACTTAGACATGCATGGCTTAATCTTTGAGACAAGCATATGCTACTGGCAGGATCAACCAGATAACTATTCTCGCTACAACGCACCGTGGGGAGTGGAGTTGGCGGACCAACCCCACACCACCCGCAGTCTGAGCCGAGAAATCCCGTCGCAACTCTGCACGGGATCGACAACCGACATGTTTCTAGTCCGTAGGAAGAGTATTCACCACGGCCAAGTAAACGAGATTCAGTTTCGCACGGAAACTCAAACCTCCTCAGGCTTGATACAGTTCCAGAGTATACTACCCAACCGAAGCAAGGTAACCTCCGTAGCTGTTTCAGTGTGCAGGAAATTATGAGCATGTACAACAATGCCTGACCCGATGCCTGTCCATGTGAGCCACCGAAATTTTCATTTCAGCCTCACATATAGGTGTAAACAGCTGTGTTATAGTTAGAAATCATGAATTTGACTTAGTGCTGCTTATAAAGAGAGTAGACTTTAGGGGGTGTTTGCGGAACATGCTTTCATAATCTCTGCTTATTATACCGAAAAAATTTTATACTCTGAAAATGTTCGGGAATTTTCCGTGGGGTTCAAAATTGAAATTTATCATCGGCATAGGTGCTAAATACTTAGGAAATTTTATAACCGGGCGGCTGGCCCGAAATTTTCCGTGGGGAAAATTGAAAAAAAAAAAAATGAAAAATGCTTAAAATTGTCTACAACGTGAAAAAAAATTATTTTTGCAAGATTTTTTTTTTCATCGGCAAAGGTGCTAAA
>CALGUV010000107.1:7500-12956 GCA_937920245.1 uncultured Microbacteriaceae bacterium
CAGGCATCTGAACCTTGGAAGAGACCCTTCCAAACGCTACATTCCACAAGGCCAGGACGACCTGCAGTTCAGCGATGGGCTAATCCCGTTTCATTCGCCATTACTAGGGGAATCACAGTTGTTTTCTTTTCCTCCGCTTATTAATATGCTTAAATTCGGCGGGTAATCTCCCTTTATGTCAGGTCGAAAGTTAAATGATCGGTGACGCTAGGGGATGATACACAGTCAGCTCCCCACACACCAGAACCCATGAGCAGGAGGCGCAGCAACCAACCCGGGAGAGATTCCCTAGAGTTGACGCAGGCCCAAGCACTGCAGGGTTACACCTTAGACCGGCGGTAGCCAGAAGCCACCGGCCGGACAATGCAAGGATTCTTTCAAATACCTTGATGGATGTAGTATAACCGACCCTGACAAAAGGGTAGGTTTGTTACAAGCACAAACCTGCAATATGCGTTCAAAGTGTCGATGTTCATGTGTCCTGCAGTTCACATTGTGTCACGCATTTAGCAGCGTTCTTCATCGACCCCCAAGCCAATTGATCCACTGTATAGCATTGTGTTTAGGTTTTCATCCGTAAGGAGTGAAAATTATGAAGGAAAACAATTTTCATCGTTGAAGCCTTTAACCCGGGAAAAGGGAAAAAGGGGGCACAGAACCCGGCCTCACCGGTGAGACTCTTGCTGCCGACTACGGCACCGGTGGGCTCGCAGGCAGCCATTCGCCACGTCCCACGACCAAACCAGTCACGGGCTGGCAGACAGCTTGCACGACCCAAGGCAGACAAGCCGCGGGTCCAAGGCTCGAATTTCCTTGTGAAAGGAAAGACGACACCCGAGTTGTTTAAACATTTCAGTTGGCTGGCAACCAAAACCTTTAATGATCCTTCCGCAGGTTCACCTACGGAAACCTTGTTACGACTTTTACTTCCTCTAAGTGCTACAGTTTGGTCGTCTTTTCGTTAGCTAGGCAGCGTTAACCGCCAGGCTATCAATCCGAGGACCTCACTAAAACACTCAATCGGTAGTAGCGACGGGCGGTGTGTACAAAGGGCAGGGACGTAATCGACGCGAGCTTATGACTCGCGCCTACTGGGAATTCCTGGTTCACGGGGAATAATTGCAAGCCCCGATCCCTACCACGAATCGAGTTCAACAGTTTACCCGTTCCTCTCGGAACGGGAAGAACTAGCTGACCGATTCAGTGTAGCGCGTGTGCGGCCCAGAACATCTAAGGGCATCACAGACCTGTTATTGCTCAATCTCGTGCGACTAATAATCGCCAGTCCCTCTAAGAAGAAATTCCAACCCAAAAGAAAGGTTGAATCTATTTAGCAGGACAGAGTCTCGTTCGTTATCGGAATTAACCAGACAAATCACTCCACCAACTAAGAACGGCCATGCACCACCACCCATAGAATCAAGAAAGAGCTCTCAATCTGTCAATCCTTCTCATGTCTGGACCTGGTAAGTTTCCCCGTGTTGAGTCAAATTAAGCCACAGGCTCCACTCCTGGTGGTGCCCTTCCGTCAATTACTTTAAGTTTCAGCTTTGCAACCATACTTCCCCTGGAACCCACAAGCTTTGGTTTCCCGGAAGCTCCCTGCCAAGTCAGAAAATTAAACGCCGGCAGATCGCTAGCTGGCATCGTTTATGGTTAGAACTAGGGCGGTATCTAATCGCCTTCGAACCTCTAACTTTCGTTCTTGATTAATGAAAACATTCTTGGCAAATGCTTTCGCCTTAGTTCGTCTTCAAACGGTCCAAGAATTTCACCTCTGTCGTTTGAATACGAATGCCCCCGACTATCCCTATTAATCATTAAGTCGATTTCCGAAAACCAACAAAATAGAAACGACTTCCTATTCTATTATTCCATGCGCAACTATTCAAGCAGTAAGCTTGCTTTGAGCACTCTAATTTTTTCAAAGTAAACCTACCAGTTCCAACGGACAATCGGCGAAGATCACCCGCTAAATTCTGGCAAAACACACGGGTAAAAAAGTCAGTGTTGAAGCAATTCAAACCAACCAATACCCGCCGAAATCCAACTACGAGCTTTTTAACCACAACAACTTTAATATACGCTATTGGAGCTGGAATTACCGCGGCTGCTGGCACCAGACTTGCCCTCCAATAGATCCTCGTGAAACGGTTTTAAAGTGTACTCATTCCAATTACAAGGCCTCGGATGAGTCTTGTATTGTTATTTTTCGTCACTACCTCGAACTTCGTTCATTGGGTAATTTGCGTGCCTGCTGCCTTCCTTGGATGTGGTAGCCGTTTTTAAGGCTCCCTCTCCGGAATCGAACCCTGATTCCCCGTTACCCGTCAAAACCACTGTGAGCGTCTATATCACAGTCGACAGTTGATAGGGCACACCTTCGAAGGAAATGTCGCCTGCTCAAGGCAATGCGATCAGCCCAAAGTTATTCAGAGTCACCAGTGTTACAGCCGAAGCTGTTTGGTTTTGATCTAATAAAAGCATCCCTTCGTGAGTCGGGATTTTTCGCATGTATTAGCTCAAGAATTACCTCAGTTATCCAAGTAACTGCTAACATTCCAGTAGATTAGGTGTGATTTAATGAGCCATTCGCGGTTTCACCATAATATGGCTTGTACTTAGACATGCATGGCTTAATCTTTGAGACAAGCATATGCTACTGGCAGGATCAACCAGATAACTATTCTCGCTACAACGCACCGTGGGGAGTGGAGTTGGCGGACCAACCCCACACCACCCGCAGTCTGAGCCGAGAAATCCCGTCGCAACTCTGCACGGGATCGACAACCGACATGTTTCTAGTCCGTAGGAAGAGTATTCACCACGGCCAAGTAAACGAGATTCAGTTTCGCACGGAAACTCAAACCTCCTCAGGCTTGATACAGTTCCAGAGTATACTACCCAACCGAAGCAAGGTAACCTCCGTAGCTGTTTCAGTGTGCAGGAAATTATGAGCATGTACAACAATGCCTGACCCGATGCCTGTCCATGTGAGCCACCGAAATTTTCATTTCAGCCTCACATATAGGTGTAAACAGCTGTGTTATAGTTAGAAATCATGAATTTGACTTAGTGCTGCTTATAAAGAGAGTAGACTTTAGGGGGTGTTTGCGGAACATGCTTTCATAATCTCTGCTTATTATACCGAAAAAATTTTATACTCTGAAAATGTTCGGGAATTTTCCGTGGGGTTCAAAATTGAAATTTATCATCGGCATAGGTGCTAAATACTTAGGAAATTTTATAACCGGGCGGCTGGCCCGAAATTTTCCGTGGGGAAAATTGAAAAAAAAAAAAATGAAAAATGCTTAAAATTGTCTACAACGTGAAAAAAAATTATTTTTGCAAGATTTTTTTTTTCATCGGCAAAGGTGCTAAATACTTAGAAAATTTTCGGGAATTTTCAGTCTTCAGGCTCATTCTTGGTTCTGGAAGCATTAAAGGAGGCTGGCTGGTTGCTGGCAGCATCTCTGTCCAAAGCATCTATAGTGGTAGCATCCGAGTAAGTGCCGGCTGTCACATGTTCAGGAGTCATCCAAGAGTCGGGATCATTTCCTGCTGAGTGAACAAGCCTATGCTGATTGGTTTTCGAGGTTTGTAGGTTAAAGTCGGACACGATGAACAGGTTCTCCTCGCCTGCACTCAAAACCTCGCCACGGATACAGTACTTCCCTGAAACTGTCTGGCTCAGCCCTTTGATAGCCACAGACACCTCCTGACCGACGTCGAGATGAGCCCCCAACCAACTTCCGCTCAGATCATTCGTAAGCACAACCTCGTAAATCCCCCTGTATCTGGCGAGGACCTGGCTGGGAGTGACAAGGTCCACCGTCACCCGGATCTTCTTGCCCTCCGAGGGCCGTAGCACCTTAAAGCTTCCTTTGATGTCCACCATCTTGTGCACCACCCCTTCAGGACACCGATCGATAATCTGAATGTTTTTGAAATCTAGAAGGAACCCGCTGAGAGCTATATTGAACACCGGGCTATTCTTAAATGAAGATAGGAAGCCTTGCACTTGACTCTTGATGTATCCGTCTCCAGGACAGAAGCAGAGGCACAGCTGTCTCTCCTCCCAGCTTATGCATTCGTCCTCCTCCTCCGACATCCTGAACTCTCTTAATGAAGTGAATCAAGCGATAATTGCTTGGTCGTATTAGGTGCTAAATACTTAGAAAATTTTCGGGAATTTTCAGTGGCTCGGCCCCCAACCCGGTATAACCGGGCGGCTGGCTGTCTGTTCGCGGTTCGGCCTAACCCCGCGGAGTAGGAATTTGCGTGCAGCTCGGCCACCAAACCGGCCGGCAGCGGGCGGCTGTCTGCCGTTCGCGCTACGACAAAAATATAAAAAATGTAAATGTAGAGAATGCTTTTAAGATTATTTCTCCTTTTGACAGCGAATTGATATCTTTGACGTAGCGCGAACGGCAGCCGCCGCTGGTTTGGTGGCCGAGCTGCGCGCAAATTCCTTGAGTAGGTCCCCGCCAGGTTCCAGCTACCGGACTCATCTCATGTTCACAACGAGGTTCGAATTCTTACGACCAAAAAAATGCTTAAAATTGTCTGAACCGTGAAAAAAATTATTTTTGCGAGATTTTTTTTCTGCAAATACTTAAAACATTTTTCGGGAATTTTCGGTGGCTCGGCCACCAACCCGGTATAACCGGGCGGGCTGGCCCGAAATTTTCCGTGGTGTAAATTGAAAAAAAAAAAAAATGAAAAATGCTTAAAATTGTCTAAAACGTGAAAAAAAAAATTATTTTTGCAAGATTTTTTTTTCATCGGCATAGGTGCTAAATACTTAGAAAATTTTCGGGAATTTTCAGTGGCTCGGCTCGGCACGCTGCACGCAAATTCCCGGAGTAGGTCCCCGCCAGGTTCATTTTCGGGAATTTTCTGCAAACAGCCACGGGAATTTTCAAATCATCTCATGTTCACAACTAGGTTCAAATTTATTCGGCAAAAAAAAACCCATCCATGAGAGCGAAAGACTTGTCTAGCCGACAAGACAAATCTTTCAGTCAAATGGATGAGTCTCAATAGATCGCAGTGTGGTAGCTGCTCTACCAAGTACGACACCATGACTAATCTAGGTCGTATGCAAAAGATTTTGGGCAAGAACTCTGAATAATTAAATGGTCAGGGCAGACAAGCACGCTTCTAGCACAAGTCCGTAGCCCAACACTGGGGTGGAGGCAAAAGCCTAGCATTCCCCAAACAGCTCTCCAGCCCGACGATAAAGTTGCCATGTCTAGGCGGGTTTCTGCCTTAGAGGCGTTCAGGCATATTCCCACGGATGGTAGCCTCGCACCAACGGTCGATCGACCGAGTACGTGTACCAAATGTCCGAACCTGCGGTTCCTCTCGTACTGAGCAGGATTACTATCGCAACTTCAAGCCATCAGTAGGGTAAAACTAACCTGTCTCACGACGGTCTAAACCCAGCTCACGTT
>CALGUV010000108.1 GCA_937920245.1 uncultured Microbacteriaceae bacterium
CCGGTTACTTTTGAATAGGCACGAAGGTTTTCATCCATGGACTGCCTAATGTCACACACCCCGATGCCGGCCGGGCCGGTCACAAACTTGTCCATCTTAAAAATCGTTGAGGCATCAAGCATCGAACCTCGATCCGCTACCGCTATCACAGAGATAGCATTCTGCCTTCCGGCTGCGGTCAGTGATGTGCCGTCGATTGGGTCCACCGCGATGTCAACCTTAGGGCCGTTACCGGTTCCAACGATTTCGCCGTTGAACAGCATTGGAGCGTTATCTTTTTCGCCCTCGCCGATCACCACAAGACCCTCGAAGTTCACGGTGCCCAAGAAAGCTCTCATTGCATCTACTGCCGCGCCATCGGCCGCGTTTTTATCGCCCTTGCCGATAAATGGATAAGCGCGAATTGCCGCGGCTTCGGTGGCTCGCACCAACTCCATGGCTAAGTTGCGGTCGGGGTGGAGTTCCGGAGGCGATGATTTCATGCTCTTAGGTTACTGACGGCATAAGTGCCTCGCACTTAGTTTGAAATATCAATGCCGTAGCCGGAGCACTTTTCGGAGATACTCGCGGTTAGTTCGGCGACCTTATTTGAAGTTCCCTGTGCGGGGCTTGATTGGCTTAGCTGTTTGGCAAGTTCACCAAGGTCAGCTGCTAATTCAGTCGATAGAAGAAAATCAACCTGATCTCCAACGATGGAATCGATTTGCTCCACCACGCCGGAGTCAACTAAGCCTTGCTCATAGGCGCCAGAAATGCCGCTAAGGGTCGAACTTAGAGCCTTGCACGCAGCAGCGTCGGCTGCCGTCGAGGCGACCTCTTGGATGCTGCAACCAGCAAGGCCAAATACGCTGATTCCTACAAGAACTTTCAAAGTGAGTTTCTTCATCGAGTCAAAGAGTATTTGCGATTCCTTGAAATTTCACTTAGCCACTCTTGCCACCTGAATTTTCAGTGCATCGGTGCGTAACAATCGGCAATGCGGACTAATGCGCCCGTGACTTTGGTTAGAATCTTCTAGCCTCGAGATTTAGGACTGATTTATTGCGTATCTATAACAACATCACCGAAGTGTTCGGAAACACTCCTCTGGTAACTCTGAACAAAGTAACCGACGGCGCTAAAGCCACGGTGCTTGCCAAACTCGAGTTTTACAACCCTTCGTCTTCAGTGAAGGATCGACTGGGAATCGCAATGGTTGATGCGGCAGAAAAATCAGGTGCTCTAAAGCCTGGTGGGACTCTAATTGAGGCGACGAGCGGAAACACTGGCATTTCTCTAGCCATGGTGGGTGCAGCACGCGGCTACAAGACAATCATTGTCATGCCCGACTCCATGAGCATGGAGCGCAAAATCCTGATTCGTGCCTACGGAGCAGAACTAGTACTCACGCCTGCAGCAGAGGGCATGAAAGGCTCAGTTGCCAAAGCCGATGAATTAGGCAAGACAATTGAAAACTCTGTGATGATGCGTCAGTTTGATAATGAAGCCGGTCCTGACATTCACCGAAGGACCACCGCCGAAGAAATTTGGGCTGATACCGACGGCCAAGTCGCTGCCCTGGTTGCAGGAAGCGGCACCGGCGGAACGATCACTGGAACATCGCAACGTCTAAAAGAACTGAACCCAAAGATAAAAAGCTTCGTTGTTCAACCCGCCGCCTCTCCCCTACTTACCGGAGGCGATGCCGCCGGACACCCACTCGCTGGAATCGGACCAAACTTTATCCCCTCGATTCTCGACACCAGTAGCTATGACGAAGTCATCAGCGTCGAAAACGCCACCGCCTTTGACTTCGCGAGGCGAACCTCCGCCGAAGAGGGTATTTTGGCGGGTATATCCTCGGGAGCTGCCCTTTGGGCAGCCTGCCAAGTTGCAACTCGTCCAGAGTTTGCGGGCAAGCAAATAGTGGTGATAGTTCCCTCATTTGGTGAGCGCTATGTGTCTTCAACTCTTTACCGCGACCTCCAAGATGAATACCAGAGCAAGAATTGAGCATTAGAGAAGACATTCGCGCAGGTCTTCAGCGCGATCCAGCCACTCTAAGCGCATGGGAACTGTGGTTCACATCGGCAGGCCTTCACGCAGTTTGGCTATATCGTCTGGCTCACAGGTTGTGGAAACTTAGGCTCCGCACGCTGTCAAGAATGGTTTCGAACCACGCTAAATTCTTCACCGCCATTGAGATTCACCCCGGCGCAACAATAGGTAAGAGGTTCGTGATTGATCACGGCGTGGGAGTTGTAATAGGTGAAACAGCAGTGATCGGAGACGATGTGCTGATTTACCACGGCGTAACCTTGGGCGGTAAAACCTTAGACCCAGTCAAGCGACACCCCACGGTTGGAGATCGCGTAATTATTGGTGCAGGAGCCAAGCTAATTGGCAATATCAACATTGGTAATGATTGCGCCGTTGGGGCTAACGCCGTGGTTACCAAAGATATGCCGGCTGGAACTGTTGCGGTGGGTGTGAACGCAAGACTGCTAAACATTACCGGGGACGATCTCTACCTGATATAGCTCTTGATTCGTTGCCGAAAGAGAATTCGCTTCGGTGTTTAGGCTGGAGTTTCCGGAATCTCTCTTTTTTTCTCAGTGCCGCCTGCCAAGTAAAGCCCAATTGCAATAAGTGGCAATCCAACTGCCAGACCGATTGTGATCGGCTCGTTCAAAAACACGATTCCCAATGATAGAGCTACGGCGGTGTTCACGTAGGTAATCAGAGTGGCTCTGACCGGACCAACTTCTTGAATCAACATGAAGAACACCACAAATGCCAGCGCCGAACACACCAGGCCCAAAACTATGATCGCCCATATGCTCGAGGTGGTCGCCAGAGCAAGCTCATCACCCAAGCCGGGCAAAGAAAATGGCGCGTAGATGATCGAAACCATCGCCATGCTGACACCGATCACCCCTGCGCTCGGAACATGGTTCAGCTTTCTGTTCGCGATAATCGGTGCGATCGAGTAGCCGACTGCGGCCAGTATGACCATCAATACAAATAGTGGGTTCACTGCCCCCAAGAATGAGTCAATTCCAACCAAGACAACCACACCGAAGAAACCGATAATCATTCCAGCCAACGAGCGCGGACGAAGTGCCTTACGGTCTTTTAGGAAAATAGCCAACACCGCGACGGCAAAGAATGGCACGGTAGCAATCAGTAGGCCTGCAAGACCGGAAGATATGTTTTTCTCAGCCTCGGTAATAAGGAACCAAGGTCCCACCATCTCGATAAGTCCAAACATCACCACATAAGGCCACGCCTTTAGTGCCGGCTTTAGCCCCCCGGTCAAAGCAGCATAAGGGATCAGAACCAGTGCGCCAAGAAACGTCCTGGCAAAAACTATTGTCGGAGTTGAGAAGCTCTCTAGGGCAAGTGCGATAAAGAAGTATGGGAGGCCCCAAAATAGGCCAGCCATTGAAAAAAGAACCAAGCCTCTTGTCGACACCTGCCAATAGTAGCGTCTAGGACTAATAGCCAGTGAATTAGAGTTGTGGTAATTATGACTAACGACTTACTAAATAAACCTGCCGAAACTTCCGCCGAATTACACCCTTTGATTCGCGACCGGTGGAGCCCAAGAATCTTTGATTCAAGCTACCTTCTATCTGACGGC
The DNA here is from genome assembly GCA_937920245.1 of uncultured Microbacteriaceae bacterium. Taxonomy (GTDB): domain Bacteria; phylum Actinomycetota; class Actinomycetes; order Actinomycetales; family Microbacteriaceae; genus Aquiluna. The sequence continues at coordinate 3,623 of CALGUV010000108.1, forward strand.
GAAGCTAAGAGCCTTGGCGAAGCCTTCCGTTGGAGCCCGTCGAGTAGCAACCACCAAAATTGGCACGTGGTGATACTCAGATCCGGAACCGATCTTTTTAGGGAAGTCTCGGAATCTGGGCTGAAGGGTTACAACCAGGCGTGGGCGCCACAGGGTTCTGCCTATGCGGTGTTGCTGGCTGATGCAAAATTCGATGGTGAACCAAGAAGCCAAGCTGCAACCCACTTTGATGTTGGCCTTGCAGCCAGCCAGCTGGTTACCCAAACCGAAGCCATGGGCCTCAAAGCGCACTACATGGGAGGCATCAATCACGATATAGTCTCGGGCATAGTTGGCGCCAAGGACCGAGAAATTATCTGCGTGATTGCAATTGGCAAGCAAGGAATAATCGACAACCAGAGCCCGGAGTTAGTTCAGCGTGAAGTAGCTACGCGAACCCGCAGAGACCCGTCCGAAATCTATTCAATAGATTCCAAAATCGCTTAGTTCTCGGAAGCGCGCTTTCTTGAAGAAACATTGCGTGCTCGGACGTTTGCATCCAGCTCCAGCTTTCGGATTCTGGTTGCTTCCGGCGTAACCTCAACACATTCGTCTTCGCGAGCAAATTCAAGGCACTCTTCCAAAGAAAGCTTCTTTGGAGGCGTTAGGCCAACAAAGTTGTCAGCCGAAGCAGCACGCATATTTGTTAGCTGCTTCTCCTTGGTGATATTGATGTCCATGTCATCAGCCCTGGAGTTTTCTCCGACGACCATTCCCGCATAAACCTCGCTGGTTGGCTCCACAAAGAATGATCCGCGCTCTTGCAGTGCGATCATCGCAAATGGCGTGGCAACACCGGCACGGTCTGCAACAAGCGATCCATTCTGACGAGTGATAATTGGTCCGAACCATGGCTCGTAGCCGGCGGCCAGTGCGTTGGCGATACCAGCGCCCTTAGTTATAGTCAAGAACTCAGTTCTAAAGCCGATGAGTCCTCGTGATGGAACCATAAACTCAATGCGCACCCAGCCAGTGCCATTGTTGGTCATGTTGACCATGCGACCCTTGCGAGCAGCCAGGAGCTGAGTGACAGCACCCAAGAACTCGTCTGGAGTGTCAATGGTCAGGTCTTCAACCGGCTCGTGAACCTTGCCGTCGACCTTACGGGTAACTACCTGTGGCTTACCAACTGTTAGCTCATAACCCTCGCGGCGCATCTGCTCAACAAGTATGGCTAGCGCAAGCTCACCTCTTCCCTGAACCTCCCAAGCATCTGGACGCTCGGTTGGGAGAACTTGAATCGAAACGTTACCGATCAACTCGCGGTCAAGGCGATCTTTCACGAGACGAGCGGTTACTTTGGCGCCCTTGACTCGGCCGGCCATAGGAGAAGTATTAATACCGACGGTCATCGAGATTGCAGGATCATCTACTGTAATTAGCGGTAGTGGCCTAACATCATTTGGGTCACAGAGTGATTCACCAATGGTGATGTCTTCGATGCCGGCAACAGCCACGATGTCTCCAGGACCGGCACTCTCGATTGGCATACGTTCCAAAGCTTTTGTTCCAAGCAGCTCTGTAATCTTCACGTTCTGAGTGGTTCCATCCTGACGAGCCCAGGCAACTGTCTGGCCCTTCTTGATTTCACCGTTGAAAATCCTGAGTAACGCTAAGCGTCCAAGGAATGGCGAAGAATCAAGGTTGGTGACGTGAGCCTGGAGAGGTGCGCCTTCTTCGTAAGAAGGAGCCGGAATGTACTTCAAGATTGCTTCAAACAGCGGCTCTAGGTCCTCCGAGTCTGGAAACTCTCCGTCGGCTGGCTTGTTCAGTGATGCCCGACCAGCTCGGCCTGAAGCATAAATAACAGGTAGGTCCAAAATTGCATCGACATCCAAATCTGGAATTGTGTCGTGCAAATCAGAGGCGAGGCCTAGGAGTAGGTCGTGACTTTCCTCGACTACTTCGTCGATTCTCGCGTCTGGACGATCGGTCTTGTTTACAAGTAGCACCACGGGCAGTCTTGCTTCAAGTGCCTTACGAAGCACGAACCGAGTCTGTGGCAATGGGCCCTCTGATGCGTCAACTAGCAATAGCACCCCGTCGACCATGGACAAACCACGCTCAACCTCGCCACCGAAATCAGCGTGACCCGGGGTGTCAATAACGTTTAGGACGATCGACTCACCCTTGGCTGCAGGTCCTTCGTAGCGAACCGCGGTGTTCTTGGCCAAGATGGTAATACCCTTTTCACGCTCTAAGTCGCCGGAGTCCATGACGCGCTCGTCCTGTGTTCCGTGGGAGGCAAAAGAGCCGGTCTGGCGCAACATGGCGTCCACCAAAGTAGTCTTACCGTGGTCTACGTGGGCCACGATGGCTAGGTTCCTGAGCGCGTTGTTTTTCATTTTTATATAGACCTTGGGTTGGTAAAATTCTGAGGAGGCTGGAATAGCCTTTCTAAGCTTACGGGTATTCCGCCTAAACTCGCCATATGCCGCGAAATTTGCTTAGCTACGAAGACGCCCTGGTTTCGGTTCATTCCAAGCTTGAAGTACTTATTAATACAAAAAACACAGCCATCGTTTTGATTGACGGTAGGGCCGGATCCGGAAAGTCACGCTTTGCCGGTGAGCTGGCAGAGCTAATTTTTCAATCCGAGAAGCAGCTCCCCAAGCTAATTCACATGGACGATTTATATCCTGGCTGGGATGGCCTCAGGGCAGGGTCGTCTTATCTAAACCGAAGCATTCTTAGGCCCATTTCTAAAGGAAAGCCGGCCGATTGGCAGGTCTGGGATTGGCAACTTGGCGCGAGAGGCATGGCAAGCGAACCAGCGAATGGTTGGCGCAGTTTTGAAGGCGGCAATCTAGTAATTGTTGAGGGCTGCGGCTCTGTGTCCTTGGCATCCAGCGAACTAGCCGACCTTACGATCTGGATGGAGAGCGATTCAAGCCAAAGAAAGTCAAGGTTCTCGGCGAGAGATCATGGGCAGTTTGATTCTTATTGGGGTACTTGGTCTATTCAAGAAGATGAGTTTTACGAGGAAGAGCAATCAGGCAAGTTGTGCGAGATTTGGGTTCAAAACTAGACCCGGTTTGCCCGCCAAGTTCGAACTCCAGCGATAACGCTGAGGCTGATTACAACAAGTGCAATTATGTAGACCGCAGACCTGACTCCAGGGATCGAATAGGTAAAGTAACCGGCGGTAGTTAGTCCTGATCCCCAGACAACCGCACCAACTGCGTTTGCACTAAAAAACTTGTAGTAGTTCATCTTGCTGATGCCGGCTAAGGCGGGCATTATTACCCTGCCCCAGGGCACAAATCTCGCAACAACAATTGACCACCAGCCGTAGCGCTCGTAAAACTGATCCGACCTCGCGATAGCTTTTTGTAACCATTTACCCTGACGTTTATCGAGGTAAGGGCGCCCATAGTGACGACCGAGAGTGTAGCCAACCTGATCGCCGAGCCAGGCCGCTACTCCAACCCCGATAACCATGACAAAAATGTTAATTGAATCGGTGTGGGCTGCTGCAACCAAACCGGCAGCAAATACCAAGGAATCCCCAGTTATAAAGGGTATAAACGCGCCTATGAAGAGGCCAGTGCCGGCAAATACAAGACCAAAAACAGCCGCATAGAAAAGAAATGGGCCGATTGCGTCGAACCAGCTGACGATATCGTCAGAGACTGAGAGGCGAATTATGGTGGAAGGCACGTGCCTAATTCTATCTCGGTAATTTCGCTAAAAAGCTTGAGCGCTAAAGCCTGACTTCTGCAGCCGAATTCAATGAAGTGACAAGATGCCAGCAAGGCCCGTGGGGAAGCTTGCCAGAAGAGAACTTGGACGAGACGATATAGCCATGAATCACAATTCGGTGAGTACCGAAACTAGAGAGCTAGTCGCTTCTGCAGCAAACCGATTATTGGCTGCCGGTGCGAACCCTGAGCAGCTTGCACTATCGACGCCTGCTCGCAGGCTTCTTGGGCTCTTCCCTCTGTCCAGCTCGTTCAAGAAGGCCGGCGAAGGCTTTTTGCTTGGCGCGCTCGTGGTCACTACCCAAGGGGATGTGTTTGAACCAGGCCTGATCATCAGAGCGAGCCTCAAGGTTTTGCCGGGACATCAGGCTCAGAGTGCTCAAGAGCGCCTAGAGCTTAGGAGAAAGCTTCTGGCGGCTAAATTCCCGGAGGACAGCGCGGTATTGATTGACCCTCGTCCACTGCCGATAGATGACCTAGATCAACTGGCAGAGGAAAATGGGCCGCTAGTGCTAAGACAGATAGTTATTGACGGGATTCCTACCCAACAACTCCTAGTGCGCTGGATGTCAACTGCTTCGGATTCCGCCCTTCGACCGCTCGAAGATTATCTAAACGAGCGGGTTGAGCTGGCAATAACCGGAATCGCGGAAGCGTAAGCTACGAAAGTGAATATCTCCGACATTTTGATGGTGATCGCCGGCCTGATACTGCTGATAGCGGGAGGCGAAGCACTGGTTCGTGGTGCATCAACACTTGCTTCCAAGGCGGGATTATCTCCACTGGTAATTGGTCTGGTAGTTGTCTCTGCCGCAACCTCCGCTCCTGAACTTGCGGTAACGGTTGGGTCCGTCCTGGATGGCGAACCTGACCTGGCCGTGGGAAATGTGGTCGGTAGCAACATCGTAAATATTTTGGTGATTCTTGGAATATCGGCCATCATCAGCCCGCTGGTCATCAAGCGTCAACTGATTAGGTTTGACATTCCGGTAATGGTGGGGCTCTCGCTGCTGTTGGTGCTGGTGAGCCTGGATGGCAGGATAAGCGTCTTCGATGGGATGTTGTTACTTGCCGTTCTTATTTTCCACATAATTATGAGCATGTTAATCGGCAGGCGAACTGCCATCGAGCCCGATGACAAGCCAAATGAGCTTCCGCTTAATAGCAAACCCGTATCACTTTGGCTGGCCGCACTCCTCCTTGCAGTTGGGGTTGGATTATTGGTGCTTGGAGCTCAATTGTTGGTATCGGGGGCCGTGAACATTGCTACCGGGCTCGGCGTGAGCAGCCTGGTTATTGGACTTACCGTTGTCGCCCTCGGCACCTCGTTGCCGGAACTTGCCACCTCGATTATTGCAATCAGGCGTGGAGAGAGAGACATGGCGGTTGGAAACATTGTCGGAAGCAATCTCTTTAACATCGGTTTAGTGCTTGGTCTGCCAGCAATTATTTTCAAAGATGGCATTCCGGTGCCATCGGCAGCGATCGCACTTGATCTTCCACTAATGCTCGCAGCGGCAGTTGCACTGCTGCCAATTGCATTCACCGGCTTCATAATTGCGCGCTGGGAAGGCGTGATGTTCGTGGCGCTCTACGCCGCCTACACTCTGTATCTCGTGCTGGCATCAGCCGAGCATGACGCGGCCCAAGGCTTCACGATTATCATGCTCTGGTTCGTTTTGCCGTTACTGGCGGTGACAATTATTGCTGTCACTTCGTATGAGATTGGTTTATTACGGGGCCGAAAAGAACGAAGTAAGCCCAATGGCGAATCGTCAAGTTAACTAGGTGTCAGTTGCTTGCTAAACGTTGAAGCGGAACTCCACAACATCGCCATCCTGCATTGTGTAGTCCTTGCCTTCGATTCTGGCCTTGCCGAGCGATTTAGCCTGAGCCATGGAACCAGCGCTGTCTAGATCGCTGAAAGAAACAACCTCGGCCTTGATGAAGCCTTTTTCAAAATCAGTGTGAATAACACCGGCAGCCTGAGGGGCTTTGGCGCCCTTAGGTATTGTCCAGGCTCTGGATTCTTTTGGCCCGGCAGTTAGATAAGTCTGAAGGCCTAAGGTTTCAAAGCCAATTCGAGCTAGCTGGTCAAGACCTGACTCGTTTTGCCCGAGGGACGCAAGCAACTCGTTCGCCTCTTCCGGAGACAAATCGATGAGTTCGGATTCGACCTTGGCATCCAAGAACACCGCCTCTGCCGGCTTGACTAAGTTCGCCAGTTCTTGAAGTCGCGCTGGGTCTCCAAGAACTTCCTCGTCAACATTGAACACAAACAAGATTGGCTTCGCCGTTAGCAGGCCTAGCTCTCGAATCGGCTCTAAGTCAATGCTCGACAGCGAAAGTGGCGTCCCCGCGTTTAGGCAAGCCAGCGCTTCATCGATTACCACTAACACCAGCGGATCGGCTTTCTTACCCTTTACTTCTTTTTCAAGTCTTGGTCTTGCCTTCTCGAGCGTTTGCATGTCGGCAAGAATCAGTTCGGTATTGATTGTTTCGATGTCTCCACCGGCATCAACCTTGCCATCGACGTGAATGACATCGCTATCGGCGAATCCGCGAACCACTTGAGCAATTGCATCCGCCTCGCGAATGTTTGCCAGAAACTTATTTCCAAGCCCTTCGCCCTCTGATGCACCCTTTACAATTCCAGCGATGTCAACAAAAGAGACTGCTGCAGGAAGGATTCGCTCCGAACTAAATATCTCTGCCAGCCTCTTGAGGCGCACGTCTGGAAGATTCACAACTCCAATGTTGGGCTCGATTGTGGCGAAGGGATAATTCGCCGCCAAAACGTTGTTTTTAGTAAGTGCGTTGAACAGGGTGGACTTGCCAACATTGGGCAAGCCGACGATTCCGATAGTTAGGGCCACCGGCAAAGCTTATTGCCTCATACTTGATGCGTGGCCATGGAATTCATAAGCATTGACTTCGAAACAGCTAATTCCTCGCCCGCTTCCCCTTGTGCAGTTGGCCTCGTGCGGGTTTCGGATGGTCAAATAGCCGAGACGCTGTCGATGTTATTTCGACCACCTTTTCCAAATAACTGGTTCCACGAAGGAAACATCCGGGTCCACGGAATCAAGCCCGAGGATGTCCTGGATGCCCCTGAGTGGCAGGAAGTACTCCCAGAATTATTGCTTTTCACAGATGGTTTGCCACTTTTGGCTCACAATGCCGCATTCGACATGGGTGTGCTTCGTGCTTCAGCGGCGGCCGTGTCATTTGATTTACCGAACTTGAGCTATGGCTGCACGCTGCTTATGGCCAGGAAGACCTACAACCTCGAGAGTTACCGCCTAAACGCAGTCGCCTATGCAATCGGGCACGAAGAATTTGCTCACCACGATGCGCTGGCGGATGCGGACGCCTGCGCCAGGATTGCGCTGGATATGGCCAACCGTCACGAGGTGGACTCTTTAGAGGACTTGCTAATCAAAACCAAGCAGCGTTTTAAGCCCTTATTAGTCTGACCCCACTGCGATACTTGGAACTATGGATACTGGACTTATTGCAAGCGGCACAGCCATTTGGGCAGGCGTCAGCGCCCTGCTATTGGGCCTAATAATTGGAGCCGGATTTGGCATCAGATACCAAAAGCGAAAATTAGTTGGATCTGACCCAGAACTTGGAAGCAAGCTGGCCGGGCTAGAGGCAACAGAAAAAGAGCTGCGAACTCAGCTTCTAAAGGCCGATCAGGCCTCTGCAATTCAGGCTAATCAGCAAGACCAAGAAAATAAAGTTTTGGTGCAGCTGGGACCTGTAAAGCAGCAACTCCAACAGATGCAAGATGTTGTCCAGCGCCTGGAGAAGGAGCGCACCGAGCAATTCAGCTCAATCTCCGAGCAGTTGAGAACCGCGGTCGAAACCGATGAGAATCTGAGAAAGCAAACCCAACAGCTCTCCCAGGCGCTTAGCTCAAACAGCCTTAGGGGCGTTTGGGGTGAGACCCAACTTCGAAAACTGGTCGAGCTTGCGGGTCTAATTAAGCATGCAGACTTTTCCGAGCAGGCAACCATCACCACCGACACCGGCATGGGTCGGGCCGACATGGTTATCAACCTTCCCGGAGGCAAGTCACTAGCCATTGACTCCAAAGTTCCATTCAGCGCCTATCAGGAAGCCAGCGCCATCTCGGAGCTTGCAACCGGCGAAGAAGCCAGCAGGCGAGACCGCCTCATCAAGGATCACGTGGCCGCAGTGAGAAAACACATCGACGACTTGGGCAGCAAGGCCTATTGGACTGGCTTAGGTTCATCTCCAGATTTTGTAATCTGCTTTCTACCGAGCGAGTCGCTGCTTTCTGCCGCTCTGGATTCAGACCCTGCGCTGATGGAGTATGCCTTCAAGAAAAACGTCGCGCTCTCATCTCCGGTTTCACTGTTTTCCGTTCTGAAAACAATCAACTACATTTGGCGCCAAAACGCAGATGAGTCGCAAGTTCGCTCAATGATCAAGCTGGGCAGGGAGTTGTATGAACGTGTTGGGAAACTTGCCACTCTCACCTCAGACCTTGGTAACAAACTCACCTCAACGGTCAAGTCCTACAACGCCTTCGTGTCCAGCCTGGAGTCCAGAATGTTGGTGACCGCCCGGAAGCTAAATGATCTTGACGAGAATGAGCTCGGAATCGATTCGATAGACGAACCCAAGCAAATCGAAGAATCTCCGACTGCGATGACCTCCAAGGAGCTTTCCGAAGATTGAGTGCTTTTCGCTATAGTGTTCTGGACGCGCCTACAAAGATGTGAGTGGAATTTCAGTTTTTACTACCCACCTTCAAGGAGTAACCATGGCAGGCAATACCTCCATAGTCACGCTCACACCTGCCCCAACTCTCGACAGAACCTACTTCGTAAATAACCTAGAGGCCGGTGGAGTAAATCGTGCGACTCGCGTGGGCGAAGAGTTAGCCGGCAAGGGAATCAACGTTTCTAGAGCCCTGAGGCTTGCGAACATAGAAGCCCCCGGAATCGTTCCAATTGGTGACGCCGACACCGGGGTTCTAGAACGCACCGGATCTGAATTTCTCACGCCTCTTTGGGTTGAAGGAACACTTCGCGTCTCAACCACAATCGTCGAAGAAAACGGACCGACCACAAAAATTAATGAAAACCCAAGGCCTCTGAAGCAAGCCGACTGGGATCACGTCCTGAGGCTCACCGAGGAGACTCTGATGGCTAGCGGAGCCAGGTGGCTGGTTGTTGCAGGTGCCCACCCGGACATACTGGAAACGGGCAAGGCAATAAATCTTCAGCCGCTATTTGATCTAACAAAAAAACTTGGTGTTCGCGTGGTGCTTGACACCTCCGGCCCCGCTCTTAGATTCTGGGCTCAGAATGGAAGCGCAACAATCATGAAGCCCAACGCCCACGAACTGGCTGAGTGTGTCGGTAGAGAGCTGGTAACTTTTGGCGACGTCATCGATGCCGCTCGCCAGCTAAACGGCTGGGGCATCGACTGCGTAATGGCTTCGCTGGGCGTAGACGGAATCCTTGCAGTGACAAGCTCGCACGCAATACATGCCCGCACAGCTCCAGTGAAAGTCATCAACACCGTTGGAGCCGGAGACTCGACCATTGCTGGATTCCTTGCGGCCCTAGCAACGCATCCGGTAGACGAAACCGCCTACGGCGTTGGGTTCGATATCGCCGAGGGTATTTCCTCAGCGGTTCAATGGGGAGCGGCTAAAGTCCAACAGCCAACCAGTGGACTCCAAAGTATTGAAAACCTTGTGTCGGCTACCGTTGACCAAAATCCAAACCGAGATCACCTTCTTGGTGAGCCAGCAAAGCCCTAAGGAGCAAACATCATGGCAGTTGTAACTTCCAACGAATATTCTGAGATGCTGAACCGTGCCAAAGCCGGTGGCTTTGCCTATCCAGCCCTGAACGTCTCAAGCTCCCAGACACTAAATGCAGCTCTTGCTGGCTTGCAAGAAGCCGGTTCCGATGGCATCCTGCAGGTCTCCACGGGCGGAGCAGACTATTGGTCGGGCTCGACAATAAAGCACCGAGTCTCCGGCGCATTGGCCTTTGCTGCCTTTGCTAAAGAGGTCGCGAAAAACTATGACATTAAAGTAGCCCTCCACACCGATCACTGCGC
>CALGUV010000109.1 GCA_937920245.1 uncultured Microbacteriaceae bacterium
TAACAAGGTAGCCGTAGGGGAACCTGCGGCTGGATCACCTCCTTTCTAAGGATGCTACAGATTGCTTCACTCACATGAAGCTCTGTCGCTCTTCAGACATAGCCTTTCTTCGGAAAGGCAAAACAGAATGCGGCCTTCACGCCGTCTTCGTTTCTCTTCCTTCGTTCGTAGGCCTGGTCACACATGTGTCCAGGTTGCATTTGCGAGCCCCGCGGGCGCCAAGCGTCGCCTGTCTTCGACTAGGCTGCGGCGGCTTCGGCCGGTCCGGCCTCGGGCCGGTAGCTCAGGTGGTTAGAGCGCACGCCTGATAAGCGTGAGGTCGGAAGTTCAACTCTTCCTCGGCCCACCATCGAAACTGTTTCCGCAAGGAAGCAGCGGAGTGGCGGGTTCCAGTCGTACAGGATCGGGGCCTTAGCTCAGTTGGTAGAGCGCCTGATTTGCATTCAGGAGGCCGTCGGTTCGACTCCGTCAGGCTCCACCATCCTGCTCAGTATACGAACGAAAGAAGTTTATCCGTTTCCGGAGCTTTTCAGCTCCGGGATATTTGTCATCGTAAGGGAAAGATTGATCCGGCAACGCGCCTGGTGGACCTGCAAAGGTCCCGTGCGTGGTTGCTTCAGCCGATAACGTGTCTGCAGTAATGCCGGCATGCAAAGGGTCAGTCTGCAAGAAACCAACAAATAGTCTGACTGAGATCTTTGTGTTCGTGGAGCGCTCTGCGTTTTCCACTGCACATGGATTTTATGAGATCAAGCGTCAAAAGGGCATCCGGGGGATGTCTTGGCGGTAAGAGGCGATGAAAGACGTGGCACTCTGCGATAAGCACCGGGGAGGCGAGAGCACCCTTTGATCCGGTGATTTCTGAATGGGGAAACCCACCTCCGAGATGTTGGATATTCTGCACCGTTCGCGGTGCAGGCTGTCTGACATTTCACTAGTGAGGTATTTTAACCTGAATACATAGGGTTAAAAAGCAAACCCGGGGAATTGAAACATCTGAGTACCCGGAGGAAAGGACATCAATTGAGACTCCGTTAGTAGCGGCGAGCGAACGCGGACCAGGCCTGGTCTGAAACAAGGAGAAGTACCTGGGAAGGTACACCATAGTGGGTGATAGTCCCGTATCCGTAAAATGAAGACCTTTAAGAGTAGGGCGGGACACGTGAAATCCTGTCTGAACATGGGGGGACCACCCTCCAAGCCTAAGTACTCCTTACCGACCGATAGTGAACAAGTACCGTGAGGGAATGATGAAAAGAACCCCGATGAGGGGAGTGAAACAGATCCTGAAACCGGATGCCTACAAGCTGAGGGAGCTCTTCGGAGTGACCTCGTACCTTTTGTATAATGGGTCAACGACTTAGTGTTGCGTGCAAGCTTAAGCCGTTAGGTGTAGGCACAGCGAAAGCGAGTCTGAATAGGGCGATTGAGTACGTAGCATTAGACCCGAAGGCAAGTGATCTAGGTATGGGCAGGCTGAAGGTGCGGTAACACGCACTGGAGGGCCGAACCGTTGAATGTTGAAAAATTCTCGGATGACCTGTGCCTAGGGGTGAAAGGCCAATCAAACTTGCTGATAGCTGGTTCTCCGCGAAATCTATTTAGGTAGAGCGTCACGATTAAGACTCCAGGGGGTAGAGCACTGAATGGGCTAGGGGTCCTTACCGGATTACCAAACCTTCTCAAACTCCGAATACCTGGAAGTTATGCGTGGCAGACACACGGCGGGTGCTAACGTCCGTCGTGAAAAGGGAAACAACCCAGACCGCCGATTAAGGCCCCCAAGTCATAGCTAAGTGCGAAACGATGTGGGATTGCAGAGACAATCAGGAGGTTGGCTTAGAAGCAGCCATCCTTTAAAGAAAGCGTAACAGCTCACTGATCAAGCGATCCTGCGCGGAAAATGTATCGGGACTAAAGTTATGCGCCGAAATCGCGGGCTCAGTAATGAGCGGTAGCGGAGCGTTCCGTAAGCCGATGAAGGTGAACCGTGAGGTTTGCTGGAGGTATCGGAAGTGAGAATGTTGACATGAGTAGCGACAAAGAGGGTGAGAGACCCTCTCGCCGAAAGTCCAAGGGTTCCTGC
>CALGUV010000110.1 GCA_937920245.1 uncultured Microbacteriaceae bacterium
GCCTCTGATACTTCTCTGAGGTTGTGGGGAGGAATGTTCGTTGCCATTCCAACCGCAATACCGATAGATCCATTAACCAACAGGTTTGGGAACCTGGCAGGCAAAATGGTCGGCTCCTGAGTGCGGCCATCGTAGTTGTCTTGGAAGTCAACGGTCTCTTCGTCGATGTCTCGAACCATCTCCATCGCCAACGGAGCCATCTTGCACTCGGTATATCTTGGCGCTGCAGCTGGGTCATTTCCGGGAGAACCGAAGTTGCCCTGACCCGAAACGAGAGGGTAACGAAGGTTCCAGTCTTGGACCAAGCGAACCAAGGTGTCGTAAATAGCTGTGTCACCGTGAGGGTGGTACTGACCCATGACATCGCCCACTACACGCGAGCATTTTGAGAACTGTTTGTCTGGTCGGTAACCGCCGTCGTACATCGCATAAAGAACGCGACGGTGAACTGGTTTTAGGCCGTCTCTCACGTCCGGAAGTGCTCGTCCGACGATAACGCTCATCGCGTAGTCGAGGTAGCTTCGTTGCATTTCGACCTTGAGGTCGATTTGCTCTATTTTGTCCATCTGGTTTTCTGACATTTTTCTCTCCTACCTAGATGTCCAAGAATCGGACGTCTTTGGCGTTCCGCTGAATAAAGTTTCTTCGGCTTTCGACGTCTTCACCCATCAAGGTCGAAAAGACCTCATCGGCCAGTGCTCCGTCGTCCAGGGTCACTTGAAGCAGCGTTCTGGTGGCCGGGTTCATTGTGGTTTCCCAAAGCTCGTCGTAGTCCATCTCCCCAAGACCCTTGTAGCGCTGGATGGCGTTTTCCTTTGGAATTCTCCGGCCGGCAGCTTGACCCTCTTGCAACCTTCGGTCTCGCTCTTCATCCGAGTAAACATATTCGTGAGGCGCGTTAGACCATTTGAGCTTGAACAACGGCGGCTGAGCCATGTAGACGTAGCCGTGTTCTATCAACGGGCGCATGTACCTAAACAACAGGGTCAGCAACAGGGTTCTAATGTGTTGACCGTCAACATCGGCGTCGGCCATCAAAATGCACTTGTGGTAGCGAATCTTGCTGACATCAAACTCTTCACCGATGCCGGTACCAAAAGCAGTAATTAGCGCTTGAACTTCGGTGTTTGCCAAAGCTCGATCAAGTCGCGCCTTTTCAACATTCAAAATCTTGCCTCGAAGCGGCAGAATTGCTTGGGTCTCAGGATCTCTACCTCGAACCGCTGAACCGCCGGCCGAGTCACCCTCAACGATGTAAATCTCTGAGACAACTGGGTCCCTAGATGAGCAGTCTCTTAGCTTTCCTGGCATTCCGCCGGACTCCAGCAAGCCCTTGCGTCTGGTTGCCTCGCGAGCTTTTCTTGCTGCCATTCTTGCGCTGGCAGCCTGGATTGCCTTGCGAACAATCTCTTTAGCTTGAACAGGATTACGAGCTAGCCAGTCGCCAAGTTGATCGTTCACTACTTTTTGCACAAAGGCTTTGGCTTCGGTGTTGCCAAGTTTGGTTTTGGTCTGTCCCTCAAACTGAGGCTCGGTTAGCTTCAGAGAAACAACCGCTGTCAAACCCTCACGAACGTCGTCACCGGTGAGGTTGTCATCTTTTTCTTTTAGAAGCGACTTGTCACGGGCGTATTTATTTAGCAGGGAGGTCAGAGCCGTCCGGAAACCTTCTTCGTGCGTTCCACCCTCGTGGGTATTGATCGTGTTCGCGTAGGTGTGGACGCCTTCGTTATATCCGGTGGTCCACTGCATTGCGATCTCAACGGAAATTGTTTTTTCTTTGGTTTCGGTTTCGATTGAAATAATCTCGTCGTGAATGGTCTCGACTTTTTTAGCTGAGTTCAAATACTCAACGTAGTCAGCGAGACCGCGCTCGTAGTAATAGTTGTCTTTTCTTCCATCGCGCTCATCCAGAAGGTTGATCTTCAAGCCCTTGTTCAAAAAACACATCTGCTGAAAGCGCTGGCGCAAAGTTTCGTAATCGTAGTCAACGGTTTCAAAAATGTCCGCACTGGGTGAAAACTCGATTGTTGTTCCGGTGCGATCGGTTTTTTCGCCCTTGGCTAGCGGGGCGTCTGGAACACCGATTGAATAACCCTGGCGCCAGACGTGGCCATCGCGATGCACCTCAACAGAAAGCGTCGATGACAGAGCGTTTACAACAGAAGCACCAACACCGTGAAGACCACCGGAAACGGCGTATCCGCCGCCGCCGAATTTTCCACCGGCGTGCAGAACAGTTAGGACTACCTCTACGGCGGGTCTTTTTTCCACCGGGTGCATATCAACCGGGATACCGCGACCGTTATCGGAAACCTTTATGTTTCCGGCCTTGGTGATAACAACATCTATGTTGTCGCAATGGCCGGCAAGAGCCTCGTCGACTGAGTTGTCGACAATCTCATAAACCAAGTGATGAAGACCGCGGGGGCCCGTGGAGCCGATATACATTCCCGGTCGCTTGCGAACGGCCTCCAGTCCCTCAAGGACCTGAATGTCTCCGGCGTCGTAGTTTCTCGTTGGTTCTGACATATTCAATTACTTCCCGTTTGGGTTAGCTCCACGTAAACGCGGTCTAGGACCGACTTAGATTCAGGTTTGCTAACCCCTCAATTCTAGTCCAGAGGCCAGAAAAAGGAGTGCATATGGTTATTAGCCATAGGTGTCGCGCGGACCCCGTCCAGGAACCGATCTAGGACCTTTTTTCCAACTCGGCGCGTTCGGGCCAATAAACATGATTTCATCAACAACAAGTTTTGGATGAACTTCTACCAGCTTCTGCAAAACCTGGGTCTCTAAAAGCCGCATTTGAGTGGCCCACGCGGTTGACTTGCAACGAACAATTAGTTGCGTGCCCTTGAGCTCTTCGGGGAAAGAGGCATTCGCGCTTTCTGGACCCACGACCTGATCCCAATCTGCAAATAGTGACGCCTTCTCCAGATCCGCGGTCCAGTTAAACTCCCCAAACAAATGCTCCAGGCTTTGACTCGCGGTGACTAGATCGCGACCCTTGTCAAAGGGTTGCGTGCCACGGGTTTGGTTTTTTTCTCGGCGCTTCTGATCCTTTGATTTCATGCCGTGGGAGTTTGCAAGAAAGCTTTTAAAAAATCCATCAGCAACTTCAAAGAAAATATTAGGCACTTACAACACCTCCCGATACGTGCAGTTTTTCAGACCAATCTAGATTCGGCGCCATCGTTTCATCTGCTGCGGTGATTATTACCTGCTCATAATCTGTCACGAATTCAACTAGGCGCTCCCGCCTGCCCTTGTCCAATACTGCAAACACGTCATCCAGGAGCAAAATCGGATCCCCGATGTTGCTGGTTTTTCGTGAAACATCTCCGAGGGCAAGTTTTAGGCCTAGCGCTAGGGACCAGGCTTCCCCCTGAGAGGCATGAGTTTTGGCCAGTAATCCGGCCTTATCTATCAGCAGCTCGTCCCGGTGGGGTCCCGCAAGAGTTATCCCGCGCTCAAGTTCCTTTTTTCGCAACGACTCAAGACGCTCGTAAAACAGCTGGGAGTAGATCTTTGGATCACGCTCAATGTCTGTCCACTTTTCGTTTTCATCACTGCCCACTGCCGAAACAACCCGAAGGCTGATTTCATCTTTCGAGTCGCTGAGGGCGGTGTAAAAGGTTTGCAAAAGCGGCGACAAAGCTGTGACTAGCTCAACACGTTCGGCCGCAAGCTCGGTACCCAGGGCAACGAGTTGATCGTCCCAGATTTCTAGGGTCGAAAGTTCAGGATTTTTTATGCCTCTCGCAGATTTCAATAGGGCGTTTCTTTGCTTGAGGACGCGCTCGTAATCTGCTTTAACACCCGATAGACGCGGTTTTAGTTGCACAAGGGAGCTATCTAGGAACTTTCTTCTGTCACTCGGATCACGTCTTATTAGATCTAGGTCCTCGGGCGAAAAAGAAACTGTTCTAACAAGACCCAGAACCTCTGAGGTTTTCTTCCTGGCTGAGCCGTTCAGAAAATACCGGTTGCTCGTCTCTTTGTTAAGTTCGACACCAATCAGAAGCTCTCGGGAGTTGTGGTTTACCTTTCCGGAAAGCTGGGCTGTGGTGTGTTCTTGTTGTATCAGGGACTGGTATCCGGTGACTCGATGCGACTCCAGGGTGGATAAGTAGCTGATTGCCTCGACAAGGTTTGTTTTTCCCTCACCGTTTTGTCCATAGAGCAACACCTGGCCGGAGGAAAGATCAAGATTTAGCTGTGAGTAGTTTCGGAAATTAGCTAACTGTAAAGACTTGAGCCACAAGTGCCGAGTCCTTTGCCTAGGAGACTAGAAGATTTGGCTGCAACAGGTACTTGAAGTCTTTGTCGCTGTCCTTTGGATCAACTGGACTAATCAGCACCGGGCCAGGTTTGTTTGGGTTGTTTGGGTTCACAGTGAAACCAATTTTCACATTCTCAACATCAAGCCCTGCAAGAGCGTCGGTAAGAAATTGAGGTCGTAGGGAAACTACTGTCTCCTCACCCTTCATAGAGCAGGAAACTTGTTCGGAAGCGTCGGCTACATCGGAACCAATCGACTCCAAAGAAAGCTCGTTTTCGGAAAACTTATATCTCAGGGGTTTTTCGCGGTCTACAACCAAAGCAACCCTGCGCGTGGCATCTAGGAGCTCTTGTTTGCTTAGGATTGCAAAACTAGCGGTTTCCTCTGGGAAAAGCTGTAATACGGCTGGGTACTTGCCCTTAATGGTCGCTGTGGAAACGGACTTGTTGGCGCTTGAAAAACCAATCATGTCCTTTTCGCCCTCTCCAAAACCAAG
>CALGUV010000112.1 GCA_937920245.1 uncultured Microbacteriaceae bacterium
GGGAAACCCAGTGCCAGTCGGGCTGCGTTGCGTGAGTACGTGGGGGATCACAGGGTTGTGGCGGAGTACCTGGCGTGGAAGCGCGTGGAGAAGCGGCGCCAGATGGTGGAGGCGTTGCTGAAACACCTTGGTAGCACTGGGTTTATCAAGGCTAGTTACATGCAGTTGGGGGCAGATACCGGGCGCATGTCTTGCATTGGTCCCAATCTTCAGCAAATCCCTCGGGATTCCAGGTTTCGGGCGTGTGTAAAGGCGCCAGCCGGGTGGAAACTGGTAGTGGCGGACTACGCCCAAATGGAGTTACGGCTGGCAGCCGCCGAGGCCGAAGATCCGTTGATGATTCGTGCTTTTCAGGATGGCCTGGACTTGCACACCGTTACGGCGATGCAAATTTATGGAGTATCAGAGGATGAAGTTACTAAAGAAATGCGCCAGATCAGTAAGTCTGCGAACTTCGGTCTGTTGTATGGATCGGGAGCCCGAGGGCTACGCAACTATGCAGCCGGAATGGGGGTACAAATGGATCTTGCTGAGGCTGGTGAGATCCGCGCCAAATTCCACGCCGTTTATACAGGGATCAGCCGGTGGCAACGCGAAAATGCTGCACAAGCTAATCGCCATCGTTCGGATGCCGCTATCCGCATTCGTAATTCCGGGCTGCGGCGGATTTTACCGGGCGACTACAACTCGCTTACGGTCCGCTCCAACACCCCAATCCAAGGGGCCGGTGCCGCAGTGCTCAAGCGCACCCTCGGTAAACTCTGGCCCCTCCTGAAAGCTGATGGCGAAGAAGTGGTCCGCATCGCAGGTGTTGTTCATGACGAAGTTATTCTTCTGGTGCGCGAGGAACACGCGGATATTTGGTGCCATCAACTCGCTGCTGTGATGCAGGACGCTGAGGCTGAGTGGTTGGGGCCTGTGCCACCGTTGGCTGAGGCGAAAGCTGCTGATTCGTGGGTGGACGCCAAATGATAAAACCTCCCGTGAAGTACGTTGCCCTGTTACGAACACCGGGCGGCTTACTGCAGAAAGCCACGATATGTGCTGGCACCTTGGTTGCAGCGCACTACACCATTCGGGAATTGTGGCCGGCACTGCGACTTGTCAGAATTACCAAGGAAGAAGATTGGTGACAGGGTGAGTCGTACCGGCCGAGAAATTGTGCTGGAGCGACTCCATGCAGCTATGCGGCGGGCTACTACTGCTGATCTGCAGCGGGCAGCCATGTTCCTGGAATGGGCATGGGACGTAAGGCGAGGGTGCTCCAGGCAGAGGGCTGGGGCACGGAAGGCACAGGGGCAAGCGTGGAAGAAGACCGTGGATGAAGATGTGAGATGGTAGAGACGTGCTAGTGTGTAGCAAAAGAGACTCACGCCATCATGCCGTTACGCCACGGGCAAAAGTTCTACTGTCAGTTGTTGCTCGATCAGCACCGCTACATGCTGGTGGATGAGATGGCTAAGCAACAAGGCAAACGAACCACGTCTCTGTTGCGTGAGATGGTGTACTCGGCACTGGAAAAGGCACTGCCGCTGTCGGAATACAGAGCTGCGGAAGCTGCCGATAATGCCGGTTGGGCGGACTCGGTAAAGCGACGGGTGCAAGGACGCCAACGCTCCAAGCAAGATGGGTCAGATACAGCGCAAGACTCATAAGACTCAGTTGTAATTAGTAACAAGTCTGATTGAAGCTGCCCCCGGGGGCTAGTGTTGCACAGTAGTTAACTTACTTTGATGACTCGCTATCTTGTGGTCGCGGATGGGCAGTACGTCACTGCGCTGTACGGTTCCAAAGGCTCTGGTATTGGCTTGACTGTTGAAAAGGATGATGCGGGAACCTGGGTCACGTATGAGAGAGCCGTCGAAGCGGCGCGACTTGTTGCTGAATCTCTTGGTGGCTTCGTCACTGTTCATGGCGTGGACGAGCCTGACTATCCCCGCAGCTGGTGTAAAGCAGGTTGAGCCAGTCTGCCGCTAGTTACTTTGAGCTGCTGGTGTGGTTGCCTGGTCGTGGGCCACTGCGCCAGTTGTTCCAGGCAGATACTGTCGAGGCAGCTGTCGCTTTTGCGGAAGCTGCTTATGGTGGGTGCCTGGTTGAGGTGCCGCCGCCTGCTCAGGCTAAGCCTCGCCTAATTCGCTCCAGTACCAGTCCTTCTGTAGCGCGAAGGGCACGGGAAAGAGCTGCTTCTAAATTACCTATCACACTTGTGGAAATGTCTGAGTTAATTGAAACAACTTGTAAAGCCCCCTGGGAGAGGGTGGTGGAGGACCAGAAGAGGTATGAGTATTTGGAGGAGTTGTACAGGAAGTCTGGACGGGATCAGGTGGGGCATCCGATGCACTCGTTGTACACCGGGTTGTACCAGGAGGCGTTAGGCGGAGTCGCGGTCGAGGCCGTAGATGCTGGAGAGGTTTGAGGCGGCTTCGCGGATTGCCCAGTGGGACGCAGTGCGTTCCATGTGGTAGAGCGTGTTCAGCATGACGGCGGCCTCGTACAGGCCGTTCCAGTCCTTGGCGTCGTAGCGTTCGCGCAACCAGCGGTCGCGGGCGTTTTGGCTGAGTGACTGCTCGACTGGTTGTTTGATGGGGTTCATAGTTAGGTGGGGCGGACTTTTAAGTACCAGCCGGATTCGGGGCCGTCAACTAGCCAGCGGCGTAGCCAGTTGCTTCTGGAGTATGCGATGTTGGCGCCACCTTTGTGGTTAACGTAGCCACCGTTTGCCATGTCTGCTTCACCGTTTGGGTCTTGGTGGATGAAGTGAGTGGGGGTAAAGCCGCTTACTACGGTCCAGTGGCCGGAGCCGGTTGGGCCGGTTGATGGGCCTTTGTGTAGCCAGCCGACTGGAGTGGGGAAGCCCGAGCGTATTTCGTTTTCTAGTAAGGCGGCGGTGCCTTCCATCTCAAAGGTGGCGCGGAGGCCCAGGGTTTTTAGGGCCAGGATTTGGGCCTTGGGGTCGGTGGTGTCACCGAATTGGCGGCGGACTCGGTTGTATTCGTGGTCGCCGGCAATCTTGCCCCAGTAGCGGGCAACCATCGCGCAACTGGAGCTGAAGCATTCCCGGTAGCCGGTGGGGCCGTTGTCTAGTTGGTATTCGTAGGGGACTTTTAGGCTGACCGATGTAGAGGTGGAGGTAGTGGGTAGAACTGTGGTGTTCTGGGACCAGATGGCACCTTCTGCTTCACGGCGACGTAATAGGCCGGCTTCTACTGGTGTGCCAGGGTTGCGGTATAGCTTGAGGGCAGATGGGACATCGGACCAGGATTTATTGCGGAGGCGGGCGCTGATTGTCTCGAAGCCGCTGCTGCCGTAAAAACCACTGCCCAAGTTGTAGGCAAAGCTGATAAGGGCCGACTGTTGCGTAATTCGCATCTCGCTCCAGTGCGGGATGGAAGTGGAGAGGCGTTTGGCGATGGTGTCGATTTCTTGTTGCAGAAGGCGGTCTGCTTCGCCGGCAGTAAGGATGTCGCCTTGGGATACTTTGCGACCGTCGGGATAGCGCGTGGTGCCCCAGCCGATGGTGGCTACGTCCCAGCCGTGCAGGGGGTCGGCGTATGCGGTGAGGTGGCAGCCCTCAAACTCTTTGATAAGTTTTATGGCAGGTGTGTAATCCTGTTGTTTGCCGGATTGACTCCAGGTTTTGAACCAGGACTGGTTGCGGCCCAGGATGTTGGGGTTGGCTTTATTGATAAGCTCTTCCAGTTCAGTGATTGCGGCCATCTGGTGGGGTAAGCCGGCTTTGTAGTACCGGAATAAATCCAGTAGGCGGATGCTGTTGGAGGCCACGTAAAATACTCGTCTTTTGTGTGAGTCTATTCCTTAGGGAGGTGAGGGCAAGTGGGGGACAGGCTTAGTAGCTAAATTGGTTGCAGTGCCTTCCTTGTATGGAACACCACATCGAAGGCACCGAGTTTTTTAGCAAAAAGGAAGCTAAGGCAAAATTTAGGCAGCATATTTTTGATTTCTGGGGCAATAAATGCGC
>CALGUV010000113.1 GCA_937920245.1 uncultured Microbacteriaceae bacterium
AGCGCCATGCCGATGTCCAGCCGGTTTAGAAAGACCCGGGATATCTTGAATAGATCCTCCTCAAATCTGCCCTCGCTTGCGATCATTGAGGCCAGGGTGAGTGTGGGCAGTGAGTCGACAAGTGGAATCTCGTATTTCAAAAGCTCTTGTTCCATGCGGTCAACCATTGCCGTGATAACTTCACCGGCCTCCGGGTTTGGGTCAAAGCTATAGGTCGCAGGAAACAAAAAGCCCTCGATGCTCGGTGCATTCTTAGGAAGCCTAGTGAGCTGTTCCGCAATAGCATCTTCGAGCTGTGAAGTGGTAATACCCAAATCCTCGGACAGTCTCGGAAGGATTTGTGCGACGCTGAGACCCTCGGGGATTGTGGTTGATACAAGAATTCGATTGGAACCTGACATCAACAACTGCAAAGCGGCCGAGCCCGATAGCTTGGTGGGAAACTCGTAGCTTCCGGGGAATATGATCAAGTCGACATTCAGCATGTCTCGATAAATAGCATCGAAACTCTTGATGATGTCGGCATCAACCATTTTTCGTGCAACATCTTCTCCAGTGTCCCCTGCAGAAATAAGCAAAACCGTGCTGGGCCCGGACTGGCCATCGTAGTCCTCTACTTGGAACCGAGACAGAAAATCTTGAACACTCGAGCTTGCAGCAAATATCCCTCCGCCGACTATTGCGCCGACTACAACAATCGAAACTATCGCGGCTAGCCAAGAGCGCTTTGAGCTCTTCTTGAGTGGCATCGGCTCCAAACCATCAGTCATCCAAATTATCCAATCCTCTGCCGGCTAACTCACCGTTTTTCTCCGAAGCAAGCGCGAACTCCAATATAAGACAAGCGGCCGAAGCATCAATTATGGCCTTCTGCTGTTTTGCATTCTTGCCGGCTTGTCTGAGCGATTGTTGGGCTGTTTTTGAGGTAAGCCTTTCGTCAATAAGTCTTATTGGAATGCCCTCTGCGGCAACAAGCTTGGCAAAATCAATTGCCATTTCTGTGCTCGCGGTATGGCCACCGCTTAGAGATAGCGGAAGACCTACGTAGATGCATTCAGCATTTTTCTCGTTGTAGATGCCCACAAGCGCACCAATAGCAGTGTCGCCCTGAGTGATAACTGAGTGTGGAATTGCGAGCGAGTCGACTGAGATGGCCACTCCGATGCGTGCAAGGCCAACATCAATAGCGATTTTTCTCATCACACCATTGCAGCAGCAGCCGCGATTGCTTTGGCTAGCTGGTCAATGTTGGGCCCACCACCCTGTGCGAGTTCAGGTTTACCGCCACCGCCACCGCCCAAGATTTTAGACGCTGCCGACACTAGCTCGCCGGCCTTGTGGCCTTTTTTAACCGCCTGGTCACCCGCCACAACCAACACGATGCCGGACCCACTCGCCTTGCTGCCCAAAATTACTATAGAAGCCGCTCCGAGGTGGGACTTGAGTCCCATTGCCAAAGAGCGAAGATGATCTGAGTCCGACGTTTCCACTTCTAGAGCGAGGAGGTCGATTCCGTTGACGGATGTCGCGGTCGTCGCAAGAGTGGGTATTTGAGTTTGAAGCTTCGCCATTTCCATGTCAGAAACTACCTTGCTGGCGGCCTTTAGCTCAGCCAAGGACTCGGTGACGCGAGCTTCGATTTCGCTCGCGGGTGCCTTCAGCTGAAGCGCGAGCCTTTTGACTAGATCGCGCTCAGTTTGCAATGAAGCAAGGGCCTCCATGCCAACCAGCGCCTCTATTCGTCTTGAACCTGAACCAACAGACGCCTCTGATACAAGGCTCACCAAACCAATCTGGGCAGTTCTTGAAACATGCGTCCCACCACAGAGTTCTCGTGACCATGGGCCGCCAACTTGAACTACCCGTACCTGCTCGTCATAGGTTTCTCCAAATAGAGCGATTGCGCCGAACTCTTTAGCCGCCGCTACAGTCATGAAATCAGCCGTAACCGACATGTCTGATCTGATTGCGAGGTTTGAGACCTCTTCAATTTCGCTTTTGGTGGCCTCGCTCAGGCTTTCCCCCCATGCGAAGTCCAATCTCATGTATCCGGGTTTATTGAACGAACCAGACTGCAATGCCTGCGGTCCTAGAACCTGCCTAATGGCGGCGTGAACCACGTGGGTGGCGCTGTGAGACTGGCAAGCTCCAAGTCGCCAATCCGCATCGACAATCGTCCTAGCCGCTGAATTGACTGCCACCTCTCCAAAAGAGACTTTTACCTTGTGCGCGAATAGGCCCTTAACTGGCTTTTGGACGTCCAGCACATCTAAGGTAAATCCATCTCCAGTGATCACGCCGGCGTCGGCCGCCTGTCCACCGGACTCTCCATACAAAGATGTCGAGTTCAAAAACACTTCACCAATTTGCCCCTGGCTTAGGGTGCTTACGGAGACGCCGTCTCTGACAAGACCAATTACCGTTGCGACAGCTTCTAGCGAGTCATATCCGGTAAATAGCGTCTCTCCTTTAGCGCGAACTTCACTATAAACCTGCAGAGATCCACCGCCCATTTTCTTGTCCTTGGCGTCTTGCTTGGCCCGATTTTTCTGCTGGTCCATAAGCTCAGCGAAACCTACTCGATCTACTTCAAACCCGGACTCCCCTGCAATTTCAACGGTGAGGTCGATTGGGAACCCATAGGTGTCGTGCAGCTCGAACGCCGTGGCTCCAGACAGAATTCCATCTGCCTCAGCGATTGCCTGTTCAAGCACCAGAGTTCCGGTTTCTAGGGTCCTGGCGAACCCCGTCTCTTCCGATAGGGCGCTTCTGAGAATCCGCGGAAAGTTCTCCTCTAACTCAGGATACGCCTCAACCATGGCATCTTTACTCGCCGTAAATAGCTTCTCAAAGCTTTCCTCAGTGACACCCAGCAACCTTAGAGCCCTTATGGATCTGCGCAAAAGTCTGCGAAGTACATATCCGCGTCCCTCGTTGGATGCGGTCACTCCATCGGACATAAGCATCAGTGACGATCTAATGTGGTCGGCAATGACCCGCATTCGAACATCGTCAATCTCCAGGTGTCCGTATTTCTTTCCGCTTAGCTGACTTGCTAGATCTATCAGGGGGCGTATCTGATCAATCTCGTAGATGTTCTCGACTTCCTGGAGTAAGAATGCGACTCGCTCCAGCCCCATGCCAGTGTCGATGTTCCTTTCCGGGAGATCACCAATTATTTCGAAATGATCTTTCGTTCCGCCGTCCGCACGTTCGTACTGCATAAAAACGAGGTTCCAGATCTCAATGTAGCGATCTTCATCGGCAGCCGGGCCACCCTCGACTCCATAGTCGGGTCCTCGATCGAAGTAAATTTCGGAACATGGACCTGCCGGCCCCCTCTGGCCAGTTGACCAGTAGTTATCCGCCATTCCCCGCTTTTGAATTCTCTCGATGGGGACATTGGTGTTGTCTAGCCAAAGCTGTATCGACTCTTCATCGTCTTCATAGACCGTTACCCAGAGTTTCTCCGGGTCGAAACCATAGCCGCCGTTGTCAACTGATGAGGTCAGTAACTCCCAGGCATAGCCAATAGCCTCCTTTTTGAAGTAGTCGCCGAAACTAAAGTTTCCGTTCATTTGGAAAAAAGTGCCGTGTCGGGTCGTCTTGCCAACTTCGTCAATGTCGAGTGTTCTGACGCACTTTTGAACCGAAGTTGCTCGCTTATATGGTGACGGCGTTACGCCTGACATGTATGGGATAAATGGCACCATGCCGGCAACCACGAACATAAGTGTTGGGTCTTGGCTTATGAGGGGGGCGCTGGGGACAACCGTGTGCCCCTTGCCCTCAAAGTAGGACAGCCACCGACGCCTGATTTCGGCAGTCTTCATTTGCTACTTCTTAGTTTTGGCTGATTTTTTCAGTTCAGCTTCACGCTCTTGGTAGCCTGCTGCGATCGAATCCGAGAAATCCTTTGCGGCGATGCGCATCTCATCTACTGCGCCCTGTGCCTTTGGGTTATCCCGAAGCTGCTGCAGCGCAAGTGCGCCCATTCCAATGCCTGCGATGAACCAACCTAGTTTTGACATAACTACCTCCGTTTGCCGAACACTTTAGCCACGCCTTGAAAGACGCCAAAAATCTTTGTCAATGGGCCACCAACTGAAGCAGTGAACACCGCAACCAAAGAGCTGATGTTGGTTGTTACTTGCTCTACGTCTTTGGTTATGTTGTCAACGCGCTTGAGCTGCTTATTTGCCTCGGCAAGCGTAGTTTTTGCTTCCGCAAGGATGGGCTCGAATTCAGCATTGAAAGTTGTGACAGTTGCGGCTGTTTGATCCAGAAGCTTGCCTAGTTTCACCAAAGGGAACCCCAGAAGAACAACCAAGAGTGCGGCGCTAGCGGCCAGAATGACCACTGCTATTTCGCCGCCTGTCATGTTCTTGACTACCTAGCTGCGTAGAACTCAACTACAAGCTGTACTTCACAAGTCACTGGCACCTCTTCGCGCTTTGGACGACGCAGAAGCGTCACCTGGAGCTTATCGAGATCGACTGCAAGGTACTCAGGTGTCTTTGCAAGTACATCGGAGTTACCTCCGGCTGCCGCGACCTGGAAAGGCTCGGTTCGCTCTGACTTGTCATGGACGTGAATCATCTGTCCTGGCTTCACGCGGAAGGAAGGACGATCAACTCGTTCGCCATCCACAAGGATGTGACGGTGCACAACCATCTGGCGTGACTGGGCAATCGTGCGGGCCATGCCCGAACGAAGAACTAGGGCATCCAGACGCATCTCCAACAGCTCAACCAAGTTCTCACCGGTTAGGCCAGCAGTGCGCTTGGCTTCCTTGAATGTGTTGCGAAGCTGAGCCTCGCGAATACCGTACTGAGCACGTAAGCGCTGCTTCTCGCGTAGACGAACTGAGTAATCAGAGTCAGTCTTGCGCTTAGTGCGACCGTGCTGTCCTGGACCATAAGGTCGCTTTTCCATGTACTTTGCAGCTTTTGGCGTCAGCGCGATGCCCAGGGCACGCGATAGACGGGTCTTGCTGCGGGATCTAGTTGCCTTCGACAAAAAGGTACCTTTCAAATCAAACTTTAGATTGGATATTTCTTAGTGTCCGGATTACAGCCGCTGAATCCAGATAACCCAGAAATACTACCAGAGCGAACGCTCAAGTGTCACTATCTGGCAAGGATTTTTCTAATCATTTCGACTCGCTTGGCTAATTCGGCCTCAAATCCATGATCGGAAGGGTGATAAAAGATCTCATCGCCGTCTCGATATGTTTGTGGTAGAACTCCCCTGGGGTCATCGTGTGGGTACTTGTAGCCCACGGCCCCGGTCGACCTCAGTGCTGCAGGCACCGGCTTAGTGTTGGCCGCTTCGACTGCCGCCATCGCCATGTTTATGGCTTGGTAGGCACGGTTTGATTTCGGGGCTAGCGCCAAGTAGATCGTTAGCTGCGCCAGAGGAATTCTGCCCTCTGGCATTCCAATGCGTTCAACCGTCCCAGCAGTTGCTTCTGCTAGCACGAGTGCGTGAGGGTCTGCCAAGCCCACGTCCTCGCTTGCAAGGATCATTAGTCTGCGCGCGATAAACCTCGGATCCTCACCGCCTGCAATCATTCTTGCCAAATAGTGCAGTGCACTGTCTGCATCGGAACCACGAACAGATTTGATGAATGCGCTAATGGTGTCGTAGTGCTCATCCCCTGCTTGGTCGTAGACAATTGTCGACTGTGCTGCCAACTTGGCGGATTCTAGGCTGACTGAATTACCCGAACCATTCGCAGCGGCCTCCATCAGAGTGAGAGCCCTTCTGGCATCTCCTGAAGAAATTTTTGCCAGATATTTCAACGCGTCGGTTTCGAAGGTTGCATTTGGTAATCCACTATCTGACTCCAGTGCGCGGTTCATGATCGCTAGAACATCACCATCATTCAAGGGTTCAAGTTTCACCACCACAGATCTTGAAATCAAAGGTGTGATCACGCTAAATGAAGGATTTTCGGTAGTGGCAGCAACCAGCGTAATGATTCCGGATTCCACAGCACTCAATAATGAATCCTGCTGAGACTTGGAGAATCGGTGAACTTCATCAAGGAACAGCACGGTTGGTCGATCGTATAGATTTTTGAGTTCTTTGGCCTTGGCTATGAGTTCTCTGACCTGCGCAACCGAAGCACTGACTGCGCTGAGTTCAAGGAAGTGCGCTTTTTCATTGTTGCCAATAAGTCGAGCGATCGTGGTCTTACCACTTCCAGGAGGTCCCCAAAGAATTACGGATGGCCAGGAACCCGATTGATCGCCAGATATGAGCCTGGCCAGCGGCCCATTTTCTATGAGCGCCCTCGACTGACCTATCACTTCAGAAAGCGAATTTGGTCTCAGTCTGGCAGCAAGAGGAATTTCAACCACACGCTAACTCTAAGCACCACCTAGAATTACCAAGGCGATAAAAGGGTGAGTTATGAAATCAAACAGCAAGTTAGAGAATTACCAAGCAAAGCAAGACCTCATTAGCAATAGAGCTGTGAGGTCCAAAAGGGACAACCGAGTCTTCCTGGCAGTTGCCGCCGGTGCGGTCGCGGTGGCCTTCGCGGGTCAGCTCGCCTATTTCTCATTTGGGCCAGGAGGGCAGGAAGCTGATCTTGCCGCGACTACCGATCAGGTTGAAGCACCTGCTGATGTGACAGATGCGGACCCAACTGGTGTTCCCGATTTAGCTCTTGCCGAGGGCAGAGTGTGGAACGGGTCTCTAAACCTGAATGGCGAAGAGCTCACGTTTGACCTTTCCGGAGACCTTGCTCCTCAAGCAGTCGCAAACTTTGTTTCATTATCGAAGAATGGCTTTTACGAAGGCGTCAGCTGTCACCGACTTGTGACTTCAGGTATTTACGTTCTTCAGTGCGGCGACCCAAGCGGCGATGGCACCGGCGGCCCCGGCTACAACTGGGGACCGATTGAAAATGCGCCTGAAGCCGATCTTTACACCGAGGGCGTCTTGGCAATGGCTCGACGCGGTGGAGACGACAGCTCCATGGGTTCTCAGTTTTTCATTGTCTACCAAGATTCGACCATCCCGTCTGACTCAGTCGGTGGCTACACCATTTTCGGCTCGATTACAGCCGGGCTAGACGCTGTTAAAGCAATCGCAGAGGCTGGCACAACTGATGGCTCTTCGGACGCATCTCCGCTAGATGAAGTATTGATAAGTTCTATTTCGGTAGAGTAAGACAAAACCAGTAGGAGCAACCCTTGACAAGCAGTGAATTCGGCCGCGTAGATGAGGCTAACAACGTCTACTTGATAGACGGTGGGCAAGAGCGCATCGTCGGTCAATATCCAAACGTTCCAGCAGAGGACGCGCTGAGCTACTTCACGCGAAAATTCGATGACCTAGCGGCCCAGGTCCGCACGCTGGAGCAGCGACTGGCAGCTGGTATCACGGATGCAAAAAGCCTAAAAACCACTCGTGAACACCTCAAGGCTGAGCTCATCGAACCAAAGGCAGTCGGTAATGTCCAGAACTTGCGTGATCGAGTTGAGGCTGTCACTGGGCTGATTGATGCCACCAGCGCTAAGGCCAACGAGGAGCGCGCTGCAGCAAACGAGCTAGCAATGGTTGCCAAGGAAGAAATCGCAGCTAGAGCGGAAGCCATCGTTGCGAACCTCGGCGGAATCAACTGGAAAAAGTCTGCCGTTGAGATGACCGAGCTTTTTGAGCGTTGGCAAAAACTTCAGAAGGAGGGGCCAAAAGTTCCAAAGGCTAAGACTGACCCAATTTGGAAGCGATTTTCGCAGGCCCGAGCCAAATTCGAGTCGGGTCGCCGTGCATTTTTCACCAACTTAGACGGTTCGTTCAAGGAAGCAAAGGCTGAGAAAACCTCGCTTGTCGATAGTGCCAAGGCTCTCGTAACCAAGGGTGCTGGCGCGACCGATCAATACAAGAAGCTTCAGAATCAATGGAAGCTTGCTGGCAAAGCCGGCAAAGCTGAAGAGTCGCTGTGGAAAGAGTTTCGCGCGGCTGGCGACGCCATTTTTGCCGCAAAGAAGGCCGAAGATGCCGAGATTGAAATAAGCCACAAGGCAAATCTAGAAAAGAAGATTGCCCTCAACCTGGAGATTGAAGCGCTGAACCTTGACGACATTGAGTCAGCCAAGAAAGCGTTAGCCAACATCCAAGCGCGTTGGGAAAAAATAGGACACATTCCTCGCGACCAGGTAAGAAAAATTGAAGACCCAATTAGAAAAGTAGAGAAGAAGATTGCTGATGCTGCCGCCGACGCATGGCGACGATCTGACCCAGCTGCGAAAGCACGGTCAAACTCTCTGGTATCGCAACTTGAAGAAGCCATCGCGGGTCTTGAAAAGGATCTTGAGCAGGCTAAGCCCGAGAAGAAAAAAGAGATCGAAGAGCAAATCACTGCCCGTAAGGCCTGGTTGCTAGCTGCTGCTCAAGCGGTCGATTAGACCTAACTACTTTTGACTCGATAAACGTCGTAGACGGCTTCAACTCTTCGAACTTGATTTAGAACGTGATCCAAGTGCGACGGGTCCGCCATCTCAAAAATAAACTTGCTAATCGCGACTCTGTCTTTGCCGGTTGAAACCGATGCGTTCAGAATGTTAACGTGACTCTCGGTCAGCACTCGAGTTACATCGCTCAGCAATCCTGAGCGATCTAACGCCTCAATCTGGATCTGAACCATGAAAACCCCCCTGGCTTCGTCAGCCCAGGAGACTTCCACAAGTCGCTCTTGTGCAAGAGATTGAACATTTTTGCAGTCCGTGCGGTGGACGGACACACCTTCGCCACGGGTGATGAATCCAGTTATTTCGTCCCCCGGCACCGGAGTGCAACATCTAGCCATCTTTGACATGACATCGGGGTCCCCCTTCACAAGCACACCCTGAGATTCGTTTCTTCTTTGTCTAAGAGACTTAGGAACCTGTACCGGCAATTCCTCGGTAATAGCTTCTGGAGCAAGGCCTTCGAGTTGCTTTAGCCTGTCAATGACAGTGCCCACGGTTAGCTGACCCTGACCGATCGCGTTGAAGAGTGCTGGAATTCCAACCAAGCCATGCTCTTCGGCAAGCTTTGTAAGCGAATCTGATGACATAAGCGACTGGACAGGGAGCCCTTTTCTTCGAAGCCCTCGAGCCAGCGCTTCCTTGCCGTCCTCGGTGGCGATCTCCTTGCGCTCTTGAGCGAACCAGTGTTTGATTTTTGCTCGCGCTCCAGGGGAGGCCACGAAATTCAACCAATCCTTGCTCGGTCCAGCAGACTCTGACCGGGAAGTCAGAACCTCCACGGAATCGCCGGCTTGGAGTTTGCTTTCCAACGGCACCAGGCGGCTATTTACCTTTGCCCCAATGGTCTTGTGACCCACTTCCGTGTGGACGGCATAGGCAAAGTCAACCGGTGTCGATCCGGCGGCTAGTCCAACAACCTTGCCCTTTGGAGTGAAGACATAGAGCTCTTTGGCGCCAATTTCGAATCGCAGATTATCCAGAAACTCCCCCGGGTCTGCAGTCTCCTCTTGCCAATCTGAGAGCTGCTTCATCCAGGCGAAGTCGACTTCCTTTTCGCTCTTTCCACTCTGCGCCTTGTACTTCCAGTGTGCCGCGACACCAAACTCGGCTCGCTGATGCATCTCAAGAGTTCTTATCTGTATCTCCACTGCCCTGCCATCTGGCCCAACCACAGTAGTGTGCAGCGATTGGTAGAGATTGAACTTCGGCATCGCTATGTAATCCTTGAACCTGCCCGGTAACGGTGACCAGCGGGCGTGTATGGCCCCTAAGGCGGCATAGCAGTCTTTTACGCTTGCAACTATCACTCTCACGCCCACGAGGTCGTAGATGTCGTCAAACTCTCGTCCCCGAAGCACCATCTTCTGGTAGATCGAGTAGTACTGCTTAGGTCGTCCGTCAATCTTTGATTTGACCTTGCCATTTCGAAGCTCGAGAGAAATCTCGTCTATCACGTTTTGTGTGTAGTCAGCTCTCAGGGGATTCCGCTGGCCAACTAGCGAGACGATCTCTTCGTAAACTTTCGGGTAGAGAACGCTGAAACTAATATCTTCAAGCTCGACCTTCATTGTTGAGATTCCTAAGCGGTGGGCCAGTGGCGCGTAAATTTCCAGCGTTTCCTGTGCCTTTTTCCTCGCTGACTCAGGGCTGACAAATCCCCAAGTCCTTGCATTGTGGAGCCTGTCCGCGAGTTTGATGACCAGGACTCTAACGTCCTTGCTCATTGCAACTACCATCTTGCGCATGGTTTCTGACTGTGCGCTGTCTCCAAACTTCACCTTGTCCAGCTTCGTGACGCCATCGACCAAGAGGGCAACTTCGCTACCAAAGTCCTTCTCGAGTGCTTCTATCGAGTAATCAGTGTCCTCTACGGTGTCGTGGAGTAAGGCAGCAGCGATTGTTGCGGGTCCTGAGCCCAGGTCGGCAAGAATTCTCCCCACAGCCAAAGGGTGAGTGATGTACTCTTCGCCACTTTTCCGAAGCTGGCCGGTGTGATACTTCTCCGCGAACTGGAAGGCCTTGTCGATAACTGTCAGGTCCGCTTTTGGGTGGTTCGTCTTGACTATACGAACCAGAGAAGCCATGTCTGTACCGTAGGAAGTCGAGGACTTCGTAAAAATTTTAGGCAGACGAGAGCGAAGTGAACTGCTCTTCGCGTCTGTCATTTTTCCATCCTCTATCGAATGGATTCAATTCTACGCGCGGCTAGCTACTACTTTGTCAGCGGCTTTCTTCAAAGTCGGCTCAGATTCGCGCAGGTGCGCATAAATCGGTGCTGCCAGGAAGATAGATGAGTAGGTTCCTACGATAGTTCCAACAAACAGCGCCAAAGCAATGTCCCTCAGGGTTCCTGCTCCAAGCAGCAACGAACCAACGAACAAGATTGAAGCCACCGGTAGCACAGCGACAACCGATGTGTTGATGGAACGAATCAAGGTCTGGTTCACTGCCAGGTTGACCATCTCACCAAAGGTTCGAGTTTCTGAGTATTCGACTTCAAGTGTGTTCTCCCTAACTTTGTCGAACACCACAACCGTGTCATAAAGCGAGTAAGCCAAAATAGTAAGGAATCCAATAACAGCTGCCGGCGTCACCTCAAAACCAACACCTGCATAAATGCCTGCGGTAAGAATAAGGTCGTGTGCAAGGGCCAGAACTGCCGCTACCGACATCTTCCAGCTTCTGAAGTAAATAGCGATCAACAGGGACACCAGTATTAGAAACACGATCAAACCCATTAGGGCCTGATTCGTAACGTCAGCTCCCCAATTAGGACCGATAAAGCTAGATGCCACGGCCGCATCCTCTAGTCCGTATGCGTCAGCAAGGGCCAATCGCGCACGCTCTGACTGGACGTCTTCAAGCTGTTCGGTCTGAATTCGAATGTCGGCAAGCCCCACGTCCGTAACGTTTACCTGAGAACCCGGTGCTATTTCGGAGATAACGTCCACCGCAAGCTGGTGGGACAACTCCTGAGAGTTTGTGAGCCTAAATTCAGATCCACCGCGGAACTCAATACCAAAGTTGAATCCACCGCGTGCTACCGGCAACAACAGTGCCAAGATAACTGCCACGGCACCGATGATGTACCAGGTTTTTCTGCGCGCTACAAAATTAAAGCTGCGCTCACCAGAGTAAAGCTGGTTTCCGAAGTCTCTTGCCCTACTCATCGTGATCTCCCTGACCCGCCAAAGCTTTTCGCTCAGCAATTGTCTGTCGTTTTTGCGCTTCCTTTGAAGACTTTTCAGCCTTGCCGCCGGCTAGTGACTTGGACACCTTGAACTCGCCGCGCCCCTTATAGGAAACCTCTCTAGCAGAAAGATCGAATCCAGAGAAACGATGACCAGAGGCAAAGAACTTATTTCTAGCCAGAAGCTGAACTAGTGGATGGGTGAACATGGTGACCACTAAGAGGTCAATCAAAGTTGTTAGACCCAATGTGAAGGCGAAGCCTCGTACCGAAGAGCTTGTTAGCAAGTAGAGAACTACAGCTGCGGTAAAGCTAACAGCGTCTGAGATCAAGATTGTGCGAATTGCTCGCTTCCAACCGGCCTCCACGGCACTCTCTAGATTTCGACCATCTCGAAGCTCGTCCCTAATTCTTTCGAAGTAGACAATGAAGGAGTCAGCGGTAATACCGATAGCTACGATCAAACCCGCTACACCAGCCAGTGACAACCTGTAGCCCTGTCGCCATGACAGGAACGCTATTGCTAGGTAGACCAACAGCGCAGCAACAATAAGTGACCCGAGAACTACCGTTGCCAAACCACGGTACTGGAACGCCATGTAGATGATGACGAAGATAAGACCGATTAGTCCAGCTAGAAGTCCCGAACGAAGAGACTCTGAACCAAGGGTGGCCGAAATGTTCTCCTGAGACTGCACCTCAAAACCAATCGGCAGCGCACCATACTTCAGCTGATCAGCCAAAACTGTCGCAGATTCCTGAGTAAAAGATCCTGTTATTTGAGCTTGACCGTTGGTGATAACTGCGTTTGTCGATGGAGCTGTAATAACCAGCCCATCGAGCGTGATAGCAAATTGGTTGGCAGGACTTTGAAGCCCAAAGAGCCTTGAGGTGACCAAACCGAAAGCATCGGAGCCGGTTCCATCGAATTCCAAGTTGACTGCCCAAGTGTTGGTGCTTGCACCAGTTTGAGTGGTCACTGTTCCAGCAGTGGCGTCAGAGATGTTAGCTCCCTGGACTTCTACCGGACCCAGAATGTATTTATAGAGCGACAGTTCGTCGCAAGTTACGAGACCCACGGTTGGATCGTCCACCTGGCCGGGTCCCCTAAACGGCAATGAACAGTCAAGGTTTTCAAACTGCGCCTGAAGTCGCTCGGTTATCCAAGCAGTGTCGCTAGCGTTCACCGGCGTCGTTGCGGTTTCGTTGCTAAGGGTTTCTAGGTCAACCGGTAATGCTCCTTCGGCAGCTGGTCCAGAAATACCCTGAACGATGACAGGTCTGAACTCAAGCAGTGCGCTTGCCTTTATAAGCTGCAGAGTTGTTGCGTCTGGAGTTCCCGGGATTGCAACAACAATATTTTGATTTCCTTGGATAGAAACCTGTGCTTCTCCAACACCCGATCCATCAATTCTTTGTCGGATGATCGTCACAGCTTGTGTTAGCTGCTCTGAACTTGCTTGATCACCTTCGGCAATAGTTGGGGTAAGAATAATCTGGGTGCCGCCCTGAAGGTCAAGACCCAATTGAGGTTCGTATGATGCGCCAGGCTGAACCGTGGCCACGCCCCAAATCATGAGCCCAACGAAGAAGACTGCGATGCCTGTGAGCCACGAGAGCTTGCGTCTCGCAGATCGAGTAGTTGTGTTCTCAGCCAAAGCTATTTCCCCTCAGAAGTCTGGATAGCTCTGACTGCCTGCTTCAGCACTCTGAGCTTCGTACCGGGCGTGGTCTCAACCTCTAGGTCATCTTCGCCAATGGCAACGACCTTGCCCTTGATACCGGCGTGGAGAATAACGTTGGACCCAACCTGAAGGGTCTCAACCAAATTAGCAGCGTCACGCTTACGCTTCCTGTTCTGGTTTACCAGCAACAGAATCATGGCGGCAAGAACCGCTAATAGTAATAAATCCAAGGTTTTCCTAACCGATTGGTACCCCGAAATTATAGGGCTTAGATGAAAAACTTGCTCTACTGAATCCCTAAATGTACTAATCCGAGAGTTGTAATCTCTCTGCCGCGTGGTGTTCGCTGCAACAAACCTGCCCTAATCAAGAACGGTTCGATCACCGCCTCAATGGTCTCAGGCTCCTCGCCAAGGGCCACAGCAAGGGTCGAAAGACCGACTGGCTTGGCGCTGAATTTAGTAGCTAGCATGGTCAAGAGAGTTCGATCCACTCGATCTAGGCCCAACTTATCCACTTCAAAGAGGGTCATTGCATCCAAGGCAATTTCGTAATCAATAACGCTGTGTTCATTGACGCTGGCAAAATCACGCACTCTCCTGAGCAGACGATTTGCGATTCGAGGTGTGCCACGAGACCGAGTACTCAATAATTCAAGCGCCTCGGCCTGCAGGTCGATGCCGAGCTTAAGTGACGAGGCTTCTAACACTCGGGCGATCTCTCGAGCCTCGTAATACTCGAGGAAAGCCGTGAAGCCGAATCTGTCTCTCAAAGGTGTGGGCAGCATTCCGCTTCTGGTGGTTGCACCAATCAAGGTAAACGGCTCGATGTCAAGGGAAATTGAAGCTGCTCCCGGCCCTTTTCCGACCATCACGTCAACGCGAAAATCCTCCATCGCCAGATACAGCATCTCCTCGGCGCTTCTGGACATGCGGTGGATTTCATCTATAAACAACACGTCGCCGGCTTCTAAGGCAGAGAGAATCGATGCCAGGTCTCCCGAAGACTGAATTGCAGGGCCGCTAGTTAGCTTGAGGGATCGCTCCGCCTCATGCGCGACAATCATTGCAAGGGTTGTTTTTCCAAGCCCTGGAGGCCCTGCCAGCAAAATGTGGTCCGCAGTCCTTCCACCCAACTTGGCCGCTTTTATCACGAGCGAAATCTGCTTGACAACTTTTTCTTGGCCTACGAACTCTCCAAGAACTTTCGGTCTCAGCACCGCCTCTAGGGCTCGTTCCTCAGGCGCCGACTCGATCATGAGGTCAACTTCGAACGACCAAGCTCCGCCAAAGCCTGCTTGAGCAATGCGGATTCAGACAGTGACTGATCCAGGCCTGAAAGAAGCCTTCTTGACGCGAGTTCATCTCCACCCAATTGCAGCATTGCCTGCAGCACGTTTTCGTTGACGCTGACACTCGATGAAAGCCCGACCTTGCCACTCAGGGTGATCAGCACGAGTTTTGCTGTCTTTGGCCCGATGCCTGGTATCGCACGGAAGGCGTTTTCGTCTTGAGAGTTGATGGCATTTACTAGTAGTTCACCGGTCAACCCAGAAAGTGTTGTCATTGCAAGTTTGGGGCCAATTCCATTTACCCCACAGAGAAGATCAAATAACTCAGCCTCTTGGCCGGTCTGAAAACCAAACAAAGAAAGGTCGTCCTCTCGGACTACAAGTTTTGTTTGTATTAAGAACTCTTGGCCCACCGAAAGTTTTGCTGCGTGACGACTGGTGACCTGGATTGAAAAACCAACACCTGACACAACCAAGGTTAGGCGGTCTTGGCCCAAGTGGCTGACGGTTCCCTGAAGGCTTGATATCACGTTGCTAACCTAATCTGCGGTTGGCACTCTTGGCAGCTGCGACCCACTTCTGCTGGGCATTCGTGCCTTGTCCCTGAGCCCTCTTGGAAGCGCAAATCGCCACGGCCAAGGCATCTGCGACGTCTGCTGGCTTTGGGGTCTCCTCTAAGTTCAGCGTGCGCCTAACCATGTCCGCCACTTGCGCCTTGTCGGCTCTGCCGTGTCCAGCGACAGCCAGCTTCACCTCGCTCGGAGTAAAGAATTCCAGCGGTATGTCGTGCTTGAAGGCCAGGGCCATAAGAGCACCTGAGATTTGAGCCACCCCCATCACGCTTCTAAGGTTGGCTTGAGCAAAAACTCGCTCAATCGCTATAAGAACAGGCTTGTGGGTTTCAATAATTCTGTCAAGCGAGTTGGCTATAGAACCGACTCTATCCCGCGGATCCTGGGTCGGCGACGAAGTGAAGTGACCATATTCAACTGCCTTTGAGCCAGAGATAACTCCGAACCCGCAGCGAGTGAGCCCAGGGTCAACTCCGAGAATTACATCCACTAGCTCATGGCTTCTAGCTCGGCCATTACCGCTTCTGAAATCTCCATGTTCGTGTAAACCTCCTGGACATCATCCAGTTCCTCTAGCGCCTCGATAAGGTCAATGACCTTCTTGGCGCTGGCAGCATCAACGTCGACCTTCAAAGATGAGACAAACTCCACGTCAGCCGACTCGTAATCGATGGTTGACTGCTGAAGAGCAGTTCTAGTTTCAGTCATCTTGCTTGGGTCACATGTCAACAAGAAGTTTTCACCGATTAGCTGAAGGTCCTCGACGCCGTGCTCGATGGTTGCTTCAAGAATCGCATCTTCGCTGAAAGTGCCAGGAACCGATATGACTCCCTTGCGAGCGAACTGATAGCTCACGGAGCCAGGATCCGCCATGTTTCCCGAATTCTTGCCAACTGCGAGCCTTACTTCTGCTGC
>CALGUV010000114.1 GCA_937920245.1 uncultured Microbacteriaceae bacterium
GGTAATCGGCATCTTCACCGATACTACAATTTCACCGAGCTCATGGCCGAGACAGCGCCCAGATCGTTACACCATTCGTGCAGGTCGGAACTTACCCGACAAGGAATTTCGCTACCTTAGGACCGTTATAGTTACGGCCGCCGTTTACTGGGGCTTCAGTTAAGAGCTTTGTCCGAAGACTAACCCCCTTCCTTAACCTTCCAGCACCGGGCAGGTGTCAGACCTTATACATCATCTTTCGACTTAGCAAAGTCCTGTGTTTTTGATAAACAGTCGCCTGGGCCTATTCACTGCGGCCTCGCCGAAGCGAGGCGTCCTTTCTCCCGAAGTTACAGGACTATTTTGCCGAATTCCTTAGCCATGGATCACTCGAGCGCCTTAGTATACTCTACTTGACTACCTGTGTCGGTTTACGGTACGGGCTGCTATTACTCGCTATTTCTTGGAAGAGAACTCATGACTTCGCTTCGCCCAAGGGCTATGCTCAACGTACACTTCCGTCCGTACGTAGTCACTACATCTCTCCGTCACTTTCATTGTAAAGCAGGTACAGAAATATTAATCTGTTTGCCATCGGCTTCCCCTTTCGGGTTATCCTTAGGACCCGACTAACCCTGATCTGATTAGCATTGATCAGGAACCCTTAGTCTATTGGCGAATAGGTTTTTCACCTATTTTATCGTTACTTATGCCTACATTTTCTTTTCTAATTCCTCCACCGGACCTTACGATCCGACTTCGATGAAATTAGAATGCTCCCCTACCACTCTTTCGAGTCCAGAGCTTCGGTACTATACTTGATGCCCGATTATTTTCCGCGCTCGACCACTCGACTAGTGAGCTGTTACGCACTCTTTAAATGAATGGCTGCTTCCAAGCCAACATCCTAGCTGTCATAGCGATCAAACAACGTTAGATCAACTTAGTATAGATTTAGGGACCTTAGCTGCTGGTCTGGGTTCTTTCCCTCTCGGCAATGGACCTTAGCACCCACTGCCTCACTGCTGGATATATTTTACGGTATTCGGAGTTCATCAGGGTTTGGTAGGCGGTGAAGCCCCCTAGCCCAATTGGTAGCTCTACCTCCGTAAAACTTAACTCCAACGCTGTTCCTAAAAACATTTCGGGGAGTACGAGCTATTTCCTAGTTTGATTGGCCTTTCACCCCTACCCACAAGTCATCCAAACACTTTTCAACGTATACTGGTTCGGTCCTCCACTTCCTATTACAGAAGCTTCAACCTGCTCATGGGTAGATCACAAGGTTTCGCGTCTACGCCCACTGACTTTCGCCCTATTCAGACTCGCTTTCGCTACGGCTCCGTGCATAAATGCACTTAACCTTGCCAGTGAGCAGTAACTCGTAGGCTCATTATGCAAAAGGCACGCCGTCACCCCGAAGGGCTCCGACCGCTTGTAAGCACACGGTTTCAGGTACTATTTCACTCCCTTATTTAGGGTTCTTTTCACCTTTCCCTCACGGTACTAGTTCACTATCGGTCTCTCAGGAGTATTTAGCCTTACCGGATGGTCCCGGTTGATTCATACAGGATTTCACGAGTCCCGCACTACTCAGGGTACTGCATAGATATATAAACCTAACGTATACAAGACTTTCACTTTCTTTGGTTTCACTTTCCAGAAAATTCTACTTGGGATTATATATCACGTTTGCAGCCCTACAACCCCAACAAGATAAATCTCATTGGTTTGGGCTAATTCCAGTTCGCTCGCCGCTACTACGGAAATCACTTTTGTTTTCTTTTCCTCCGGGTACTTAGATGTTTCAGTTCCCCGGGTTAGCTTCCTTTGCAGGATTCTATATCTTCAATATAGAGGGTTGCCCCATTCGG
The DNA here is from genome assembly GCA_937920245.1 of uncultured Microbacteriaceae bacterium. Taxonomy (GTDB): domain Bacteria; phylum Actinomycetota; class Actinomycetes; order Actinomycetales; family Microbacteriaceae; genus Aquiluna. The sequence goes on from CALGUV010000114.1 coordinate 1,854, forward strand.
AAATCTTCGGATTACAGTTTATTTGCAACTACCCGAAGCTTATCGCAGCTTATCACGTCCTTCTTCGCCTCTGAGAGCCTAGGCATTCCCCGTGTGCTCTTATTTGCTTTTAAATCTTAATTTTCAATATGTCAAAGAACTTTTTCTAACTCCACTATTTATGACTTCATAAATAACTTCTGCTAAATCTAGCCGATGTGTTGGACTTGAACCAATTGATTTGCCTCTACAAATCACATCTGTGTTTTTGCCATTAGCTCTTGGCTTTACGCCACTAGCTTCTAGCTTCTGGTGGAGAATAACGGAGTCGAACCGTTGACCTCCTGCGTGCAAGGCAGGCGCTCTAGCCAGCTGAGCTAATCCCCCAGGTTTTAATGTTGACTATCTGAATCTTCAATTTCAAGTAATTACTTACTCTTCATTTTAACCTTCATAATTTCAACAACTACCTACGTAGTCCCGAGCGGATTTGAACCGCTGACCCCTACATTATCAGTGTAGTGCTCTA
>CALGUV010000115.1 GCA_937920245.1 uncultured Microbacteriaceae bacterium
CCTGAATGACCGATAGTGAAACAGTACCGTGAGGGAAAGGTGAAAAGAACCCCGGAAGGGGAGTGAAATAGAACATGAAAGCTTAAGCTTACAAGCAGTGGGAGGACGACTAAACGTCTGACCTCGTACCTGTTGAAGAATGAGCCGGCGACTTGTAGGTAGTGGCAGGTTAAGGTAGAAAATACTGGAGCCACAGTGAAAGCGAGCCTGAATAGGGCGATGGTCACTGCTTACAGACCCGAACCCGGATGATCTAACCATGGCCAGTGTGAAGCTTAGGTAACACTAAGTGGAGGCACGAACCGACTGATGTTGAAAAATCAGCGGATGAGTTGTGGTTAGGGGTGAAATGCCAATCGAATCCGGAGCTAGCTGGTTCTCCCCGAAATGCGTTTAGGCGCAGCGGTTAGTGCTATAGCTTAGGGGTAAAGCACTGTTTCGGTGCGGGCTGCTAACGCGGTACCAAATCGATGCAAACTCTGAATACTAAGTGTGTAACTAACCAGTAAGACTGTGGGGGATAAGCTCCATTGTCAAGAGGGAAACAGCCCAGACCACCAGCTAAGGCCCCTAAATGATTACTAAGTGATAAAGGATGTGGGAATGCTGAGACAATCAGGAGGTTCGCCTAGAAGCAGCTATCCTTTAAAGAGTGCGTAATAGCTCACTGATCAAGCGCACCTGCGCCGAAAATGAACGGGGCTAAGTAATCTGCCGAAGCTGTGGGATCTTTTAGATCGGTAGGGGAGCGTTCCACAATAGATTGAAGCATTAGCGTAAGCGGATGTGGACGAAGTGGAAGTGAGAATGTCGGCTTGAGTAGCGAAAACATTGGTGAGAATCCAATGCCCCGAAAACCTAAGGTTTCCTCCGGAAGGCTCGTCCGCGGAGGGTGAGTCAGGACCTAAGGCGAGGCCGAAAGGCGTAGCTAATGGACAACGGGTTAATATTCCCGTACCATCTATTGCTGATATCGAGGGACGGAGAAGGCTAGACCAGCCGGATGTTGGTTACCGGTTTAAGCGTTAAAGGTGTTGAAGAGCGGCGAAAACGCTCTGAGCTAAGGCGTGAATACGAAATACCAAGGTATTGAAGTGGTTGATGTCATACTTCCAAGAAAAGCTCGGAATATCATAAGTTATAGATGCCTGTACCCGAAACCGACACAGGTAGGTAGGTAGAGCATACCAAGGGGCGCGAGATAACTCTCTCTAAGGAACTCGGCAAAATTACCTCGTAACTTCGGAAAAAGAGGTACCCCTTTAGGGGGGTTGCAATACATTGACCCTGGCGACTGTTTACCAAAAACACAGGTCTCCGCTAATTCGTAAGAAAAAGTATGGGGGCTGACGCCTGCCCAGTGCCGGAAGGTTAAAGAAGTTGGTTAGTCTT
>CALGUV010000116.1 GCA_937920245.1 uncultured Microbacteriaceae bacterium
GCGATTTATCTATGCTCGGACTTTTCGCCTGAAGAGCAGTGCCCAGCCGGAGTGGCAACTGCGGGCCAGGTAGCTGCAGTGGAGGCATCTCTAAAAAGCCAAGCGCTGACGCCACACATCGAAGCGTTCTATTTTGAATCTCAGCAGGATGCATTTGACAGGTTCTTGGCCGAATCAGAAGACTTATCCGCAGCTCAGTATCTTCTGCCGGAACAGCTGAATGAAGCTTTTTGGGTGAACCTAATAAACCCAGATAAGACTGAGTTGATTGTTGAAGCGTTTAGCAGTCAGCCGGGGGTTGCCGAGGTTCGAGATCAGCGCGGCTACTTGGACCAAATTATTACCTTTCTAAACATCTCCTCATTGGCCGTGGGCGGCGTAGCGGCAATAATGCTTTTCAGCGCCGCGCTATTGACCACGACGACAATTCGGCTAAGTGCTTTTTCCAGAAGACGAGAAATCGCAATTATGCGTCTGGTTGGTGCTTCCAGCCTGTCAATTCAGCTGCCATTTATTCTTGAGGGCTTGCTGGCGGCGTTAGTGGGAGGCGGGTTGGCTATTGCGACGGTGGCCTTCGGGACTCAATATTTCGTGACAGATATTCTTTCGACTCAGCTGGCGTTCACTAGCTTTGTTGGCATCGACGATGTCTTTGCAATTGCGCCTTTGGTGCTGGGAGTCGGCGCGCTGATTGCAACCTTGGCTGCTGCGGTGTCGACTTACAGGCACGTCAGAGTCTAAAAAGCGGTGTTTTTCTGGTTTTTAGCTAAATCTCAAAAACATCACACATTTATAACTATCCTGCGTACATTTAAGTTGCGTGCCACACTATGCACCCCTTAGGATTGAGGTTTGCTTCCCTAACCCATGCCTTGAAGATAAATAGCGGTTTTTTTGGCGTGATGCATATGTTGGCGTCATCGGTTTAGGAATGCAGATTTCCGCCTAAATTACGAGAACCCTAGGGGTATTAACTTTGGCTGCTGCGAAAAACGCTAGTTCAATCAAGTCCGCAAAAAACTCTCGCCAAGCAATGCGTCCAACCTTTGCAAAGCACCCAGACCCGATCGAGATACCAGATCTACTCTCCCTTCAGACGGAGAGCTTTGATCAGTTGGTCGGCAACCCTGCATGGCGTGACATCGCCGGCAAGGATGCTAGGACCGGTCTAGACGAGGTCTTTGAAGAAATCAGCCCGATTGAGGACAGCTCAAACGCTGCTCAAGATGCGAAGATGGGGCTCTCCTTCTCAGAGCCAATGCTGTTTGACCCGACCTACACTCCTGACCAGTGCAAGGAAAAGGGAAAGAGCTACACCAAGCCGCTATATATCAAGGCTGAGTTCACCAACTACTTGACCGGTGAAATCAAGAGCCAGACCGTGTTCATGGGTGACTTCCCAGTTATGACCGGCAAGGGCACATTCATTATTAACGGAACCGAGCGAGTTGTTGTTTCTCAGCTAGTTCGTTCCCCAGGTGTTTACTTCTCGGTGTCCACCAACACCACTGGAAACCTTGACGTTAGAAACAACAAGGCCCAGATCATTCCAAGCCGTGGTTCTTACCTAGAGTTCTTGACCGAGTGGGTCAAGGACGAGCGTAAGCCGGCCGCCAGGTTCGGAAAGCCAATCTTGCAGGTGCAGGTTGACCGCAAGACCAAGGTTTCAGCAACAATCTTCTTGAAGGCTCTTGGTTTCTCCAAGGAAGAAATTCGCGCTGAGTTCTCAGACATCAAGGCTGCAGCACTTGCAAGCCCACTGGGTATTAGCTACGACGATGACATCATCGAGCGCACCCTTGAATATGACGAGTCAAAGGTTTTCCCAAACGGAATCCTTACCAAGGAAGACGCACTTCGCGAGGTTTACCGCAAGGTACGCGGCGAAGCTGCCGGTGCTGAAGTTGCCGAGGCTTGGTTGCGTTCAACCTACTTCGAGGGCAAGCGTTACAACTTGGCTCGCGTGGGTCGTCACAAGCTAAACCGCAAGCTGAACATCAACCAGGCTGCAGACACCACAACTTTGACCAACGAGGACATCGTTGCAACCTTGAAGTACCTGTTGCTATTCGACCTAACCTTGGCCAACAACGTTTCTTCGAACACTCAGCGCGCTGAGTTCAATGTGAAGATGGCGGGCAAGAAGGTCGACCTAGTTGTTAGCTCGGATGACATCGACGATTTCTCTAACCGTCGTATTCGTTCGGTTGGTGAGTTGATTCAGAACCAGGTTCGTATCGGCCTAAGCCGCATGGAGCGAGTTGTTCGCGAGCGTATGTCCACGCAGGACATCGAAGCGATCACCCCGCAGACACTTATTAACTTGCGACCAGTTGTTTCGGCAATCAAAGAGTTCTTTGGTGCCAGCCAGCTTTCGCAGTTTATGGACCAGAACAACCCATTGGCCGGTCTTGCTCACAAGCGTCGCTTGTCAGCACTTGGACCGGGAGGTATCGCTCGTGAGCGTGCCCAAATGGAGGTCCGTGACGTGCACCCTTCTCACTATGGACGTATGTGTCCTGTTGAGACTCCGGAAGGCCCGAACATTGGTCTTATCGGTTCGCTAACTGCTTTTAGCAAGATCAACGCTTTTGGCTTCATTGAAACTCCTTACCGTTTGGTGAAGGACAACAAGGTCGGCAAGAAGGTCGATTACCTTGACGCTTCTGCAGAAGAAGGCAAGGTTATCGCCGGAGCCGATACTCCTTTGAAGGCTGATGGCACTTTGGTTGGACCACGTGCGTTTGCTCGCTTCCGTGGAGACATGGTTGAGGTTGCAGCCGAGGACGTAGATTACATCGACATTTCCCCTCGACAGCTAGCCAGCGTTTCAACCTCGTTGATTCCATTCCTTGAGCACGATGACTCGTCACGTGCTTTGATGGGCGCCAACATGCAGCGTCAGGCTGTTCCCCTTCTTGAGGCGGAAAGTCCACTTGTTGGAACCGGCATGGAGCGCCTAGCGGCGATTGACTCCGGTGCGGTTCTAATCAATGAGCTCGACGGTGTTGTAGAAGAGATAGACGCTGACCAGATAGTGGTTATGAACGACGATGGATCGCGCTCAAACTACACACTTCGCAAGTTTGACCGCTCGAACCAGGGCACCGCAATCAACCAGAAGGCGATTATCGAAATCGGCCAGCGGGTTGAAAAGGGTGATGTTTTGGCCGACGGTCCATCTACTGAGAATGGTGAGCTAGCGCTTGGAAAGAACCTGCTCGTGGCATTCATGCCGTGGGAGGGTTACAACTTTGAGGACGCCATCATCCTGAGCCAGGAGCTAGTCAAGAACGACACTCTTTCCTCAATCCACATCGAAGAGTACGAAGTTGATGCCAGAGACACCAAGCTTGGTGCCGAAGAAATCACTTCTGATCTTCCAAACATCTCGGTTGAAGCTCTTGCTCAGCTAGATGCGAGTGGAATTATCCGCATCGGAGCCGAAGTTCGTCCGGGTGACATCCTGGTTGGAAAAGTCACACCTAAGGGTGAGACTGAGCTTTCAGCTGAGGAGCGACTATTGCGTGCGATCTTCAACGAGAAATCTCGTGAAGTTCGCGACACCTCTTTGAAGGTGCCACACGGCGAGCAGGGAACCATCATTGGCGTCAAGGTATTTGACGCTGAAGAGGGCGACGAGCTCGGTGCCGGCGTGAACAAGCGCGTAGTCGTTTACATCGCCCAGAAGCGAAAGATTACCGAGGGTGACAAGCTTGCTGGCCGCCACGGCAACAAGGGTGTTATCGCCAAAATCTTGCCTGTCGAGGACATGCCGTTCATGGAAGACGGAACTCCGGTTGACATCGTATTGAACCCACTGGGTATTCCTGGTCGAATGAACTTCGGTCAGGTTCTTGAGAGCCACCTTGGTTGGGTTTGCCGCCAGGGCTGGGATGTTTCCGGAGTTGCTAAGTGGGCAGACGAGATGTCTAAGGACCTCTTCAAGTCCCCAGCTGGAACGAAGGTAGCGACCCCGGTATTCGACGGTGCAACCAAGAACCAGGTTGCCGGTCTTCTGGATCACACCTTGCCAAACCAAGACGGCAACCGCCTAATCGACGGCAGCGGTAAAGCCAACCTCTTCGATGGTCGCTCCGGCGAGCCATACCCAATGCCAATTGCTGTTGGCGTGAAGTACATGTTGAAGCTGCACCACTTGGTTGATGACAAGATTCACGCTCGTTCCACCGGTCCTTACTCCATGATTACTCAGCAGCCACTCGGTGGTAAGGCTCAGTTCGGTGGACAGCGATTTGGTGAGATGGAAGTTTGGGCACTGCAGGCTTACGGCGCAGCGCACACTCTCCAGGAGCTACTGACCATCAAGTCGGACGACATCGCCGGCCGTGTTCGAACCTACGAGGCAATCGTCAAGGGCGAGAACATTCAGGCACCTGGTATTCCGGAATCCTTCCGAGTACTGGCAAAGGAAATGCAGTCACTGGGCCTAAACGTCGAGGTAATCGACAACAAGGGTCAAGTTGTTGTTCTGAAGGACGAGGCGTTTGAAAACGACCGCGCCGCTGAGGAACTGGGCATCAACCTGAGCCGCAACGAGCAATTGTCATCTGACTCCGACTTCAACACCTACCAGTAATTCCGAATCTCGAATTTTCAGAAGGAAATAAACATATGTCTGTGAAAGTAGAAAACTTCAGTGCTCTTCGGGTAGGTCTTGCCACCTCGGAGGAAATCCGCTCTTGGTCATCAGGTGAAGTAAAGAAGCCTGAGACCATCAACTACCGAACTCTAAAGCCGGAAAAAGACGGCCTCTTCTGCGAGAAGATCTTTGGTCCAACCAAGGACTGGGAGTGCTCTTGCGGTAAGTACAAGCGAGTTCGCTTCAAGGGAATTGTCTGTGAGCGTTGTGGCGTAGAGGTAACAAAGTCCTCGGTTCGTCGTGAGCGCATGGGTCACATCGAGCTAGCCGCTCCTGTCACTCACATCTGGTACTTCAAGGGTGTTCCATCGCGCCTGGGTTACCTATTGAACATGGCACCAAAAGACCTAGAGAAGATCATTTACTTTGCCGCTTACCGTGTCATGGACATTGACCACGAGATGCGAACCGCAGAGTATGACCTAGTTCGCGACGAGTACGTAACCCGTATTCGGGCTCTAATTGATGCTCGTGACGAAGAGTTTGAGGCTGCAGCCGGCGAAGAAATCGCAGCAATGCGCGAACTTGGCTTGGTAATGCAGATCTCCAACAAGTTCTGGGAGGCACCTCGTTGGATCGAGAAGCAGTTCTCCAAGAGCCTTGAGCAGCTAATTGACTCAGAGGAAAAGGATGCAGATGCATTCTGGTCGGTTCGGGCATTAGCTCAGATGTCTGACGAAGAGCAGGACGACACCGTTGTTCGCACCACCGATGAGGCCAAGAAGATCAAGAAATTGATTGCCGACATCAAAAAGAAGGTGGACAAGATTGTCCGCGAGTACGCACGTCTAGAGCGTCCAGCAAACCTGCACAAGGAGCAGTTGGCATGGCGCATGTTCCTGACGGCTGAAGTCGGTCAGCTAATGCCAAACGACGTGGTCTTTGACTACTTCGATTACTACTTCTCCGACTACGTAATAACTTCAATCGGTGCCGAGGCAGTATTGCAGGTATTGGCTGCATTCGATCTTGAGGGCGCCGCTGCAGAATTGCGTGCCGAGATTGCAACCACCAAGGGCTCAAAGCAGACTCAGGCCATCAAGCGCCTGAAGGTTGTAAACAGCTTTGCTCAGTCCGGTACCCCTCCAACTTCCATGGTGCTATCGGTTCTTCCGGTACTACCTCCGGAGATTCGCCCAATGGTTCAGCTAGACGGTGGCCGCTTCGCGACCAGCGATCTAAACGACCTTTACCGCAGGGTGATCAACCGTAATAACCGTCTAAAGCGATTCGTTGATCTAGGCGCTGTTCCAAAGACCATCTTGAACAACGAGAAGCGCATGCTTCAGGAAGCCGTTGACGCGCTGTTTGACAACGGTCGCCGCGGTCGCGCTGTCACCGGAACCGGTAACCGTGCGTTGAAGTCACTATCCGATCTTCTAAAGGGTAAGCAGGGTCGTTTCCGTCAGAACCTTCTGGGTAAGCGAGTTGACTACTCCGGTCGTTCCGTAATCGTGGTTGGACCGCAGTTGAAGCTTCACCAGTGTGGACTTCCAAAGCTGATGGCACTTGAGCTATTCAAGCCATATGTAATGAAGCGTCTTGTTGACATGGGCCTTGCCCAGAACATCAAGAGCGCTAAGCGCATGGTTGAGAGAAGCCGCCCACAGGTATGGGGAGTTCTTGAGGAAGTTATTCGCGAGCGTCCGGTGCTACTAAACCGTGCGCCTACCTTGCACCGTTTGGGAATCCAGGCATTCGAGCCACAGCTAGTTGAGGGTAAGGCTATTCAGCTTCACCCGCTTGTTTGTGCTGCTTTCAACGCCGACTTCGACGGTGACCAGATGGCTGTTCACCTTCCGTTGTCAGTTGAGGCTCAGGCCGAGGCTCGCATCTTGATGCTTGCTTCTAACAACATTTTGAAGCCATCGGACGGACGTCCGGTTGCTACTCCTACCCAGGACATGATCATTGGGCTCTTCCACCTAACCGCTGAAGTTCCTGGCGGTACCGGTGAGGGCCTAGCTTTCACCTCAATGGGAGAGGCCCAGATGGCCTTTGACATTGGTGGACTTGATCTAGGTGCCAAGGTTCGTATTCGTATCGAAGGTGAATTGCGCGAGACCACATTCGGTCGTGCGCTATTCAACGAGACACTTCCTCTTTCATACCCATTCGTGGAGATGCAGGTCGGCAAGAAGGAACTGGGCCAGATCGTTTCTGACTTGGTCGAGCTTTTCAGCCGCACCGAAGTTGCACTTTCCCTGGATGCTTTGAAGGATGCCGGATTCCACTGGGCAACCCGTGCCGGCGTTTCGATGGCTATCTCCGATGCCAACTTTGACCCGAAGGGCACCTTCGACAAGGAGCGAGCTTCCAGGATTCTGAAGGCCGAGAAGGCTCACACCAAGATTCAGGAAGCGTTCGACAACGGTCTGAAGTCTGACCTCGAGCGTCGTGACGAGCTTGGAGCACTTTGGTTCAAGGAGACCGCCGAAATCGAGCAGCTACTGCGCGAATCGATCCCGACCGACAACGCGATCTACAAGATGGTCACATCTGGTGCCAGGGGTAACTGGCTGCAGATTCGTTCCATCATGGGTATGCGTGGACCGGTTGCAACTTCATCAGGTGACTTTGCTCCGATGCCAGTGAAGGGTAACTACCTACTGGGTCTAACCCCTCACGAGTACTTCATTAACGCTACCGGTGCCCGTAAGGGTAACGCTGACACCGCCATGAAGACTGCTGCCGCGGGTTACCTAACCCGTCGTTTGGTCGACGTTGCACAGGATGTCATCATTCAGATTGAGGACTGTGGAACCACCAAGGGTCTGGACAAGGATCTTCTAGACCAAGAGCAGGTTGAGCTTTCAATCGTTGGTCGTACGAATCTTGTCGACATCAAGCAGGGCAAGACAGTTCTTCTTGCAGCTGGCGTCAACATTGATCACTCTGCGGCCAGACGAATCAAGGAAGCCGGAGTCGAGACAATAACTGTGCGCTCCGTTCTAACTTGCGAGGCTGAAAGCGGCATCTGCGCGGCTTGCTACGGTGTTTCATTGGCCACAAACCAAAAGGTAACTATTGGTGAGGCAATTGGAATCATCGCTGCTCAGTCAATCGGTGAGCCTGGTACTCAGCTAACAATGCGTACCTTCCACACCGGTGGAGCTGCATCGAGCGCCAAGAAGCAGACCATTCTGAAGTCGATTGGTGGCCAGAAGGTTCGTGTTGAGCGTCTGATTTCCTATGACATCACACAGGGCCTAAACGGTGTTACTGACCTTCTAGAAGCTCGCGTTGGCTGGCGTCAAGCCGGCAAGGTTGCTGTTATGGCATTCTGGGCCGGTCAAGTCGACATCGTTGAGAAGGTTTCCCTAACCGGAACCAAGAGCTTCGAGGTATACGTTCGCCCGCAGGGTGAAAAGGCCGAGAAGGAAGCCGAGGCGCTTGCGACTCAGTACAGCTTCAGCCGTACTGCATCCAAGACCTTCAAGAAGCTAAGTCCTTACCTTCCAATCACTGTAGTTGCCTCAGTTGGCGACCTAGTGGTTCAAAAGGGTGACATGGTTGACGCCGGAGACTACCTGGTTGATGGAACTCCAATTCCACACGAGGTTTTGATGATTCGTGGTTCGCGTGAAGCGGCTGCGGAAATCATTCGCGGTGTTCAGGCTATCTATGGCTCTCAGGGTGTTCCTTTGCACGACAAGCACCTCGAGGTAATTGTTCGTCAGATGTTGAACAAGGTGACCGTAATTGATTCTGGAGACACCAACATGCTTCCGGGTGAGATTATTGATCGCCAGAGCTTTGCAGGCAAGAACCGTCAAGCAGTTGCGCAGGGCAATCGTCCAGCCAGTGCTCGTCAAGAGGTAATGGGTATGACCCGTGCTTCACTTGCTGCTCAGTCTTGGCTATCGGCCGCATCCTTCCAGGAGACCACTCGAGTCCTAACCCAAGCGGCGCTAGATCGCCGTGAGGACAGGCTTGTTGGTCTAAAGGAAAACGTGATCATCGGAAAGCTAATTCCAGCCGGAACTGGACTATTGACTTACCGAAACTTCGAAGTAGATGGAACAGAAGAGGCGAAAGCCGAGCGCTATCCAAACCGAATCTGGTCGGACCAGGGTTACGACCCAACCGATCTAGACTCGCAGGAGCTCAGCCTGAGTGTTTCTGATCCATTTGCAATCGATGAGAAGTAACCAAGACAACTAAAAAACCATTTGACCGTTCTCACGGGCTACGGGTATGCTTAGGGCTGGTCATGCAACTGCATGTATCAGGCCAGCTCTCGTGAATGTTCGAGATCACGGCCAAAACCTTTGGTTATAAAGCGCCGTTCTGGCGCGCCAAAGATTAATGAACGAGGAGAACAAGTGCCAACAATTCAGCAGTTGGTTCGCAAGGGACGCAGCCCAAAGGTCACCAAGACCAAGGCTCCAGCCCTAAAGGCTAACCCGCAGCAGCGCGGTGTATGCACCCGTGTGTACACCACCACCCCAAAGAAGCCGAACTCGGCGCTTCGTAAGGTGGCACGTGTCAAGCTGTCAAACGGTACCGAGGTAACCGCGTACATTCCGGGCGAAGGTCACAACCTTCAAGAGCACTCGATGGTGCTTATCCGTGGTGGTCGCGTGAAGGACCTGCCAGGTGTTCGTTACAAGATTATTCGTGGTGCTCTGGATACTCAGGCAGTAAAAGACCGTAAGCAGGCTCGTAGCCTCTACGGCGCAAAGAAGGGTAAGTAATGCCTCGTAAAGGCCCAATAGCTAAGCGCCCAGTCGCTATGGATCCGGTTTACGGTTCCCCAGTTGTTTCGCAACTAGTCAACAAAATTCTGCTTGACGGTAAGAAGTCAATCGCGGAGAAAATCGTTTACGGTGCTCTAGAGGGCACCAACGTCAAGACCGGCGACGACCCAGTAGTTCTTCTAAAGAAGGCTTTGGATAACGTTCGCCCAACAGTCGAGGTTCGTTCTCGCCGTGTTGGTGGCTCGACTTACCAGGTGCCAATCGAGGTTAAGAGCCACCGTGCTAACACCTTGGCTATGCGTTGGTTGGTTCAGTTTGCTAAGCAGCGTCGTGAAAAGACCATGACCGAGCGTTTGATGAATGAAATTCTTGATGCTTCCAACGGCCTTGGTGCTGCTGTGAAGCGTCGCGAGGACACTCACAAGATGGCTGAGGCCAACAAGGCCTTCGCTCACTACCGCTGGTAAAAACCAAAAACTGGCATCGAGGATCTTGATCCTTGGTGGCACAAGCACCAAACCCCTAGTCAATAAATTTCTTCGGAGGCAACCGTGGCACAAGACGTGCTCACTGACCTGAACAAGGTTCGTAACATCGGCATCATGGCGCACATTGACGCCGGTAAGACAACCGCGACTGAGCGAATCCTGTTCTACACGGGTATCACTCACAAGATCGGTGAAACTCACGATGGTGCATCTCAGATGGACTGGATGGAGCAAGAGCAAGAGCGTGGAATCACTATCACCTCTGCCGCGACAACCTGTTTCTGGAAAGAGAACCAGATCAACATCATCGACACCCCGGGTCACGTTGACTTCACCGTTGAGGTCGAGCGTTCACTGCGCGTCCTAGACGGTGCCGTTGCTGTGTTCGATGGTAAAGAGGGTGTTGAGCCTCAGTCCGAGACCGTTTGGCGTCAGGCTGACAAGTACAGCGTTCCTCGCATTTGTTTTGTAAACAAGATGGACAAGCTAGGTGCTGATTTTTACTTCACCGTGAAGACCATTATTGATCGACTAGGTGCTAAGCCATTGGTTATTCAGCTTCCAATCGGAGCAGAGAATGACTTTGAAGGTGTAATCGACCTAGTTGAGATGCGCGCTCTAACCTGGCGTGGAGACGTTGAAATGGGCGCGAAGTACGAAATCGAGCCGATTCCAGCTGACATGCAGGCCAAGGCCGACGAGTACCGCGCCCAGCTAATTGAGGCTGTTGCCGATACTTCTGACGAACTAATGGAGAAGTACTTCAACGGCACAGAGATGACTGTTGCCGAAATCAAAGAGGCAATTCGTAAGCTGACAGTTACAAGCGCTGCTTACCCGATTCTCTGTGGTTCTGCTTTCAAGAACAAGGGTGTTCAGCCAATGCTGGATGCTGTCTTGGACTACCTTCCATCACCACTTGACGTTGCAAGCGTTGAGGGTGGAGATCCTCGCGACGAGGAAAAGCGAATCACTCGTAAGCCTGACACCAACGAGCCTTTTGCGGCTCTTGCGTTCAAGGTTGTTACCCACCCATTCTTTGGTCGCCTTACCTACATCCGGGTTTACTCCGGAAAGGCTAACGCCGGCGATGCTGTTGCGAACTCAACAAAGGGACGCAAGGAGCGCATCGGAAAAGTTTTCCAGATGCACGCCAACAAGGAAATTCCTATCAGCGGTGTTACCGCTGGCCACATCTATGCAGCCATTGGCCTGAAGGACACCACTACCGGTGATACTTTGTGCGATTTGGACAACCAGATTGTGCTTGAGTCGATGACCTTCCCGGAGCCAGTTATCTCCGTGGCCATTGAGCCAAAGACAAAGTCTGACCAGGAAAAGCTTGGAATTGCTATTCAGAAGCTTGCTGAAGAAGACCCAACATTCCGCGTTGTGAACGACATTGACACCGGCCAGACGATTATTTCTGGAATGGGCGAGCTTCACTTGGATATTTTGGTTGACCGTATGCGCCGTGAGTTCGGTGTTGAGGCCAACGTCGGTAAGCCACAGGTTGCTTATCGCGAGACAATCCGTCGTGCCGTTCTAAAGCACGACTACACCCACAAGAAGCAGACCGGTGGTTCTGGTCAGTTTGCCAAGGTGCAAATTAAGCTTGAGCCTCTAGCTGTTGAGGGTGACACGATTTATGAATTCGTAGACGCCGTAACCGGTGGTCGCGTGCCACGCGAGTACATCCCGTCGGTTGACGCCGGCATGAAGGACGCAATGCAGTCCGGTGTACTAGCTGGATACCCAGTCGTTGGAGTGAAGGCCACCTTGCTAGATGGTGCTTACCACGATGTTGACTCGTCAGAAATGGCGTTTAAGCTTGCCGGATCGATGGTCTTTAAAGAGGCCGCTCGATTGGCAGACCCAGTTCTACTCGAGCCGTTGATGGCAGTCGAAGTTCGTACCCCAGAAGAATATATGGGAGACGTAATCGGAGACCTAAACTCACGACGCGGGCAGATACAGTCGATGGAAGAGGCTACCGGTGTGAAAGTTATTCGCGCCCTAGTGCCACTTTCGGAGATGTTTGGTTACGTTGGTGACCTCCGTTCGAAGACTTCTGGTCGAGCCGTCTACTCAATGACGTTCGACACTTACGCAGAAGTTCCGAAGGCAGTTGCTGACGAAATCGTACAGAAGGCCAAAGGCGAGTAGTAAAAACTACTTAAACTTGACTAAGATAGAAATTCTGTAAAACCCAATCAGAGTCGGCCCACCGGTCGATGATTTACTACGGATCCATCAGGAGGACCCAAAATGGCTAAGGCGAAATTCGAGCGCACAAAGCCGCACGTCAACATCGGAACCATTGGTCACGTCGACCACGGTAAGACCACTCTGACTGCGGCAATTACAAAAGTTCTGCACGACAAGTTCCCTGATCTGAACGACAGCTATGCGTTCGATCAGATCGACAACTCCCCAGAGGAGAAGCAGCGCGGTATCACTATCAACATCTCACACGTTGAGTACCAGACCGATGTGCGTCACTACGCTCACGTAGACGCACCGGGTCACGCTGACTACATCAAGAACATGATTACCGGAGCTGCCCAGATGGACGGCGCAATCTTGGTTGTTGCTGCAACTGATGGACCAATGCCTCAGACCAAGGAGCACGTGCTTCTTGCTCGTCAGGTTGGAGTTCCTTACATCGTTGTTGCTCTAAACAAGTCCGACATGGTCGACGATTCTGAAATTCTTGAGCTTGTCGAGGTTGAAGTTCGCGAACTTCTTTCCAAGTACGAGTTCCCAGGTGATGACGCTCCAGTTGTCCAGGTATCAGCTCTAAAGGCACTTGAGGGTGACCCAGTTTGGGCCGAGAAGGTTTACGAGCTAATCAAGGCTTGTGACGCACACATTCCAGAGCCTAAGCGCGACATCGACAAGGCATTCCTAATGCCTGTTGAGGACGTGTTTACTATCACTGGTCGTGGAACCGTTATCACCGGTAAGGTCGAGCGCGGAACTGTAAACGTAAACGACGAAGTAGAAATCGTTGGAATCCGCGACAAGCAGAAGACCACAGTTACCGGAATTGAAATGTTCCGCAAGCTACTTGACTACGCAGAGGCCGGCGAGAACGTTGGACTTCTATTGCGTGGAACCAAGCGCGAGGACGTTGAGCGTGGCCAGGTTGTATGTAAGCCAGGTTCGATCACTCCTCACACCAACTTTGACGCCAACGTCTACATCCTTGCTAAGGATGAGGGTGGCCGTCACAACCCGTTCTACGCGAACTACCGTCCGCAGTTCTACTTCCGTACCACTGACGTAACTGGTGTTATCACCTTGCCAGCTGGTACCGAAATGGTTATGCCTGGCGACACCACCGAGATGGGCGTGGAGCTAATCCAGCCAATCGCGATGGAAGAGGGACTACGTTTCGCGATCCGTGAGGGTGGCCGCACCGTAGGTGCCGGTACCGTTACAAAGGTCACCAAGTAGTCATAACGACAACTTGACTGGAAACCCCGCAGGGAAACTTGCGGGGTTTGCTTTTTAACCGTGATTCTTGCGATCAGGCCCTTTCGAACCGGAAATATTCGCTCAGCGGGCTGCGGCGGCAATAATCTGGCCAAAGCCAAGATATTGGGCGACTTTTAACTTGCACCGACCCCCCGAACTGTGGCAAGATTGACGAGTTCGTGAGTATTTGCGCCTTGTGCGTAAACCACTGCTGGATTTGTGCACAGGTAACTGGGCCTTCCGCAGCTAAGAGCCAACAAAACTTATCTGAGATCTTCTCCTTGGTTTTTCGCGAGTTTTATCGCGGGAATCGAGATTGACTTTCTCGGACAGAGCTCTAGAAATAGGGCGTTGACATAAAAACAGTGCATCAGCATCACGGCAGCAATGAAGTTTGCGTTCTCGCAGATGAATTGGCTGTAAAACTCTGTGACCGATAGGTCACCTAGATACGGAAGGCAGTCATCATGGCGGCTAACAAGATCCGCATTCGACTGAAGTCGTATGACCACGAGGTCATCGACGCGTCGGCGAGGAAAATCGTCGATACAGTCATACGCGCCGGTGCCAAGGTAGTTGGTCCAGTACCACTTCCTACCGAGAAAAACATTGTGACGGTTATCCAATCGCCTCACAAGTACAAGGACAGCCGTGAGCACTTTGAGATGCGTACCCACAAGCGTCTCATTGACATTATCGACCCGACTCCTAAAGCGGTCGATTCGCTGATGCGCCTGGACCTCCCAGCAGATGTCAACATCGAGATCAAGCTCTAAGGATTGCGAAATGACTGTAAATACTAGAACCGTAAAGGGACTGCTGGGCAAGAAGCTCGGCATGACACAGGGCTGGGACGCGGACAACAAGCTTGTTCCGATCACAGTCGTTGAGGCTGGCGAGAACGTCATCACTCAAATCAAGAATTTAGAAAAAGACGGCTATGCAGCAATTCAGCTTGCATATGGCGCAATCGAACCCCGCAAAGTAGACAAGCCTACGACTGGTCACTTTGCTAAGGCCGGTTCCACACCTCGTCGCTTCCTTGCAGAAATCCGTACGGCTGACACTGACACCTACACCGTTGGCCAAGCCATCGGCGTTGACATCTTCGAGGTTGGCTCGAAGTTGGACGTTGTTGGAACCAGCAAGGGTAAAGGTTTTGCCGGTGTTATGAAGCGTCACGGCTTCTCCGGTATCCACGCCAGCCACGGTGCTCACAAGAACCACCGTAAGCCTGGTTCCGTTGGAGCAGGTACTACTCCTTCCCGCGTTCTCAAGGGCAAGAAGATGCCTGGTCGCATGGGAACAGATCGAGTAACCACATTGAACCTCACCCTTCACGGCGTTGACCTTGAAAAGGGTCTGCTTTTGATAAAGGGTGCAGTGCCAGGTCCTAAGGGCCAGTTGGTATTCGTTCGTAACGCAGTAAAGGAGACTGACTAATGCCTACAGTTGACCTAATCGACGTAAAGGGTAAGAAGTCCGGTTCTGTGGACCTTCCTGGATCAATCTTTGATGTTCAGACCAACGTTCCACTGATTCACCAGGTAGTTGTTGCTCAGCTCGCAGCAGCTCGCCAGGGAACACAGTCGACACTTCGCCGTGGCGAGGTATCTGGTTCTGGACGCAAGCCGTTCAAGCAAAAGGGAACCGGTCGCGCCCGTCAGGGATCGATCCGTATGCCTCAGCACCGCGGTGGTGGAATTATTCACGGACCAAAGCCTCGCGACTACTCACAGCGCACTCCTAAAAAGATGATTGCTGCAGCTCTTCGCGGAGCGCTTTCAGACCGCGCAAGGAATGGCCGCATTCACGTTATTGACCAGTTTGCGATTGGCGATGCACCTTCGACCAAGGCAGCTGCTAGCTTCCTGGCTCAGGTTGCAACCTCAAGAAACATCTTGGTTGTCTTGAGCCGTGAAGACGAGCTTTCCTACAAGTCACTTCGCAACTTGCCGTCCGTCCACGTCATTCCAGCTGACCAGCTGAATGCGTATGACGTTCTGCACGCTGAAGACCTCGTTTTCACTGCGGCCGCAATGGCATCGTTCGTTGAGTCCGCTGTTGTTACAGATGTTATCGAGGAGGCATAAACATGACCGACATCAAGAAAAACCCCCGCGACATAATCATCAAGCCGATCATTTCGGAGAAGTCTTATGCGCTTATTGATGAGGGTAAGTACACCTTCGAGGTCGACACTCGCTCTAACAAGACCGAGATCAAGCAGGCCATAGAAGAAATTTTTAGCGTGAAGGTTGATTCAATCAACACACTAAACCGCGTGGGCAAGACCCGCAAAACTCGCTTCGGCATGGGTAAGCGCAAGGACACCAAGCGCGCCATTGTCTCCTTGAAGTCGGGTTCCATCGACATCTTTACCTACATCGGTTAAGGGGAATACTCATGGGCATTCGTAAGTACAAGCCAACGACTCCTGGTCGCCGTGGCTCTTCAGTTGCAGACTTTACTGAGCTGACTCGTTCCACTCCGGAGAAGTCGCTTTTGCGACCTCTTCCTAAGACTGGTGGACGTAACTCAAACGGTCGCATCACCACTCGCCACATCGGTGGCGGTCACAAGCGTCAGTACCGCGTTATCGACTTCCGTCGTCATGACAAAGACGGTGTTCCGGCCAAGGTTGCTCACATTGAGTATGACCCGAACCGCACCGCTCGCATTGCGTTGTTGCACTACATTGATGGCACCAAGCGCTACATCATTGCCCCTAACAAGCTAAACCAGGGCGATGCCATCGAGCAGGGCGCACAGGCCGACATTAAGCCGGGCAACAACTTGCCTCTAAAGAACATCCCAGTGGGAACTGTTATCCACGCCATCGAGCTAAAGCCAGGCGGAGGAGCCAAGATGGCTCGTTCGGCAGGTGCTTCGGTTCGTTTGGTTGCCAAGGAAGGCGACAACGCTCAGCTGAGATTGCCATCTGGCGAAATCCGCAACGTTGATGCCCGCTGCCGAGCAACCATTGGTGAGGTCGGCAACGCCGAGCAGTCAAACATCAACTGGGGTAAAGCAGGACGTAAGCGCTGGAAGGGTGTTCGCCCAACAGTTCGTGGTGTTGCCATGAACCCAGTGGATCACCCACACGGTGGTGGTGAGGGTAAGACTTCCGGTGGACGTCACCCAGTTACACCTTGGGGCCAAAAAGAGGGCCGCACTCGCAAGCCAAACCTTCCATCAGACAAGCAAATCGTTCGTCGTCGTTACGCCGGCAAGAAGTAGGAGATCTTTAGATGCCAAGAAGTTTGAAGAAGGGTCCCTTCGTAGACGAGCACCTAATGAAAAAGGTGCGTGTTCAGAACGAGGCCTCCAGCAAGAACGTAATCAAGACCTGGTCACGTCGCTCAATGATTGTTCCAGCGATGCTGGGACACACCATTGCCGTTCACGATGGCCGCAAGCACATCCCAGTTTTCGTAACCGAGAACATGGTTGGCCACAAGCTTGGCGAATTTGCACCCACCCGAACCTTCCGTGGTCACGTGAAGGACGACAAGAAGGGTCGCCGCGGCTAAGCCGGGGCGCCTAGGACAAGAAGGAATAACGATGGAAGCGATCGCCAAGCTGCGTAACATCCGCGTGACCCCAATGAAGGCCAGACGTGTAGTCAACCTGATTCGTGGCAAGCAAGCCACCGAGGCATTGGGTATTTTGAAGTTTGCTCCACAGTCAGCATCTGAGCCGATCTACAAGCTAGTCGCCTCAGCAGTTGCCAACGCCCAGGTAAAGGGCGAGGCCGCCGGTGCAATTGTGGACGTTGATGACCTAATCATCTCGAAGGCTTTTGTAGATGAGGGAGTGACCTTGAAAAGGTTCCGTCCTCGTGCTCAGGGCCGAGCATTCCGAATCAACAAGCGCACCAGCCACATCACAGTGGTTGTATCTACTCCAGACGAGTTTGCAAAGGCAGGTAAGTAGTCATGGGTCAAAAAGTCAATCCCTACGGCTTCCGCCTGGGAATTACCACTGAGCACCGCTCACGCTGGTTTGCAGACTCCACCAAGAAGGGTCAGCGCTACGCCGACTACGTGGTCGAGGATGTCAAAATCCGCACCTACCTTCAGGAGAAGCTAGACCGTGCCGGCATCAGCCGCATTGAGCTAGAGCGAACCCGTGACCGAGTCCGCGTCGACATCTTCGCTGCTCGTCCAGGTTTGGTAATCGGCCGCCGTGGAGCCGAGGCAGAAACTCTTCGCACTGAGCTTGAGGCACTAACTAGCAAGCAGGTTTTGCTCAACATCCTCGAGGTCAAGAACCCAGAATCTGACGCACAGCTTGTCGCGCAGGGCGTTGCCGAGCAGCTAGCTGCTCGTGTTGCCTTCCGTCGTGCAATGCGTAAGGGAATTCAGGGAGCACTTCGTTCCGGTGCTAAGGGCATCAGAATTCAGTGTTCTGGCCGTTTGGGCGGCGCTGAAATGTCTCGCAGTGAGTTCTACCGCGAAGGTCGAGTTCCACTACACACTCTTCGTTCAAACATCGACTATGGCTTCTACGAGGCCAAGACCACATTCGGTCGAATCGGTGTGAAGGTTTGGATCTACAACGGCGACATGACTGCACGTGAGCTTGCTGCACAGCAGGCTACTCAGCGTGGTCCTCGCCAGGGTGCACCTGGTGCTGGCCGTCGTGGTCCTCGTCAGGGCGACGCTGCTCCACTAGCAGCAGGAAGTGAAGCCAAATAATGCTGATTCCTAGAAAAGTAAAGCACCGTAAGCAGCACAGCCCGAAGCGTCGTGGCCATGCAACCGGTGGAACTAAGGTCTCGTTCGGTGAATGGGGTATTCAGGCAACAACGTCTGCCTACCTAACCAACCGTCAGATTGAGGCAGCACGTATTGCCATGACTCGCCACATCAAGCGTGGTGGAAAAGTCTGGATTAACGTGTTCCCTGACCGCTCCCTAACCAAGAAGCCAGCTGAAACCCGAATGGGTTCCGGTAAGGGCTCTCCTGAGTGGTGGGTAGTAAACGTAAAGCCTGGCCGCGTGCTCTTCGAGCTAAGCGGTGTATCAGAGGACATTGCCAAAGAGGCTTTGACTCGTGCGATCCACAAGCTCCCGCTGAAGGCTCGCATCATCAAGCGTGAAGAAGGTGACGCATAATGATCGGTTCAAAAAACCTATCCCCACAGGATCTAGACAAAATCGAATCTTCGGTTTTGGTAGAAGAGCTTCGTAAGGCCAAGGAAGAACTATTCAACCTGCGCTTCCAGTCGGCTACTGGCCAACTAGATGCGCATGGTCGAGTCAGAGCGGTCAAGCGCGATGTTTCTCGCATTTACACAATCATGCGCGAGCGTGAACTGGGTATTCGTGCGGTTCCGGTTCCAGCACCTGCGAAGGCTGCTACCAAGAAGAAGCCAGCCGTTGAAGAGGCTGCAGCCAAGACGGAAGAGGCATAAAAATGGCAGAAGAAACCAAGCCAGCAGTTAAAGCTGCAGCAAAGCCAGCCGCCAAAGCGGCTGCAAAGCCTGCTGCAAAGGCAGCGGCAAAGCCAGCAGCTAAAGCTGCAGCTCCTAAGGTAGCTAAGCCAAAGAAAGCTAAGACCCCGAAGGTAATAAAGGAAGTGACTCGCGGCTACCGCAAGTCACGTCAAGGCTACGTAGTTTCGGACAAGATGGATAAGACCATCGTTGTCTTGCTTGAAGACCGCAAGAAGCACCCGCTTTACGGCAAGGTGCTTCGCGTGTCCAAGAAGGTAAAGGCACATGACGAAACAAATAGCGCTGGAATTGGTGACCTCGTGGTAATTGACGAGACTCGCCCGATTGCGGCAACAAAGAACTGGCGCCTAGTCGAGATCCTCGAAAAGGCTAAGTAACACACCCCGCGAATAACGGTCGGAATCGTTATTCACTAAGCAAGGAGAAAAAAAGTGCTACAGCAAGAATCCAGGGTCAAGGTGGCCGATAACTCGGGCGCCAAGGAGCTCCTGACAATTCGCGTACTGGGTGGTTCCACCCGTCGTTACGCGGGTATTGGCGACACTATCGTCGCCTCGGTCAAGGACGCCATCCCAGGCGGAAACGTCAAAAAGGGTGAAGTCGTAAGAGCTGTCATCGTTCGCACCGTCAAGGAAACTAGGCGTGCAGATGGTTCTTACGTAAAGTTCGACGAGAACGCAGCGGTCATTATCAAGGCTGACGGCGAACCTCGTGGAACCCGTATTTTTGGACCAATTGGTCGCGAGCTACGCGAAAAGCGTTTCATGAAGATCATCTCGCTAGCGCCGGAGGTTGTGTAAATCATGGCAAAAATTAAAAAAGGCGACCTCGTTGAGGTCATCACAGGTGGCAAGCAAGATCGCGGTGGTTACCGCGGCAAGCAGGGCCTGGTTCTAAAAGTCATCAAGGAGACCGACAAGGTCATCGTTGAGGGTGTGAACATGGTCAAGAAGCACAATCGCGTCGGTCAGTCCGAGCGTGGCGGCAAGACCGGTGGTATCGAAACTATGGAAGCGCCGATCCACATCTCGAACGTGGCTTTGGTTGACCCAAGCACGAAGAAACCTTCCAAGGTTGGCTTCAAGATAACCACTTCAAAAGAGGGTGTCACAACCAAGGTTCGCATCGCTAAGAAGAGTGGGAAGGAGTTCTAATGGCAACCGGATATAAAAAAGCAGGCGCCGAGACTACTCCTCGTCTAAAACTTCAGTACCGCAGCGAGGTCGTAAAGACTCTCACCGAAGAGTTCTCTTTCACTAACCCAATGCAGGTTCCTGGTCTAACCAAGATCGTTGTAAACATGGGTGTTGGTCAGGCTGCCAAAGATGGCAAGTTGATTGAGGGCGCTATTCGCGACCTAATTGCGATTACTGGCCAGAAGCCTCAGGTCAACATTGCAAGGAAGTCAATCGCGCAGTTCAAGCTTCGTGAGGGTCAGCCAATTGGCGCCCACGTTACTTTGCGTGGCGACCGCATGTGGGAGTTCCTAGACCGCTTGCTTTCACTTTCACTTCCTCGTATTCGTGACTTCCGCGGCCTTTCGCCAAAGCAGTTCGATGGCAACGGAAACTACACTTTTGGTCTATCCGAGCAGTCAATGTTCCACGAAATTGACATCGACAAGATTGACCACGTCCGCGGTATGGACATCACAGTTGTAACAACAGCAAAATCTGACGACGAGGGTCGTGCGCTTCTAAAGGCGCTCGGTTTCCCGTTCCAGGCCTAATAACACGATTGAGGTAGGTCCCTGTGCTTGTAAAGCACCTGGAAACCGCTTCGAGAAAGCAGACACATTATGACAATGACAGATCCGGTAGCAGACTTTCTGACCCGGCTGCGCAATGCGAACATGGCACATCACGAATCACTGAACGTTCCTTTTTCCAAACTAAAGGGAACAATCGCTGAGATCTTGAAGTCAGAGGGTTACATTGCTTCTTACACGGTTGAGGATGCAAAGGTCGGTAAGACCATGCACATCACCATGAAGTACGGCCCAAATCGCGAGACCAGCATCGTTGGTATCAAGCGTGTATCCAAGCCAGGTCTTCGCGTTTACGCAAAGTCCACCGAGCTACCCAAGGTGCTTGGCGGCTTGGGCGTTGCAATCCTGTCCACCTCTAGCGGTCTTCTAACTGACCGCCAGGCTTCAAAGAAGGGAGTAGGTGGGGAAGTCCTCGCCTACGTCTGGTAAGCAATAATGTCGAGAATTGGAAAACTACCCATTCCACTGCCAGCAGGCGTGACCGTTGAGATCAATGGTCAGGATGTTGCAGTCAAGGGTCCAAAGGGCGAGCTAAAGCTCACTGTTTCTAAACCAATCACTGTTTCACAAGAAGACGGCAGCGTTATTGTTTCTCGTCCAGACGACGAGGCAGTATCAAAGTCACTTCACGGACTAACCCGTTCACTAATCGCTAACAACGTTCACGGCGTTTCCGAGGGCTTCACCAAAGCACTCGAGATCGTGGGAACCGGTTATCGTGCAGCGCTCAAGGGTTCAACCGTGGAACTATCTCTTGGCTTCAGCCACCCAGTGCTTGTAACTCCTCCGGAGGGCATCACGCTGGTAGTCGAAGGAAACACCAAGATCATCGTGTCGGGAATCGACAAGCAGGCCGTCGGAGAGATGGCAGCTAACATTCGCAAGCTTCGTAAGCCTGAGCCTTATAAGGGCAAGGGAGTTCGTTACGAAGGCGAGCGAGTCCGTCGCAAGGCTGGAAAGGCTGGTAAGTAATCATGGCTCTAGGAACTAGAGGCAAGTCAAAGTCAGCCGCTCGTGGCCGTCGTCACGTTCGCCTGCGCAAGAAGATCGAGGGCACAGCAATGCGACCTCGTCTAGTTGTCACGCGCTCAGCACGTCACCTATTCGTCCAACTAGTTGATGACGGCGTGGGTCAGACCCTAGCCTCGGCATCGACCATGGAAGCGGATATGCGTGTAGTAGCCGGCACCAAGACCGACAAGGCCACAATGGTAGGCAAGCTAATTGCTGAGCGTGCCAAGAAGGCCGGCGTTTCCGAAGTGGTCTTTGACCGCGGTGGTAACCGCTATGCAGGTCGCGTTGCAGCTGTTGCTGCCGCGGCTCGCGAGGAAGGACTAGTGCTTTGAGCGAAGAAAAGAAGGAAGTGCCAGTGGCTGAAGCTACCGCAACTACCGAGACTCCAGCAGCTACCGATGCCGCAGTAACCACTGAGGCACCAGTAACTACTGTCGACCCGAACGAGCGCGAGCAGCGTCGTGGTTCACGTGATCGTGGACCAAAGAACGACCGTCGTGAGCGTGAAGAGCCTAAGAGCCAGTTCTTGGAGCGCGTTGTAACAATCAACCGTGTATCCAAGGTGGTCAAGGGTGGTCGTCGTTTCTCCTTCACCGCACTTGTTGTGGTTGGAGATGGCGATGGAACCGTTGGCGTTGGTTACGGCAAGGCTAAAGAAGTCCCAGCTGCAATTGCCAAGGGCGTGGAGGATGCGAAGAAGAACTTCTTCCGCGTACCACGCGCTGGCTCAACAATTCCTCACCCGGTTCAGGGAGAGGCTGCAGCCGGCGTGGTTCTATTGCGTCCAGCGTCAGAGGGTACCGGTGTTATCGCCGGTGGTCCAGTTCGTGCAGTTTTGGAGTGCGCCGGAGTTCACGACGTACTTTCGAAGTCGCTCGGATCTTCCAACACACTAAATATTGTTCATGCAACCGTAGAGGCTTTGCGTCAGCTAGAGGAACCAGCCGCCGTGGCAGCACGTCGTGGTAAGACTCTTGCCGAGGTAGCACCAGCACGTCTGTTGCCAGCAAAGACTGAAAAGACTGAAAAGGCTGGTGTCTAATGGCTGCTCGTCTCAAAGTGACCCAATTGAAAAGTTCAAACGGTGGAAAGCAAAACCAGCGCGATTCACTTCGCACCCTGGGACTGAAGCGCATCGGTGACATCGTTGTACGCGAGGACACTAAGTCCAACCGCGGCCTCGTAAACACCGTTGCCCACCTCGTTAAAGTTGAGGAGATCGACTAAATGGCTGAAGAGAAGAAGCCAGCCGCGAAGAAGCCAGCTGCTGCAAAGCCAGCTGCCAAGGCTCCGGCTGTAAAGAAGCCAGCTGCTGCAAAGCCAGCTACCAAGGCTGCTGCAAAGCCAGCAACTAAGGCTGCTG
>CALGUV010000117.1 GCA_937920245.1 uncultured Microbacteriaceae bacterium
CAGGGAGTGGATGCTGTTCGCCCAATACGCGACGAGATCCGCGGGCTCGTGGAGAACTTAATTGCTGAAATAGACCAAAAAACTTCTCATTGACAAACTAGTTAGGGTTACCTAACCTATTCAGAGCGGCGGTAGATAAGCGCTGAAAAAGGCAGGAATCCTAATTGTTCAAGAAGTCTCTCGCTTTAGTAATAGCAGCGGTAGCGGCGGTCTCAGTTTCTGGTTGTTCGGCAGAAGCGGCGCTCCCGGATAAATCTTCAATCACCGTTTACGCGGGCAGAAGCGAAGCATTGATTCAGCCAATGGTTGATAAGTTCACCTTAGAAACCGGCATCGAGGTTGAGGTTCGATACGCCGGAAGCGCAGAGCTCGCGGCTCAGCTTTTGGAAGAGGGGCAAAACTCTCCCGCGGACATCTTTTTCGCTCAAGATGCCGGAGCTCTTGGAGCCGTTGCAAAGGCTGGCCTACTTACCAAATTGCCGGATGAAATTTTGGGCCTAGTTTCTGCTCAGTACTCAGCAGCCGATGGCAGCTGGGTTGGAGTCTCCGGTCGAGTGAGAGTCTTTGTATATAACCCGGACACGGTGGCCAATGTCCCCAGCTCGGTCTTTGACCTAGCGGAACCAGAATGGCAGGGCAGAATCGGAATTGCCCCAACAAACGCTTCTTTCCAGGCGTTTGTTACCGCCATGCGCGTTCTGCACGGTGAGGACAAGACTCTTGAATGGCTTCGGGCCATGAAAACCAACGCCGTTATCTACGAGAAAAATTCTGCGATCCTAGAAGCAGTCGAGAACAAGATTGTTGATGCTGGCCTTATAAATCACTACTACTGGTTCGCCATGGGAAGAGAAATTGGCTTTGAAAACCTCACCTCACGCTTAGGCCAATTTGAAGCTCGAGATGTTGGCAACCTCATCAACGCGGCTGGAGTTGGAATCGTTAGTGACTCGAATGCTGCTAGAAGTTTTGTGGAGTATCTCCTTGGTCAGACCGGCCAGCAGTATTTTGTTGATCAGACCAGCGAGTATCCATTGATTTCCGGGATCGAAGCTGGAGTGGACCTGACTCCGCTTAGTCAAATACCCGCTCCAGACATTGACCTCAGCGACCTAGATAGTCTCGAGGAGACACTCAATTTGATTCGAGAGGCTGGGCTTATTTAGCCAGGTAGTGATGCGTAAACCACCGGCACTGATAGTAGTTTTTGGGGTCAGTGCTGCCCTGTTGGCGGTTCTCCCAATCGGTTACTTGGTGCTTCGGCTCTTTGAGGGCCTCGATAAAGCCCTTGCTGAACTGTTGCGACCAAGGACTCTTGAGTTACTCGGAAACACGATTTTGTTGGTTGCTGCGGTCTCAATAAGTGCTTTGGTGCTGGGGTTTGCCCAGGCCTGGTTCACTACGCGTTCCAATGTGAAATTTGCGTCGGTGTTTGCGGTGCTGGCTGCACTGCCGCTGGCGATTCCTTCCTACGTAATGGCGCTTGGATACATATCGCTCTTTCCTACTTTCTCTGGCTTTTTCGCCTCGTGGCTGGTTCTGACTCTTGCCACCAGCCCCTATGTTTTTTTGGGGGTTACCGCTGCTTTAGTGAGGATCGATACTGCTAGCGAAGAGGTAGCAAGAACACTGGGGCTTGGAAGGTTCCAGGTTTTGCGGCGGATTACTTGGCCGCAGGTCAGACCTGCGGCAACGGCTGCAGTTTTACTGGTGGCACTTTATGTGTTGAGTGAATTCGGAGCAATTGCGCTCTTGCGCTACGACACTTTCACCCGTGCAATCTACAACGCTTATCGAGGGTCTTTTGACCGAACTTCTGCTGCTGCTCTTGCTCTTGTTCTTTTGGCGATCACTCTGATTGTGATCTGGTTTGAGCGTCGCTATCGAGGTGGCTATCTTGCAAACACCAAGGCGCTTGGCAAAAGAGTCAGGGTTGATTTGGGTTCTTGGTCCTGGGTGGCAATGGCTGGACTCACGTTGGCCGCCCTTGTCAGCGTTGGTGTTCCAATCTTCAGTCTTTTAGTTTGGAGCCTCCAGGGAAGTGCGAGCTTGGATCTAGCGATGCTGCTCGATGCTCTGTGGGGTTCGGTGCGATTGGCACTTATATCAGGACTGGTAATTGGGGTTTTCGCCACCGCGGTAGCGCTCTGGGCTGTTCGTTACCGGACCAGGCTTGGAGTTTTCGTGGAGACAGTTAGCTGGGCCACCCATGCGCTTCCGGCTGTCGTAGTTGGTTTGGCACTGGTGTTTTTTGGAGCGAACATCACGCCGTGGATTTACCAGACCACGTGGATGCTGGTCATCGCCTACATGATTTTGTTCCTACCTAATGCATTGGCAGCAATCAGCACACCAATTGCTCAAGTTCCCAAAGACCTAGAAGATGTTTCTCAGTCGCTTGGAGTTCCTGCAAACCGAACCTTATTCAAGGTGGTGTTGCCAATTGCATTTCCGGGGATCATCGCCGGTGTTGGTTTGGTTGCACTTACCGTGCTGAAGGAATTACCCGCAACTTTGTTATTGCGACCGACTGAGACCAACACTCTTGCAACCAGGCTCTGGGGCGCAACCGAGGATCTTGCTTACTCCCAAGCAGCACCATACGCGCTGCTACTGGTTATTATTGCCGGGTTACCTGCGCTGGCTTTGAACTCTCAGGCCAGGAAGGCGCTATCGGAGGTTCGGGGCTAATGGCGACTCTGAACCTACGCGGCCTAAAAAAGTCATTTGGCGATTTCGAAGTCCTGAGTGGCGTTAATTTAGTTGTAGAGGATCAAGAGCTGGTTGCAGTTCTCGGCGCCTCTGGTTCTGGCAAGTCAACCCTGCTTCGACTAATCGCGGGTTTTGAAAAACCAACTGCAGGAACAATTGAGCTGGCTGGAGACGAAATTTCTAGCGTCAATAAGGTTTTGGTTCCGGAAAAACGAAACATCGGAATTGTTCCGCAGGATGCGGCTCTCTTTCCTCATTTGAGCGTTAGTCAAAACATTGGTTTTGGGTTAGCTGGCTGGTCCTCAAAAGCTAAAGCGGCGCGAGTGACCGAGCTACTAGAAATCGTCGAACTCCAAGAGTTTGCAGACTCAAGCCCCGACAAGCTTTCCGGTGGTCAGGCTCAACGGGTGGCGCTGGCCAGAGCTTTGGCTCCAAGGCCAGCAATTGTGTTAATGGATGAGCCCTTTAGTGCTCTGGATGCTGAGCTAAGAACCAGACTCCGCCTGGATGTAAAGGCAATTTTGCAAAAAGAAGGTGCGACTGCGATCTTGGTTACTCATGACCAAGAAGAGGCCCTGTCACTTGCCGATCGAGTTGCAGTACTTCGCAGCGGGCAGATAGTTCAGGTTGGTTCTCCAACCGAGATCTACAACTCCCCGGTGGACATAGGTATCGCCACCTTCCTGGGCGATTCGGTGCTGATTGATGGCGAAGTAAAAAACGGCAAGGTGGTAACTCTGCTCGGCGCCTTAAACCCGCTAAACAAAGTCACCGAGGGTCAAGTGGGTCGCGTAGCAATCCGGGGAGAAAATTTTTACTTGCTCCCAAACCCAAAGGGCGAGGGCGAGGTTGTCGGTCAAGTTTTCTTCGGGCACGATGCCGTGGTTGAGGTCGTCACCAAGGGCATAAAAATTAGAGCAAGATCCAACGGCCCTTTTGCTCCTGAGGTTGGCATGAGGGTTTCGGTTTGGGTTCGTGGTTCCGTGAATTTTTACCCGGGCTAAACCCAAGAGTTTTCCAGAAGTTTCGACAAACTCACAGCTGCCGCACAACCTCTACCACTAGGCTCGGAAATGTTGTCAGGGCAGCTTCTTTTGCTGTTAGTCATAGGAGCGATGGAACTTGAACTGGTTTGATGCGGAAGCGATAATCGCTGCGTTCGGCGACTGGGCCGCCGTTGCTGTGGCGTTTATAATTTTCATTGAAACCGCCTTCATTTTTACTTCCATTTTGCCAGGCGACTCCCTGCTATTTTTGACAGGTTTGACTCTTGCAAACTCGGAATCTTGGCTTCCCGATTGGGCAGGTTTTTTGCTTATTTGGATCACGGCTTTTTCCGGAACCCAAGTCGGCTATTGGATTGGCGCGAAAATCGGTCCGCCGTTGATAGCCAAGGAACGAAAGTTCATTTTGAACAAGGCGACGCTGAATAGAACCCATGAGTTTTTCGAAAATTACGGAGCCAGGGCAGTGGTTTTGGCTAGATTTGTGCCGATTCTGAGGGCTCTGATTCCCATGCTCGCTGGTATTTCCAAGATGGACTACCGCAGATTTACCAAGCTAAACCTCATTGGCGCAACGGCTTGGGTCGTGGTGTTTATGGTTCCGGGCTATTGGTTGGGCGGCATCGAGATGGTGAAGGAAAACCTAGAAATTACTGTCCTGCTGATTGTTGTTGGCACCACGATGTTGCTCCCACTGGAAATCCTTAGAGACCGACTTGTGAAGAGCCACAAGGCCAGAAAGACTCAGTTGGGCAAATAGCCGCCCCGTCATCGACCAGTTTTTATCTAAAACTTCTAAACTTGTCCAAATGCGCTCACTAAGACTCTTTGTTGTCACACTCGTCGGACTTCTGGCTCTCACCTCATGTCAGGCAGCTGTTGAACCGGAGCCCGCAATAACCACGGCCGCTCCCCAGGTGACAGTGGAGCCTGAGCCAGAGCCGATATACGTGGCCGCTCCATTGACTGGGGTCCAGTACCTCGAGGGGGAGAACCTCTATCTAGCCATGCCGGCAGTCTCTGCAAAGATCGACAACACCTTTGCCGGCAGGCCACAACTTGCTCTAAACGATGCTGACATTGTCTATGTGACTCGGGTCGAAGTGGGCCTCACCAGGCTCTTGCCGGTGTGGCATTCGAGAATGCCAGAGGCAATCGGGCCGGTTCGCTCGGTGCGACCGGTCGACGCCTCAATAGTCGACCCATTCCACGGGGTTTTTGTTTACTCGGGCGGCCAGGCTCCGTTTAAGTCGGCGGCAACCGGCACTGGTCTAGTTATCAGCGACGAAGATACTGAAATGAATAACGAGACCTACTACCGCGAGTCCACAAGGAAAGCGCCTTGGAATCTCTATTTCAGCTCGCAAAAACTGCAGGAACTTTACGCGGCCGAACAGCCAGTCCCGCAGGCAGGTTTTGAATTTGATGCAATCCCATCTGCCGTCTCTCAAGGGGTGGCGGCAAAGGGCCTCAGCGTGAAGTACCCGCAGTTGAAATCAGTTTGGGATCTTGGCACCGCCAAGTTTGACTGGGCCGAACCACTTCAAATTGCGTGGCTTCGAACCCAAGATGGAACTCCTCACACTCAAGTCGGCGGCGATCAGGTGGCAGCTAAAAACGTTGTTGTCATGGAAGTTGTTCACGACCTGAGCTTTGTGGATCCAAAATACGGGGCGATTCCAAAGGCCAAGCTAATAAACAATGAGGGCATAGCCCACGTGTTCTCGGACGGCTACTACCTGAAGGGCTCTTGGTCCAAGGGCGAGAGTGAAGACCCAATAATCCTCACCACCGAATCAGGCGAAGTTTTGAAGCTTGCAATCGGAAACACTTGGGTCGAGATGATGGATGTTCCCAAATCAGTATTGAACGTCTCTTTGACTGAGGCTCCCACCGAGTAACGCTGTGCGCGGAGTAAAGAAGAAGGACCTACCTGAAAAGATTTGCCTCCGTTGCGGCCGACCAATGGTTTGGCGCAAGTCCTGGGAGAAAAATTGGGATGAAGTTCGCTATTGCTCCGAGAAATGTAAGCGAACAAAATAGTTAGCTAGAGGGACTTGGTGTATTCCTTGAGCCAGTCTTTGAGGTCCGAACCAATGTCCTCGCGGTCACTTGCAATCTTGATGGTTGCCTTTATGAAATCCAGTTTGTCTCCGGTGTCATAGCGACGACCAGTGAAAATCACGCCTCTTACACCGCCGGCAATTTCTGTGTGCTTGGCTGCATACTGGAGGGCATCGGTTAGTTGAATCTCTCCACCTCTGCCAGGAGCAGTCTCCTCAAGAATTTGGAACATCTCTTGTCGAAGCACATACCTTCCAATTACTGCGTAATTGGAAGGCGCGGTTCCAGGGGCCGGCTTTTCCACAAGATCAGTAACTATGACGCTGTCTGAATCTGTGGCAGTAACTGAAGCGCAGCCGTAGAGGGAGATTTGCTCGGCTGGAACCTCCATCAGGGCAATCACGTTGTCCCCGGTTTGTTGATGAATTTCCAGCATGCGATTCAGTAACGGGTCTCTGGCGTCGATAATGTCATCGCCAAGCAGCACCGCGAAGCTGTGCTCACCTACGTGGCTCTTGGCTCTCAAGATTGCGTGACCAAGGCCTAGCGGGTCGCCCTGTCGGGTGTAGTGGATGTCTGCCAGTTGAGAGGACTCTTGGACCTTGAACAATCTTTGCTCGTCACCCTTGCTGGCAAGAACCTGTTCCAACTCTGCCACCCGGTCAAAGTGGTTTTCTAAAGTATTTTTGTTTCTTCCTGTAATCATCAGTAGGTCACTGAGGCCAGCGGCTACTGCTTCCTCGACAACGTATTGGATAACGGGCTTATCTACTATTGGAAGCATCTCTTTGGGCATCGCTTTTGTGGCGGGGAGGAATCTGGTTCCTAAACCGGCTACCGGGATCACTGCCTTGGTAA
>CALGUV010000118.1 GCA_937920245.1 uncultured Microbacteriaceae bacterium
GAAATAGAGGTCAACTGGTTGACCGCTTTTTACGCAATTGAGTGGGCTTTTTTCGCTCTTGTGGCCTTTTATCTTTGGTGGCGACTAGTTCAGGATGAGCGGGCACGACTGAGTACGTGACCGAATTGTTATTTTTTATTGTGGGTTTTTGCCCGTTTCTATCTTTTTTAGTGAGAAAAGCCTGCTAATTTGTTAGTTACTACTGGAACCAGACAATTTCGGAGACTACAAAGATGTTGGCAGAAGAGCGAAGACTACAGCTGAGCGAGTGGGCTCGCGTAGAAGGCCGTGTCGATGCAAACGTAGCTGCCTCGAACCTAGATGTCGCAGTTGAGACTGTTAGAAGAGACTTAGATGTTCTGCAGCGCCGCGGTGTTCTGCGTCGCGTGCACGGTGGAGCAATTTCACTTGAGAGATTTGCTCACGAGTACACAATCCCAGAGCGATATGGACAGAATCCGAATCAAAAGCGCCTGGTCGCCGATGTTGCGGCTTCCTTTATCCCCGACGAAGGATGCATCTTTGTTGACGGTGGCACTACTACCGAGTGCCTGGCCGTTTATCTTCGAAATAAGCCCGGTCTGTTGGTCGTAACCAACAACCTGACCTTGGCCGGGAAGATCGCTGATTCGACCACACAGACTTATTTGCTCGGCGGCAAAATTAGGCCCGCTACATTGAGCGCCGTGGGCGCCAAAACTTGTGAGGACCTTCGAGAACTAACTGCTTCGGTTAGCTTCATTGGTGCTAACGGCTTCTCTCTCGAAGCAGGGGCCACGGCGTTTGACACCGATGAGGCTTTGGTGAAAAAGACCATGATGGCTAACTCCCGGGAGCGAATCCTCTTGGTTGATAGCGGGAAATTTGGCTCGACCTACCCGGCTAAATTTTCTGCTTTTTCAGGTTTTGACCGCATAGTGACTAACGTCGACGTTGACGCTTCGTTCACAGATGCGCTGGCGGGAAGCGGGGTCCAGATTGCTCTGGCCCAACAATAAATTTCACTGGCAGAGAAGCCAGTGGATATGGACGGAGGAAAGCCAATTGTTTGCCTGCAAGCAAGCAATTGACCTGACTCTATTTGATAAATACAACCCCTTATTAGGAAGGTAGTACCATGGCTAATTTCATCCCCGCGGGTGACGGCACTCACACAGGCTGGAAGTCGTTTGTTCAAAAAGTCGGTGGCAACCTCGCCGGCATGGTAATCCCAAACATTGGCGCATTTATCGCCTGGGGCTTGCTGACTGCACTGTTTATCCCAACCGGCTGGCTGCCAAATGAGCAGCTAAGTTCAATGGTTGGCCCAATGATCATCAACCTATTGCCAATCCTCATCGGTTACACCGGTGGACGTTTGGTCCACGGTCAGCGTGGTGCCGTTATCGGTGCCGTTGCAACCGTTGGTGTGATTGTTGGAACTTCAATTCCTATGTTCCTTGGCGCCATGCTTATTGGTCCATTGGCTGCATGGGTATTGAAGAAGATTGACGCCGTGCTAGACCCAGTAACCCCAACCGGCTTCGAGATGTTGATTGGTAACTTCTCACTAGGAATCACCGGAATGCTTATGGCAATCCTTGGATTCCTAGGAATCGGACCAACCGTAAACGCGTTCTCCGACGTTCTTGGAGGCGGCGTGAAGGTGCTAGTTGACACAGGCTTCTTGCCTTTGGCCTCAATCTTGATTGAGCCAGCAAAGATCCTGTTCTTGAACAACGCCATCAACTTCGGTGTTCTGGCTCCAATCGGAGCAGTTGAAGCCGAAGCAACTGGCAAGTCAATCATGTTCATGCTTGAGTCAAACCCAGGTCCAGGACTTGGCCTACTAGTTGCATTCTGGTTGGCAGGACCGAAGATTCTTCGCGGTTCAGCTCCGGGTGCAATCGTTATCCACTTCCTTGGTGGAATCCACGAAATTTACTTCCCATACGTACTACTTAAGCCAATCGTTGTTCTTGCAGCGATTGCCGGTGGTGCAACTGGTGTTGCAACTTTCGCGGCTACTGGAGTCGGCCTTGTTGCCACCCCATCACCAGGATCGATCTTCGCCTACATGGCGATGACCCCTCCGGGTAACCACTTCGGCGTGCTTTTGGGCATTGCGTTGTCAGCAGCTGTTTCCTTCGTTGTGGCCTTCTTCATCTTGAAGGCAACTCGCGCCGGAGATGACGCTGCCGATCTAGACGCTTCGAAGGCAAAGAGCAAGGCCATGAAGACCGGAGATGCTGCGTAATTATGGCGACTATATCGGGTGCCTCTGTCAAGAACATAGTTGTTGCTTGCGAGGCCGGAATGGGCTCATCTGTAATGGTTGCGAAGCAGCTTGCGAAGCAACTGAAGGCCCAAGAGGTCTCAGTGACTCATTCCCCTGTGAACCAACTGACTGAAACTGAACACGATTTAGTTCTTTGTCACCGCGGGCTTGGCTCAAGAGCCAAACAAGCAGTGCCGAACTCTGTTGTGATCATGTTTGACATGTTTCTGGGCGATCTAAAAATCGCCGAGGTCGTGTCAAAGATAAAGTCGGGCGACGACATCAGCGATGACTGATTTAGTCCAACAGGCCGGAATAAAGCTAGATGCCACAGCCTCCTCTCCGGAGGAGGCTGTGGACATCTGCGGCAAGCTACTTGTCGAGCTAGGTGCGATAACCAGCGCCTATGCAGACGCGATGTGGGAGCGAGAACAAATCTTTCCCTCCGCAATCGGCATGGGCTTCGCGATTCCACACGGGACCGACGAATCACGAGCGCACGTTATTTTCGATCAGCTGGTGTTTATACGATTGGCAAAGCCAATTTTGTGGGCTGATGATGAAGTAACTTGCGTTCTTGGAATCGCCTCACAGGGCGACGGGCACGTGGAGCTACTTGGCAATTTGGCCGAAATGATTCAAGACGAGGACAAGTTGGCAATCTTGCAAGACTCCGACAACCCCGAGGAAATTGCTCAGCTGCTTCTTGGCAACGACTAGCTGTAAGTTAAATAAGAAAAAATAAGAGAGCCACTGAGCAAGACAAAATCTAGTAGCACTCAGAACAGTCACAGGAGAAAAACTATGCGGGCAGTCCACTTCGGAGCCGGAAACATCGGGCGGGGCTTCATCGGGGCAGTTCTGCAGGATGCCGGTTATTTTGTGACTTTCGCTGATGTGAATAAAGAGTTGATCGCCAAGTTGCGATCCTCCAACGGATACAGTCTCTTTGAACTTGGCGAAGCACAAAAAGAAACCCATTACGAAAACTTTGAAGTCCTTGACTCAACTGCTGATGAAGCCGCGCTCATAGCTGCCATCGGCCGAGCCGACGTCATTACCGCATCCGTCGGCACGAATATACTTCCGGCTATCGCGCCAGTAATTTCCCGCGGCATTCAATCACGGTCAAGTGATTCTCCGCTTGTCATAATGGCCTGCGAAAACGCGATCAATTCCACGGATATTTTGTGGTCCAAGATATTGGAGACTCTCGAGAGACTTCCAAAAAACATCTTTTTTGCTAATACCGCTGTCGACCGGATCGTTCCAATGCAGCAAGCAGATGGTGAACCAGACGTTGCTGCCGAAAGCTTTTGCGAATGGGTCATCGACAAAAGTGGGCTTGCTGGAACTGATCTCAAGATTCCCGCGGCAACCATGGTCGACGATCTACAACCATTTATTGAGCGAAAGCTCTATACGGTGAACACCGCGCACTTAACAATTGCGTACTTGGGTCAGCGCCACGGCCATGACACAATCGCCGAGTCGCTTCGAGATCCGACTGTTCGGGATGTTGTAGCCCGAGTAATGGAAGAAACCTCCATGGCTCTTGTCACCAAGCACGACTTTGATTCGAATGAGCACGCAAAATATGTCCACAGAACGCTGCTGCGACTAGCAAACCCTTTACTTGACGATCAGGTCGAACGAGTTGGCAGGCAGCCTTTGAGAAAGCTATCCAGGTTTGAACGCCTTATTGGCCCGGCAGCGCTTTTGGCTGAGCTCGGCGAGGAGCCCAGCGCGCTGCTGGAAGTGGTTGAGGCGTCTTTGGATTTCATGAGCCAAAACGACCCTGAGGTAGCCCTATTGAACTCTAAGCTCGGGGCATTGACGCCCTCAGAATTTGCACTAGAGGTTTGTGGAATCAGCCCTGAACATCAATTGGCTGGCTCACTGGAGCGGGCAATAGCGAAACATCAAGGGGCCCTAAGTCACAAATAACCAGCCGGTACGACGCCGGGAGTTAGTTAGTATTTTTTATTAGAACTTCGAAGGGAAAAACAATGGCCACAATAAATGGCTCAGTGACCGTATTGGATCCGATTGGCCTGCACGCCAGGCCCGCTGGACAAATCGTGAAGCTTGTAAAGGAGTCAGGCCTAGAGGTTCGAATTGGCAAGGCTGGGCAGGAGTTAGCTAAAGCAAACTCGCCGCTGCGCATGATGGCCCTAAAGGCTAAGACGGGTGAAGAGTTGACCATAGAAGTTGACTCTGATGACGAGGCTGTAGCCACTGCCCTAATCGCCCAGGTTCAAGACTTTTTGAAGGGCTAGATTTGCTAGATAGCGGCACAATACTTACCGGCATGGGCGTGGGGCTGGGCTCCGTCGCGGCCGAAGTATTTCGAGTAAAGCCTCTGGCTTCATTACCAAATGCGGCTAAGCACTCCGGTGATGAAGCTCTGGAAACAGAAAGCCTGAAGACTGCCATCGCGGCAGTTTCACTGGAAATGAATGGCCTAGCTGAAAAAGCAGGCGAGACCTCCGCGGAAATTTTCGAGGCCCTGATCATGCTGCTGGAAGATGAAGAGCTGTTCGATACTGCATCGGCTCAAATCTCTCAGGGCTGGAATGCCGGCACCGCATTTATTAATGCGGTCGAGGAATACGCCGATATTTTTGCAGGAGACGCCACTTTTGAGGAGCGCCTAAACGATATTCGCGACCTGGCCAGAAGAGTTGCCGCCTCGATTGCGGGCATTTCACTTGGACTGGATATTCCCACCACCGGAAGGTTTGTAATCGTGGGTGAGGATTTCTCACCGGCTGATACCGCTCAATTCACTCAGGCAGTTGTTGGAGTGGTAACTATCCAGGGTGGCCCGACCTCACACACTGCAATTATCTGCAGATCAAAATCGATCCCAGCGGTTGTTTCATGTCAGCAGGCCAAAGACTTGGTTGACGGGATGCAGGTCCTAGTTGACCCGGTGGGGGATCGCGTTGTGGTGGATGGCCAGGAAAGTGACATCACCGAAGCTCTATCTTTCATCGCAAAAAGCGAGGATCCGATCATTCCGGTGCGCGCAAATATTGGTTCGCTGGAAGACGCGATAGCGGCCAGTGCCTCGGCGGCTGAAGGGGTAGGGCTCTTTAGAACTGAGCTACTTTATTTGTCTGCCAAGACCCAGCCGACTAAGCAGTCTCAGGCCGCTAGCTACACAGAGATCTTGAAGGCGGCCCCAGCCGGGCCAATTGTTGTCCGCACCATCGATGCCGGTAGCGACAAGCCTGTTCCGTTTTTGGACATGGGCGACGAAGAAAATCCCGCACTCGGCGTCCGCGGATATCGCCTGATTGAGAATCACCGAGACTTTATTGTTGATCAACTAGAAAGCCTCGAAATAGCAAGAGAGCAGTCGGGCCGCGAAGTTTGGGTGATGGCACCGATGGTTTCGACTTACT
Organism: uncultured Microbacteriaceae bacterium; assembly: GCA_937920245.1. Lineage (GTDB taxonomy): Bacteria > Actinomycetota > Actinomycetes > Actinomycetales > Microbacteriaceae > Aquiluna. Next base: position 5,668 of record CALGUV010000118.1, read on the forward strand.
CCGAAGCAATTGAGTTCGCCGCCCTTGCCAGGAAGGCTGGAAACTTCAAGGTTGGAATCATGGTTGAGACGCCCAGCATCGTCTACCAGATCGCACAACTAGCAGGTGTCTTGGACTTTATCTCGGTGGGCACCAACGATTTGTCTCAATACCTATTTGCGGCTGACCGCATGAATCCATCTCTCGGTGCGATGCTCAATCCATGGCAGCCGGCACTCTTGAGAGCGCTGGAGCAAATTGCGACTGTCTGCCAGGAAGCTGGCGTTTCTTCGGGCGTTTGCGGTGAGAGCGCGTCGGATCCAGCCTTTGCCGTAGTTCTTGCAGGCATGGGGTTCCAGTCAGTGTCCTCGTCTCGTTCTCAGGTGGGAATAGTCAGACAGGCTCTGAGCTCCGTGACAAAGCAACAGGCCAAAGAAGTTTTTGAGGCAGCGCTAACGGGTCTTGACGCCGATCAAGCAAAATCAGCGGCCCTAGCGGCCCTTGCTGCAATCTCAGCCAAGTAAACTCAAGAGCATGTCAAGCCCGAATGCAGCTCAAGTTCCTCAAATAAAAAAAGTTCTCCGCTTTTATAAGGCTTCTTCTTATGTAACTGGCGGGTTCTTGATTTTGCTGATGATTACCTGGGGCATTCGACGCTTGCCATTTTTAGGCTTTGATCTTTGGCTGCTCGGTCCAAACGGGTTTTTTAGTTTTGAACAATACGGCGTTGATGGCGAAGGCTTGCCCGATGTCGGTTTCAATCTGACGGTTTGGATCCTAATTGTCCACGGCTGGCTCTATGTGGTTTATCTTTTCGCGGACTTTAGAATCTGGACACTCATGCGCTGGTCGTTCACTAGGTTCTTGCTGATTGCCCTCGGCGGCGTCATACCGTTTTTGAGCTTTTACACCGAGAACCGCTACGCCAAGATCGCGCATGAACAGCTTGCAAAACTGGAGGGCAAATGAAGCCGGTACTGGTCGTTGACTTTGGAGCTCAGTACGCCCAGCTAATAGCCAGGCGCGTTCGTGAAGCCAATGTTTATTCAGAGATTGTTCACCACAGCGCCACTGCGGCCGAGATTGCGGCCAAAGACCCAGCGGCAATTATTCTTTCGGGCGGTCCCTCCAGCGTCTATGAGGATGGGTCGCCAGCTCTTGATCCAGAGATTTTGGAGCTCGGGGTTCCAATTTTCGGTATTTGCTACGGATTTCAAGTTCTTGCCCATCACTTAGGTGGTCGAGTAGACAAGACTGGCAAAAAGGAATACGGCGGCACGGACCTAACGGTGAACAAGTCTGGAACGCTTTTGGGCGGCCAGCCGCTATCCCAGGTTTGCTGGATGAGTCACGGTGATCAGGTCGTTCAGGCCCCTGAGGGCTTTGATGTTTTGGCCTCGACTGCCACAACTCCAGTTGCGGCCTTTGAATCCAAAGAGCGCAAGATTTACGGCGTTCAGTGGCACCCAGAGGTTGTCCACTCCGAGCAGGGTCAATTAGTCCTAGAAAACTTTCTGTATGTCGCAGCTGGGATTGAGCCAACTTGGAATTCTGGAAATGTGATCGCTGAGCAGGTTGCCAAAATTCGTGCGCAGGTTGGAGATTCCAGGGTCATATGCGGTCTGTCCGGAGGAGTGGACTCTGCGGTCGCAGCAGCACTTGTCCATAAGGCCATTGGAGACCAGCTAACGGCAGTCTTCGTGGATCACGGTTTATTGCGTGAGGGCGAAAAAGAGCAGGTCGAGCGCGACTATGTGGCCGCAACCGGAATCAGGCTCGTGACCGAGAGCGCCGAGGATGTCTTTTTGTCAGCACTTGCTGGCGTCAGTGATCCAGAGCAAAAGCGCAAGATCATTGGTCGCGAGTTTATCCGCAGCTTTGAAAAGGCCGAGCAGAAGCTCATCGCCGAGGCCAAGGCTGATAATCGACCAATAAAGTTCTTGGTTCAGGGAACGCTTTATCCGGATGTAGTTGAATCCGGTGGCGGCGCAACGGCTGGAATCAAGAGCCACCACAACGTAGGTGGCCTTCCAGAGGATCTTCAATTTGAGCTGATTGAGCCGCTTCGGGAGTTATTCAAGGATGAGGTGCGGGCAATCGGCGCCGAGTTAGGGCTTCCGAACGAGATAGTTTCTCGGCAGCCGTTTCCGGGTCCTGGGCTCGGGATTCGAATTGTCGGCGAAGTTACAAAAGAAAGACTCGATTTACTTCGCAAGGCGGACGCAATTGTTCGAGAAGAGCTTTCGGCAGCTGGAAAAGACGCTGAAATTTGGCAGTGCCCGGTTGTCCTTTTGGCCGATGTGCGCTCGGTAGGGGTTCAGGGAGATGGCAGAAGCTACGGCCACCCAATCGTGCTTCGGCCTGTCTCATCGGAAGATGCAATGACGGCCGACTGGTCCAGATTGCCCTATGACTTGTTGGCAAAGATTTCTAATCGCATCACCAATGAAGTTGCAGATGTGAATAGGGTCGTTCTGGATATCACCTCAAAGCCTCCGGGCACGATTGAGTGGGAATAGCGTGCTGGTTTTTGGTCATCGCGGGGCGTGTGGCTATCTGCCAGAAAACACCATTGAGTCGATGGAGCTCGCTTTTGAGCAGGGCGCGGATGCCGTTGAGTTTGATGTGGTATTCACCAAGGATGGTCAAGCAATCATCCGTCATGATCTGGATCTAGCTAGCACTACAGACATCAACGACCACAGCTTCCTGTCCACCAAGATTGACCAACTCACAAAAGAAGACGTCTCAAGGCTACGAGCCAAAGAGCGGTATCCAGACGGCAGGGTTGATTCGGCTTCCCAAGACGGTAAATTCTTTGTGCCAACCCTCCGCCAGCTTTTGGGACACCAGCAATTCAACGGCAAGCATCTGATCATCGAGGTAAAGCACGGTGCACATTTCGAGGCTCTTGGAATAGACCCAATCCAGGAAGTGAAGACTCTTCTTGAGCAAAGCGACTGGTCCAGCCGCGGCATGAAAATCAGTCTCGAGAGCTTCGAGTTCGAATTTCTAAAAAGGGCCAAACTTGAGATTGGGCCAGAAGTTAATTACGTATTTCTGAGTGCTAGAGACACTCTGCCCGAGGGCATAACAGAACTAACGGATGAATTACTCGTTGAAATCGCCGACAACTTCGATGCTGTTTCCGTTGCGATGTCCATGGTTCTCACCGGTGATCTTGTGGCGAGGGCAAAAAAGTTGGGGCTTGAAATCTACGCTTTCACGGCCCGCCTGGAGACAGCCGAGGGGAATGTCGAAAAATGGTTTGAACGTCTTGTTTCGACTGGAGTCGATGGAATTTTTGCCGATCAGCCCGACCTGTTGATTAAAACCGTAGCCGACCTGACCTAAGCTACCTGCGATGTCGTTAGAGATTTTTGAGCAACCGAACCCAGATGATTTACTGACCGGGCTAAACCCGCAGCAGCAGCAGGCAGTTCGCTATCGCGGACGAGCACTGCTAATTGTCGCTGGAGCCGGCTCCGGGAAGACCAGGGTGCTAACTCACCGCATGGCACACATGCTTGCAAATAAAGAGATTTGGCCATCTCAGATTCTCGCCATTACCTTCACCAATAAAGCTGCCGCTGAAATGAGGGATCGGGTTGAGAGCCTCATTGGGCAAGCTGGTCAGGGCATGTGGCTGAAGACCTTCCACTCTGCTTGCCTGCAAATCCTTAGACGCGAAGCCCAACGCCTCGGCCACGACTCAAACTTCAGTGTCTACGACACTGGAGACACTCGTGCTCTACTGAAGCGACTGCTTCGAGAGGCCGGTGCTGAAGACGCGGACATAAAACCTTCGCAGGCGGCCGCAATCATCTCCAATGCGAAAAACGAATTGAAGGATGCCGAAGATTTTGCTCGTAATGCCGATCGGTCAAACCCCAGAGAGCGCCTGGTTGCCGAGGTGTTCCAGGCCTACACGTCCGAACTGCGCAGAAACAACGCCTTTGATTTTGATGACCTAATTGTTGAGACGGTGGGCCTGTTCCAAGCATTTCCGGAACTTCGCGCTAGGTATCAAAAGCGTTTCCGCCACGTGTTGGTAGATGAGTATCAAGACACCAATCATGCCCAATACGCACTGATTCGAGAGTTCACCCGGCCATTGCCAGAGGAACATGCAATTTTTGATGAGCAAACCGGCGAGGCGCTTGGTCCGGCCGACCTAACAGTAGTTGGAGACTCGGACCAGTCAATTTACGCATTTCGCGGAGCTTCGATTAGGAACATTACCGAGTTTGAGCGCGACTTCCCGGGAGCGGAGACTATTTTGCTCGAGCAAAATTACCGCTCCACTCAAAACATACTTTCGGCTGCGAACGCGGTTATTTCACAAAACCCTTATCGACCAGCTAAAAACCTTTGGACCGATTCTGGCGCTGGTGACAAGATCACTATGTTCACCGCTTACGACGAGCGAAATGAAGCAGCGTTTGTCGTCGATAGGGTCAAGAAGCTTCACGACGAAGGCGTCAATTACAGAGACATCGCGGTCCTTTATCGAACTAACTCACTGACGCCATCTCTAGAGGCTGAACTCAAAAGCCAGCAGATTCCCTATGCGGTTATCGGGGGCTTGAAGTTTTTTGAGCGCCGAGAAATCAAAGACGCGTTGGCCTATTTGTCCGCAATTTCAAACGGGCGGAACGATGAGGCCGTAAGAAGAGTCATAAACATCCCAACTCGTGGCATCGGTCAGAAGACTGAGCTAAAAATTGCTCAGTTTGCAAGGACAAATGAAATGAGCTTCCGGCAGGCACTCTTATTTGCAGCCGACTTGCAACTTGGGCCCAAGCTCCAAGCATCCGTGATGGCCTTTGGGGAATTGCTCAACGAATTAGAAGCAATGACTGTTACTGATGGCCCCGCCGAGGTCTTGAAGTTGGCGCTTACAAGGAGCGGATATCGCTCCGAGCTGGAGCTATCACGGGACCCCCAAGATGAAGCACGGGTCGAAAACTTAGATGCCTTACTCGGGCAGTTATTTGAGTGGCAAGCTCAGTTCCCGGAGGGCACAGTTGCCGATTACCTTGCCGAAGTTACGCTTTCGGCGGCCGCGGATGAGATCGAGGATGAATCCGGCAGCATTTCTTTGATGACTCTTCACACCGCCAAGGGGCTTGAGTATCAGGTCGTGTTCATGATTGGTCTTGAGCAGGGAACACTGCCTCACATCAGGTCTTTTGATGAGCCTGGCGGGTTGCAGGAGGAAAGACGACTGATGTATGTCGGTATGACCAGGGCCCGCGAGCAACTGTTTGTCTCTCATGCGCTTCAGCGAACGATTTTTGGGAACACCTCTGGTTTCACCACTTCGATGTTTTTGGCCGACATACCCCAGGAACTTGTTGAGGCCGAGGGAACCGAACGATCAACCGATAGGGCCTATGAGCGGTCGGTTGGCTTCACAAGAGAACCTTCAAAGTGGAAGGGTGCAATCAACTCACCAAGTGCGGTCCGGGACAATAAAGACCTTGAGCTTGCAGTGGGAGACCGAGTCAATCACGACACTTTCGGCGAGGGCGCCGTGGTCAGTGTTTCGGGTCAAAACCCAAGACAAACCGCCGAGGTTCGTTTTGAATCAGGTGTCACCAAGCGGCTGCTTGTCAAAATGGCACCAATAACCAAGCTTTAGGCAGTGAATGCGTTTTTTCAATCGCTAGACTTTAGAAGGTTAAACGTCGGCTAAAAAGAACTGAAAGACCAAAGTGGATCTATTTGAATATCAAGCCCGCGACCTTTTCGAAAAACACGGAGTTCCGGTTTTACAAGGTCGAATCGCAGATACACCTGAAGAAGCGGAGGCAGCAGCTGCCGCTATTGGCGGCACAGTTGTTGTCAAAGCCCAGGTAAAAACCGGAGGGCGCGGCAAGGCCGGCGGTGTAAAGGTGGCTCACAGCCCAGCCGAGGCTCGGCAAAAAGCCGAAGAAATTCTTGGACTTGACATCAAGGGCCATGTTGTAAAGCGCCTAATGATTGCAGAGGGCGCCAAGATCGCTCAGGAGTTTTACTTCTCAGTCCTTCTAGACCGTTCAAACCG
>CALGUV010000119.1 GCA_937920245.1 uncultured Microbacteriaceae bacterium
CGTCACGCTCCTTTTCGACTGCGTTGACCGCCTCGTTAATTGCAAGTTTCTGAGTAATCTCGATGGTGTCGAGCGTCGACTTCAGTTCCTGAATCTCCGCGTCTTTGGTAGCGTTGGCAGCCTGAAGTTCACTCAGTAGCTTCGCATCGGCAAGTTGGGAGGCAGTGTGCATGTCATGCTTTGCCTGCTTGAGGTCTCTGGCGAGCGTGTCACGCTCTCGATTTAGGTCGTTTACCGCTTCAGTAACAGCAAGCTTCTGCGCGACTTCACTGGCATCGAACTTCGCCTTCAGTTCCCTGAACTCAGCATCTTTGTCTGCGAACGCCTTCTCCAACTCCCTGGTGACCTTGGTTGTCGCGAGTTCGACGGCATTCCGCTTCTCCTGCTCGGCTAACTCAAGCCGGTCATGCAACTGCTGCTCGAACTCGCTGTCGCGAACCTGCTTGAGAATGTCCGCGTACCCGGCCTCGTCAATCTTGAATGCTTTCTTGCAGTGCGGACAGATGATTTCATGCATGACTGTTGATTTCGGGTTGTCGACGCTTGTCTGAGTGGCGGCTGACGCTGCCCCTGAGTGGCAGGCAGAAAGACTATGGCGGCATAGCAATGAATTGATGGAGGCCTGTCCACTCGAGGGGCTTATTAGGCTTCCATTTCAGAAAGCAGAAAGTCTTCGACACTCCCTCTAAATGCCGATCCCATTTTACCGGCACAAATAGGGCACCAGGATCCGCGTCGGACGCTGTTGGCGTTGGCAAGCCATCGGTGCCCGGCACCGCATTCCCAAAGCAATCGGACACCAGACCGCTGATAGCGCTGCGACAGAAGGTGGCCTCCGCGAGCAGCTGCATCGGCTTGCACTTGTTCAAGGGTTAGCTTCAGACGGTCTCCCGCCCTTCGAGCTGAACATTTCTGACAGCCTCGGCCATCCTTAAGTCGGGATAGATCGGTGAGCCAACTGTGGCCGTTACTGCAGCTCACTAAGTAGTGAAGCCGCTTTGCATGCTTTTCAGTTGCATGCAGGCGGAGGGACAGGCTTTGGCATAGGCTCTCAACCTCCTCGACAGGTGTCGTCTTACTTTCGGAGATGCGTTTGAGATTGCACTGTGGGCACCAGCTACCACCATGCTTGACTGATGACGTAGAAGCGAACCATCGGTGACCTTCAGAGCACTCCCACTCCATCCTTCTATTGTTGTCGATATAAGTTGCCGAGAGACAGCTGCCTCCTCTGCTGCGGGCAATCTGCTGATTCTCTCTCAAATCATTGTCCCTGCCAGTCCTGGCAGTTCCTACGTCGAACTTTTCCGGGAGAAGTAAGGATAAGAGATCCGGGCGGCGTGTCGCAATCTGGTCGACTAAATGATCCTGCAAATCTGACAGAGGGATATCGATGCTAACTTCAAGTAATGTGATGCTCTTCGCATCACAGGCCTCCCTCTTCAGACGGTCGTCCTCCATGCGTTGTGCAAGGGACTTGCCGCCAGAGTGAAAGAACGGGACGTGAATGTAATGCTGCTGACCATGGTACTCAAATGCCAGACTTAGTCCTTCATTATAGCCATCAAGCTCGGCCTTTCTGCCCTTGGAAGTTTTGAGCCAATCCGGTCGCCTTTTCGGAAAAGCGACACCTAGCAAGTGTTCGAGGACCTGCCGGCAAACTTTCTCCCGGGTGCCAGGCATATTGCAGGTGGGGCACCAAACACCCTTTAGCAGGTGGGAGACTCGGGCCTCCCACGTGTGATCGGCAGCACATCGCAGAACTGCTCTCCATTCACTCTTCCCAGCTCTACGACTGAGCCTACATAGATCCACTAAGCTGCCGCCTTTTTGTTCAGCCAGACTGGATATGCGGCCAGTCAACTCGGCCTCATCCAGCGGCGCGCAACCAGCACAGTATGGGCACCAACTCCGCTGGTCTCGCACGCTTCCAGATGAAGACCACCATGTATGACCAACACCACAACGCCACTCCAGAGGTGTTTTTGGCTTGTACTCCTTACTTAGAAGTTCGCCACCACGTTCAAAAGCAATCTGTTGTAACTCAGTTAGTCGCTCAACTGCAGAAACCTTCCCTACGCAGCGCGGACACCATGAGCCTTGGAACAGAACATCAGGTCGCATAGAGAACTGATGGCCGTGCTGACACACCAGATTTATTGGGGTCGAATTATTCTTGTAACTTGGCTGTGGCCATTCCCCTTGGCGTTTGGCAACAATCTCGCGAATTCGTTGGCACTGCTTTTCTAGGGTTCCTGCTGCGCGGCCCTTTGAGATTCGCGGGCCTGAACATTCGGGGTGCGGACACCAGCTTCCCTTTAGAATGTTGTATGGAATCGTCTGCCATTCGTGCCCAGACTCGCAGCGAAACAACATTCTCTTGGAATCATCTCTCTGATTTCCATTCGGAACTTGCCCACGCCGGCTAGATACGGCCTCTAGCAAGCGAGAAAATGTTGACTCAGGCAAAGGCCTGATTGTTTTCCTAACCTGAATCATAAAGAGTATAACAGTACTTACGCAAAATCCAGGAACTACGAGGCAACCCTAACGTTTGAATTCAGCCGCGCGCGGAGGCCGCAGGCCGGAGTGCGTCGGCTGGAACGAAGGGTTG
>CALGUV010000120.1 GCA_937920245.1 uncultured Microbacteriaceae bacterium
GTCAGCGTCTTCTTACGAATAACCAACTTCCTTGACCGTCCGGCACTGGGCAGGCGTCAGCCCCCATAGATTGTCTTACGACTTTGCGGAGACCTGTGTTTTTGGTAAACAGTCGGCTGGGCCTGGTCACTGCGGCCCTTTTTACAGGGCACCCCTTCTCCCGAAGTTACGGGGCTATTTTGCCGAGTTCCTTAGAGAGAGTTCTCCCGCGCCCCTTAGTATTCTCTACTTACCTACCTGTGTCGGTTTCGGGTACAGGTTCATTGATCACATATGTAGTTCGAGCTTTTCTAGGAAGAAAGATTCTTTACATTAAGCATCAGCTCGACGAGCATGCGAACAAACTCGTCAATATCTGACACTGCATCACTGCTTCGCTCCAGATACGTTTTTCTTCGTACTGTCAACGCCTCGCAAGCTTACACCAAATACCAGTCTTGGCTAATGTGAACCACCTTCGTCCCTCGGTACTGAGATCAATCAAGCACAGGAATATTAACCTGTTTGCCATCGACTACGCCTTTCGGCCTCGCCTTAGGACCTGGCTAACCCTCCATGGACGAGCCTAGTGAAGGAACCCTTAGGTTTTCGGGGCATTGGATTCTCACCAATGTTTTCGCTACTCAAACTGACATTCTCACTTCTGAAACGTCCACCTACCCTTACGGATAAACTTCACCCATTCCAGAACGCTCCCCTACCGATACTGACAAAGTGTCAGTATCCCACAGTGTCGGCAGATAGCTTAGTCCCGTACATTTTCGGCGCAAAAACGCTCCACCAGTGAGCTATTACGCACTCTTTAAAGGGTGGCTGCTTCTAAGCAAACCTCCTGGTTGTTTCTGCATTTTCACCTCCTTTGCCACTGAGCTATCATTTTGGGGCCTTAACTGGTGATCTGGGCTGTTTCCCTCTCGACTATGCAGCTTCTCCCGCACAGTCCCACTGGGTGACAGAAGTCATGCCTAGTATTCTTAGTTTGCCAAGATTTGGTACGGCTCTCACCGCCCGCACCTAAACAGTGCTTTACCCCTAGACAGATCGTATTGTCACCCGCTGCGCCTCAACGCATTTCGGGGAGAACCAGCTAGCTCCAAATTCGATTGAAATTTCATCCCTAACCACAACTCATGGCACAATTTTTCAACATTGATGCCTTCGATCCTCCACATAGTGTTACCTAAGTTTCAATCTGGTCATGGTTAGATCATCTGGGTTCGGGTCCATAAGAAGTGACCGGGGTCGCCCTATTCAGACTTGCTTTCGCTCTGGCTTCAGATGTTTCTCGTCTTTAACCAAGCCACTCCCTATAAGTCGCCAGTCCATTCTTCCAAAGGTACGCAGTCAAGTTTTACAACTCTCCTACAGATTGTACGCACACGGTTTCATGTTCTATTTCACTCCCCGTCAGGGGTTCTCTTTCACCTTTCCCTCGCGGTACTTGTTCGCTATCGGTCATTCAGGAGTATTTAGCCTTACGAGGTGGTCCTCGCAGATTCACACGGGATTTCACGTGCCCCATGCTACTCGGGATAAGAAAAACAATGATTCAAGTTTTTCGACAACGGGACTTTCACCCTCTCTGGTGCAGGATTCAGCTGCTTCATCTAAACTTGATACCTTGTATATATTTCCTCCCACGACCCCACAATACCCGAAGGTACTCTGGTTTAGGCTGATCCCCTTTCGCTCGCCGCTACTTAGGGAATCGCGTTTGCTTTCTTCTCCTCTGGCTACTAAGATGTTTCAATTCACCAGGTTGTCTCTTCCTTCTCTATGAATTCAAGAAGGAGTTTGATAGGTTGCCCCATTCGGGAATCTTCGACTCACAGCTTGTTTCCAGCTCCTCGAAGCATTTCGTCGGTTTCCACGCCCTTCATCGGCTCTGAATGCCTAGGTATCCCCCGTGTGCCTTAGGTTATTTGACCTTCCACAAAACACTCTACCTTGTGATGAAGATAAAGTCAAGTGGTTGTTCTTTTTTCACACGTAAGAAGTTTCTTACCGCGTGTGGAGATAAGCGGGTTCGAACCGCTGACATCTGCCGTGCAAGGACAGCGCTCTACCAACTGAGCTATATCCCCTTAGGTGCCTTCAGAGTAAAATTCTGACGCACAGGTCTTCTGTGTGGGCCGTAGTGGACTTGAACCACCGACCTCGCCCTTATCAGGGGCGCGCTCTAACCAGCTGAGCTAACGGCCCAAAA
>CALGUV010000121.1 GCA_937920245.1 uncultured Microbacteriaceae bacterium
GCCATGGTGTGAGGATGCCAAACCCTTGCCAAGCGAGTCATCGACAAACGCCCGATGATCATGCCGGTCATGAAGGCCGCGAATGGAACGGAACGAAGTGCCACATCTGCATTCAAGACGTCTTTGGCAAAAACTGCCGCCCAGTCGATGATCGCCACCTCCGGATAAATGCCGAAAAATAGACCGACTGCAAGTAATCGAAGCTCAGCCGGCATTTGATATATCCTGCGCTTGACCGTGTTGGCCTTTTCCTCAAGATGCCCATCCTCAGTTGGGGACAGTAACCAACGAAGATTGAACTCAAAGATTATGAGGGTCACCACACCGACAATCAGCAAGTAGATTTCGAGGCTGAGATAAACGGTTGCGAGGCCGCCGCTTATGGCCGCTGCCACAGCGCCCAGGCTCCAGCCGGCGTGCATTCTGCCCATGACGTTGATGCTTATCTGCTTTTGTAGCATGACCGCAGAAGCATTTACGCTCACACCCATGAGTGAAATGAAGAAACCAAAGCTGGCGTTCAGGAAGAACCAAACTAGCGGGTCACTGCTAAAAGCAAGAGTGACCAGGAAAACCATCGCTCCGTAGTTTGAAAATCTGATTATCGCCCTAGAGCCAAACCTCATTATCAATCTCGACGCGAACAAAAGTGGGGTTATCGAACCGATGACGCCGAAGCCAATTATGGTTCCCCAGGTGGCGAAGGAGACATCCAGCCGAGCAATGTATTCCGGCACCCAGGCCACGGAGGATAGGGCTGCGTGACCCATGGCGATGAAGGTTGCCAAGGTGGCGATCTGCGCTTTTCGCAGTCTGGCACCTGGCAGACGTATCACTTAGCTATCCTTTGGAGATTTTGAGTATCTCTTCGCGGTCGAAGAGCTTCATTCTCTCGCGTCCGAGGGCTTCCCCGATAGCTTTTTCCTTGGAATTAATCTTCAACCATTTAGCCCAGTCCACAAAGTCGATATTGCGACTCTCTAAAGTTTCAATAATCTGGTGTTCGCCAGCAAGCTCCGGTTGCCACCAGCGATCTCGATCTTGAAGGACGTTCCCAATAGTCTCTATGGCGTCAGCCTTGGTGTGGCCGATAAGCCCTACTGGTCCACGCTTTATCCAACCGGTGCAGTAGACACCCTGGAGATTCTGGCCATCCTCACCAATTACCCGACCGGCCTCGTTGGGAATCACCCCGGATTTAGCATCGAAGGGAATCTTGTCAACGGGTGAGCCAAAGTAGCCGACCGCCCGATAAATGGCTTGGATTGGAAAGCTTGTTGTCTCTCCGGTTGCAACAACGCCACCCGAACCGTCAAGTTTGGTTTTTTCAATGGTCAGGCCAGCGACTTTACCGTCTTGGCCGACAACCTCAACGGGGCTTGCAAAAAAGTGCAGGTGGAGCCTGCGTTCCTGAGGCTCTTGAGGGTTTGCGCGCAACTGCTCAAGGGTTTTTACCATCACTCGAATCTGGTTATTGCTATCAATGGCATCTTGAGAACCCTGGTCATACTGAAAATCTTCGTCATACACGATTGCTTGAACACCGTCGATGTGGAGAGCCTCACGAAGCTCCAACGGCGAAAACTTAACCTGGGCTGGACCACGTCGACCAAAGACGTGCACATCGGTCACTGGCGAGTCCCTAAGGCCTTGGTAGACGTGATCTGGAATGTCTGTAGCAAGAAGGTCATCTGGCCGCTTAGCCATCATGCGAGCCACGTCAAGGGCAACGTTTCCGTTACCGATTACTGCAACCTCTTTGGCGTTGAGTGGCCAACTTCTGGCGACATCCGGATGGGCGTCGTACCAATTGACAAAGTCGGCTGCTCCGTAGGAGCCATCAAGATCAATGCCAGGTATTGCTAGCGGCGCATCCTTGATGGCGCCGGTTGCAAATATGACCGCGTTGTAATGCTTTTTTAGATCTTCTAGATCTATGTCTTGGCCGTAACGGACATTTCCAAAAAATCGAATGTCTCCTCGGTCAAGAACCTCGTGAAGAGCATTGATGATGCCCTTAATTCTGGGGTGGTCCGGAGCAACTCCGTAACGAACGAGACCATAGGGAGCCGGAAGGTGATCAAATAGGTCGATCGATACCTCAAAGTCACGCTCGGCCTTCAAGATCAGGTCCGCCGCATAAATACCGGCGGGACCTGCGCCAATGATTGCGAGCCTTAGCTTTGACATTCGTTACTGTTCCTTTTCTAAACTATTTTTTCTAAGCTGTGTTTTTCTGTAACTTAGCCCTTGCGCTCGACAACTGCCAATGCAAATGCCTCTAGTGCTGTTCGAACTTTGCCCTTCGGAAGTGGCGCGATAGCGGCTATCGCCGCTTCCGCCCAACGCCGAGTTTCTAGTTTGGATTCTTCCATGACTGGGTGCGCTCGTAACCTCTCAAGAACCTCAGGAAGCGAAGCTGCATCTAGGCCCGATGAAATATCCGCAAGCAACTTGACTGAGTCGTTGTCATCGTGCTTGGCAAGTAGCAATACCGGAAGTGTTGGGACTCCTGCGAGCAGGTCAGTCCCAGAGATTTTGCCGCTTTGCGACTTGGTGGATTCAATGTCGATGATGTCATCTATTAGCTGGAAGGCGACGCCAATGCTTTGCCCAAATTCCTCAAGTGGCTTTTGAAAAGAAGAGTCAGCTCCAGACAGCATTGCGCCAAGCTGAGCTGCAAGCGCGATCAGCGATCCAGTCTTGTCTCTCAACACCTGAATGTAGTGATCCACAGGGTCTTCCTGATCAACTGGCCCGATTGTTTCGTGCAGTTGCCCAAGAACCAGTTGTTCAAAAATCTTTGCCTGTAACTGCAGCGCCTCTCGGCCCAAGCCAGAAACCAGGTTCGAAGCCCGGGCAAACAACAAATCCCCGGTCAAAATGGCAATGTTATTGCCCCAAACTATGTGGGCAGTGTCGACGCCTCTTCTTGTGGAAGCCTGGTCCATAACATCGTCGTGATACAGGGTCGCTAAGTGGGTAATCTCCATGACCACTGCGGCATCTAGGACATCTTCACCGCCAGGGGTTCCCAGGTGCGAGGTTAGAAGAGTCAGTACTGGACGCATCCTTTTGCCACCGGCTTTTGCCAAGTGACTAGTCATCGAATCGACCATTACTTCTGCGTGAGCGGTGGCCTCAATGAGCCTTTCTTCAACCTTTACTAGGTCTGATTCGAGGCTAGAAAGCAGCGCTTTGTCAGTTACCAACCTAAGTTGGCTGGGCAGTGCGATTTTCATTTCTCCCTTATGGCCGAATGAATAGCAACCACACCGAAACTCAAGTTCTTCCATTGAGTTTTAGAAAAGCCAGCCTTAGCAATGTCCTTGGCTAGTTCAGCCTGCTTTGGCCACGCGACAATGGACTCGGACAGATAGCTGTAGGCGGCAGGGGTTTTGCTGGCCAGCCTGCTTACATGCGGCAAAATAAGGGTTAGGTAAGCGCGGTAGAAGACGCCCAACAACCCCGGCACATGCGAGAACTCACAAATCACCAATCGACCGCCCGGCTTCAGAACTCTCAAAAATTCGCCAAGAGCTTTGTCTCGATCTTGCACGTTTCGCAAGCCGAAGGACATTGTGACAACGTCAAATTCATTGTTTTTAAAGGGCAACTTCATTGCGTCTGCGAAGACGAACTCAAGCTCCGGATAGCGCTTCTTACCCTCAGCAAGCATGCCTTTAGAAAAATCAGCTGCTACAACTTCTACCCCCGGAAGCTTTAGTGCCATGGAGCTGGTGCCGGTGCCGGCTGCGATATCAAGAATCTTTTCGCCCGATTGCGGGGCAACTTTTTCAAGTACTTTTTTGCGCCAAAGCTTGGCCTGACCGAAGGACAACAGATCATTGGTTTTGTCGTAGGCGTGGGCGACGTCGTCGAACATCTTTGAAACTTGCTCGGGTGATTTAGAAAGGTCGGCTTTAGACACGTCCCTAGTCTAATCGCGAGTGTTGGGGTTACTTTGACTCACGAGGGTATAGACCACCAGCGAAACGGTCCCAAGCACCAACCCCACCATCAGCGGCGTTGTTGCAGAAACATACTTGTCCGCAGGGGTCAGAGTCGTGATTTCAACCTGGCTGAAATCCACCGGTTGGCTATCAAAGGTCCCGACCTGATTGTCGACCATGGCCGGCGGTATTACCTGCTGAACGTGGGAATCGGTTTCCAGTTCCAAGTCGTCGCCCTCACCTGAAAAGCCGACCGCAGCAAAAGGCATCGCCAGCAGCGAAACCGCGACCACCTTTATTAACACTTCATCACCTGACCTAAACTGAACAATAAGACTAAAGAGGAAATCTATTTCCCGCATTACTGGTTTGCATAATCTCAGTGAACTGTGAGCAAAGGTAAACATGGCTTTGAAGGTATTAATCCGCAAAATAATTCTGTCGGATCAATTACAGCTATCCGGTTCATCGGTGTTTTTGCGAAATGATCAGCAAATTATTGGCACGGGCCGTGCAATTCAGATAGCCGCAAGGGGTAAAAACCGAGTTGCTGAGCTAGCAGCTGGCTGGAAAGAAATCCTTGCCACCGCTGAAATAGAGAACCAATCAGGAATCAGCAGCGCCGGGCTGATTGCGCTGACCTCAATCACGTTTTCCGAAAACAGCTCTCAGGACAGCGTGCTCTACGTCCCAATGATTACAAGGGTTTACCGGGGCGAAGTGGGCTTTGAGGTAATCATCGAAGGTCCTAAGACCTTGGAGAATGAACTGCAGCCGGTGCTTAGGTCGTTTCAAGACGGCAGTTTCAGTTCGGATGCTTTCAAGGCAGCGGTAGCTAAATCTCTTGAGGCATTCAGTACAACGGACCTAGAAAAAGTAGTGATCGGCAGAGATCTTTTGATGCCGATTGATTCCAGGCCAGACCTCGCGATTCCCTTGAAAAGACTTCACGAAAGATACCCGGATTGCTGGACCTATGCGATTGGAGATGTCTTCGGGGCCTCCCCGGAGCTACTGCTGAGAGCACAAAGCGGCGAGGTCTCGGCCAGAGTGCTTGCCGGAACAGCCGGCCGCGGCACCGACCCAGATGTCGATCGAGCGATCTCCGAGGGCCTTGCCCACTCACACAAAAACAGGCATGAGCACGAATTTGCGGTGGACTCAATGGTCCAAGCGCTGCAGCCTTTTTGCAATTTCGTTCAGGCAGGTGCAGAACCGTTCTCACTTGCCCTGCCGGATCTTTGGCACCTCGCCACAGACGTCAAGGGTGAGCTTAAAGACGGAGTAACACTCCTGGACGCAATAGCCAAGTTGCACCCAACCGCAGCGGTTGCCGGAACGCCGACTCAGTTAGCCGAGAAGCTAATAGATGAGCTGGAGCCTTTTGACAGAGCGGGTTATGCGGGACCGGTTGGTTGGCTAAGTTCAAACGGCGACGGGGAGTTGGCAATTGCGCTTCGCGGCGGAATCATCGAGCCAAATCAAATTAGAGCTATCGCGGGTTGCGGAATAGTTTCTGAGTCAGACCCTGAAGCAGAGCTTGCCGAGACGGAGCTGAAGTTTAAAGCGGTTCGCTACGCCTTCGCCGCTGAAAGCTTGTAGTCAATGATCACGAAACCCTCTGCTTTCATAGCCTTTTCAAGTTCCGCTATTGATTGAACTTCGAAATACTGCCAGTCAAAAGCCTTTGCTAACGCCTCTATTGATAACTGCTGGGGAGTAATAAATAGCTGCTCAAATAGCTCATTTGGGATGTTTTTTGAGACCTCAAGATTTCTAAAGATCTGCCCGCCCGAATCATTTCCGACAATTAGTTGAACATTCAGATTTCTCAGTCCAGATTTATTTAGCGACCCAACATCGTGAATGAGAGTCAGATCACCTATCAGTGCGCGAACGCCGTTTCCAGCCTGAGCAATTCCAATCGCGGTTGCAACCGTACCGTCAATCCCAGATAGGCCTCGGTTAGCAAAGGTTGTCACGGCAGCAGGTCTAACAACCCTGTCAGCAACCCGAATCAGGTTTGAAGCACCAAACAGCAAAGGTATTGAGCCGGTGGCGTTCCAGACTGCTTGTGCCAACAGTGCTCGCTGATCAGTTGGTGGCTCGAAGTTCTTCCAGCTGGCAATCCAGGCACCATCGGCTCGTCCGCCCGGCATCAGCTGCCAAGAAGCCGCAATGGCGTTGTTACCAACGTCGAATTTGCCAAACTGTTTCGAGTTGGCGACATAGACATTGCAGCGCTTGATTAGGGCAATGATTGGCCTCGAAAGAGTTGGCTTTCCAAAAATAACTACCCTGCGAACCTGATCTGCCAAATCAGAACCGAGAGCCTGCACATAATCAGTGATTGCGCTGGATCCATACCGGGCACCCGAGGATGGCTCGGCGAAAAGTGGAAGATTCGCCCTTTCAGCAAAGCGAACCGCATCTGACCCCGCGCCTGCACCCGCGATAACAACCGTGTGGTTATCCACTTCAATTTCTAGCTCTTCTTGCACGACTGGCGCCACTGGCAGAGCTCTCGTAGTCAGTTTGGAAAGAACATTCAGAGCGCTGGGCTCGCTCGCACTCAACGGCTCAACAAACTGAAGATTTAGCTGGACTGGTCCTGGCTGCTTGGATACTCCCAGGCTTTGAGCAATTGCGGCATCGACTAATTCGCCCGCCGAAGGATTGCTGCCTGGCCTTGGCGCTGGAACGTCGTGGAAGCCTCGAAGGACACCGGAGAAGATGCCAACCTGATCGGTGGTTTGATTCGCACCGACTCCCCTAAGTTCAGATGGTCTGTCAGCCGTGAGCAAGATAAGTGGGACTCCGCTGTGGTGGGCCTCCAGGACCGAAGGGTGCAGATTAGCAACGGCAGTTCCAGAGGTAGTAATTATTACGCTTGGCTCTCCGGTTGCCATTGCTCTTCCCAGGGCCGTGAAAGCTAGTGTCCGCTCATCAAGACGAATAGTGAGAGAAAGTTTCCCGGCTTGCGCGAGTTGGCCGGCAGCGATAGCCAGTGCCTGAGATCTTGCACCTGGTGCTAGGTAAAAGTTTTTGACTCCGCTTGACACAAATTCAGCAATTAGCGAGGCAGCGAACTCTTGGGACGGGTTGGTCACTTCTTGTCTTTGTCGTCTTGATCTTTATTGCGCAAGAATTTAGAAATGTCCCTCAAGAAATTCGGGTCGTCATCCGGAGCAATTACTCGTCCTTTTCCGCCCGAAGCCGGTCCCCCGTTACCTCGAAGTGGCCTACCAACCATCAGGTAAAGAAGTCCGCCGAAAAATGGCAACAGCGCGCAAAGCACCACCCAAGCCCACTTGGGCAGCAACCTGACTTCAGACTTGTCTGCGCTTGCTGCAAAAACAGTCGTGAAAATCGTCCAGATTAGTAAGAACCCCAAGGTTCCTATAGCCACTCTCGTCATAACTCCACCCTAGTTCACCAAGCTGAGCCTAAACTGTAGAGGTGAAAAACCCATGGCTCAGCTACACACTCATTCGTCTTAGCTTATTTTTCGGCGTCTTTATCGCCCTTATTGCATTGCAGTTCAACACATTTTTTGCCGCAATTATTGCAGCGGCTGCCTCTTTTGCGATATCTCTTGTTTTTTTAGACAGGCAGCGCAAAGCCATGAGTCAATCCGTGTCTGAAAAGCTGGCCCGCAATTCTTCCGGAACCTACGAGGACAAAGAGAGCGACCTTGAGAACGGCCTCATGGATTCAGAAACTGAAGCTGACGAAAAAGATTCCGGCGCCGACCAAGACCCCAAAGCCTAGGCCCGCAAAGCTTGCAAGTTTCAGAGCAGTAATAAGCTCCTTGGCCCCTCTGCCATCAAGGGCAATCAGCGTTGCTGGGATGACTAGTAGCAGATTAAGCATCCCCAAAAGGGTCGCCGGGTAGACCAACACCAGCATTAGGTTTATCAGCACTGGCAACCAAAGCATCCAGATAAACAATCGCCGAGAATTCTTTTCCCCCAACCTCACGGCAACTGTGATTTTTCCAGATTCTTTGTCGGTTTTTATGTCGCGAATGTTGTTGACCATTAAGACCGCAGCTGCATAGAGCCCGTATGCGCCTCCAACCAAAACCGAAAGCGGGTCAACGAAGCCGGTCTGAATAAAGTTGGTGCCAACGGTTGCTACAAGACCGAAGAAAACAAAAACGGCAATCTCACCGAGACCGGCATAGCCGTAAGGGTTTTTACCCCCGGTATAGAACCAGGCCGCCACGATGGCAGCAATGCCAACCAAAACCAAAAACCACTGACCGGTCAATAAAACAACGGCTAGACCAACTAGACCTGCAAAGCCAAAGCTTGCAAAGGCGGCTATTTTCACCGATCCCGGTTTCGCAGAACCCGACCCAGTGAGCCTTAGCGGGCCAACTCTGTTCTCATCGGTGCCGCGGATGCCATCGGAGTAATCGTTTGCGTAGTTCACGCCGACCTGCAAAGACAGCGCAACAAGTAGGGCCAGAATCGAAAGAAGTGGATCAAAAGCATCAAGCGATGCCGCGGTTGCGCTTCCAAGAATGATTGGTGCGATGGCCAGCGGGAGCGTTCTGAGCCGGGCGCCCTCAATCCAAAGTTTTACAGTTGACATTCGATAAAGACTAATCTGCCAACAGCGCCATGGCCGCCTGATAGTCAGGTTTGCCGCTTATCAGCCTCGGCACTTGGTCAACTCTTTGCACCGCAATCGGCTTTGCGGGGCCCAAAAGAATTTCTTGAAGTTTTGACTCATCGAAACTCTCTCTCGCGGCCAAAACTAAACCGACAGATTGACCCCACTTGGAATCAAGTGCAACGGCAATAACCTCCGTGACGCCCTCGTGGGCTAAAACCTTGGCCTCGACATCATCGAGTGAGACTTTCTTGCCGCCGGAAACTATTACTCGATCCGCTCGACCAATAACCCTCAAACGCCCGCCCACTATTTCACCAAGATCGGAACTCAGAAACTTTTCGCCAATCCCGTTTGCAAGCACTGGGCCGGCAAGTGCGACCTTACCGTCAATGATTTCGAGGTTCACGCCGTCAAGAGCCTGACCGTCATAAACGCAACCGCCACTTGTCTCAGCCATCCCGTAGCTTTCAACAAGCTTCACCCCGCGACTCTTTAGTGATTCAACGGTTGCAAAGTTTGGCAGCTGCCCACCAATCAAAATTGCATCAAAGCTTTGAAGCGCCAAGATTACGGCGTTGTCTTTGGATTCAATATCGGCATGGGCTGCCAAGCGATCAAGCTGCGCTGGAACCAATGATGTGTAGCGCTTGCTTCCTCGCATCAAAGAAACCGAGTTTAGAAAACCCTCGGCGGAGAACGGCACTCTAGTGTTTTGGATTACCGGCTGAGTGTCTGCAACAACGGATCTAAAAAGCACGTTTGCCCCCGCAATGTAATTGGCGGGAAGCGCAAGGAGCCACTGACCGTGGCCACCTAGAAACTTTGCTGACGCGTCAGCACTTGCAAGAAGGGCAGCCAAAGAGATTTCAAGTCGCTTTGGTCTTCCGGTCGAACCAGACGATTCGACAATCAGGCCGACATCATCAGAAACCTCTGATGGGACCGGATCAAAATCAACACCAATTCCAGTTATCTCCGGAGGTGAAACAAAACCTGCGACTTGACCGTCAAATACATTGGTCATCATCTTCAGGACCGCGAATGGATCACTCGCGCTAACAGTAAGGGTGGGCTTCATCAGTAGTGCCAGGGGAACGAGGACCAATCAGGTTTGCGCTTTTCCAAGAAGGCATTCTTGCCCTCGTTTGCTTCGTCGGTTCCATAGGCAAGCCTGGTGGCTTCGCCAGCAAACAATTGCTGACCAACTAAACCGTCATCAACGGCGTTCATTGCGTATTTGAGCATTCGAATTGCCGTGGGCGACTTTCCAAGGATTTCTTTGGCCCACTCCAGGCCTGCGGTCTCCAGATCAGCATGGGGAACCACCTTGTTGACAACGCCCATTTCATAGGCGCGGTCGGCATCGTAGGTGGCTCCAAGGAAGAAGATTTCCCGGGCGAATTTCTGGCCGGTTTGTTTTGCTAGGTAAGCAGATCCGTAGCCGGCATCAAAGCTGCCAACATCGGCGTCAGTCTGTTTGAACTTGGCGTGCTCCTTCGATGCGATTGAAAGATCTGCAACCACGTTCAAAGAATGTCCTCCACCGGCGGCCCAGCCACTCACCAGGGCAATTACAACCTTCGGCATAAACCTAATCAACCGCTGCACTTCTAAAATGTGCAATCTGCCGGCAGAACCTTCGGCATGCTCATAGCCGGCTTTGCCTCGAACTCTCTGGTCGCCACCGGAGCAGAAAGCCCAGCCCCCATCTTTTCCACTCGGGCCATTGCCGGTTAGTAGCACCACCCCAACATTTGACTGGCAGCGCGCGTGATCCAGTGCTCGATAAAGCTCATCGACGGTTTGGGGTCTAAAAGCGTTTCTGACCTCGGGCCTAGAAAAGCCAACCCGGACAACGCCAAGTTGCTTGTGCGCGTGGTAACTGATGTCGGTCAGGTCCTCAAACCCTGGCACCGACATCCAGATTTCTGGATCAAACAGCTCTGAAACTGGTTTAGTCATAGACCTAGACTAATCCT
>CALGUV010000122.1 GCA_937920245.1 uncultured Microbacteriaceae bacterium
GTGCCTTTTGCTTAATGAGTCTGCGAGTTATTGTCTGTGGCATGCCGAAGGGCTTCTGGTCCGGAGGCGAAGCGAAAGCGAGTCCGAAATGGGCGAACATAGTCGCAGGCAGTAGACCCGAAGCGGAGGTGATCTACCCATGGCCAGGATGAAGTCCCAGTAAAATGGGATGGAGGTCCGAACTGGTGAGCGTTGAAAAGCTCTCGGATGAGCTGTGGGTAGGAGCGAAAGACTAATCAAACCCCGTGATAGCTGGTTCTCCCCGAAATAGCTTGAGGGCTAGCCTTGCATGCTGACCTGTAGAGGTAGAGCACTGGATGGACGAGGGCCCATACCCGGGTACCGAATCCAATCAAACTCCGAATGCTACAGGGTGGAGTGCAGGAGTCAGACGGCGGGGGATAAGCTTCGTCGTCGAGAGGGAAACAGCCCAGACCGTCAGCTAAGGTGCCTAACGACCGCTGAGTGGAAAGGATGTGGGATTTCATAGACAGTGAGGATGTTGGCTTAGAGGCAGCCATCATTTAAACAAAGCGTAACAGCTGACTCATCGAGAGATCCCGCGCCGAAAATGATTGGCGATCAAGCGGTCGACCGAAGCTACGGATGAAATACCGGTTCGCCGGAATTTCGTGGTAGGGGAGCGTTCTGTACGCATCGAAGCGGAAGGGAAACTGACCGTGGAGTGTACGGAAGTGAGAATGCAGACATGAGTAGCGATCATCCCGGTGAAATTCCGGGACGCCGTAAACCCAAGGTTTCCTGGGGAAGGTTCGTCCTCCCAGGGTTAGTCGGGTCCTAAGTCGAGGCCGCACGGCGTAGACGATGGGCAGCAGGTTCAATATTCCTGCACCGCCGAAATTTAACCTACGTGGACGCAAGAACGGAGAGTGGCAAGGTGATGAATGTCCTTGTCCCGCAAGGGGACGCGGAGGCTACGGCCGAAGCGGATCATTTAAAGTTTTTGCCGAGAAAAAGCGTAGCGAATACTAAGGCGCCCGTACCGTAAACCGACACAGGTGGGTGAGTAGAGTATACTAAGGTGCGCGAGTGAACCCTCTTCAAGGAACTCGGCAATCTAACCCCGTAACTTAGGGATAAGGGGTGCCCCGTCGCAAGATGGGGTCGCAGAGAAATGGGCCTACCGACTGTTTAGCAAAAACACAGCACTCTGCTAAGTCGTGAAGACGACGTATAGGGTGTGACACGTGACCAATGCCG
>CALGUV010000123.1 GCA_937920245.1 uncultured Microbacteriaceae bacterium
CCGGCCATGCCAGTCATGTTTTTTGCCGTCTTGCGCTTCTCCCAGATCAGGTAGACGACGAGTGAGCCACCTACCCACAGCGCCAAAAATCCAACACCAACCCAGCCCGTAAGCAACCAAACAAACCAGAACATCACTGCAATCAGCGCGACAATAACGATTGCTGCTGGCAATTCAGATTTTTTCATGCGTCCCAACCTGCCTGTCCAATTTCCTTGATTATTCCACGGGGGCAAGTTGATGGGGGTGCCAAGTTGCATGTCTGCATCTACTTATCTACCATCGCCTGAACAATTACCCCACCAAAGCGCGCTTCTTCCGCGACGCAACGAACGCCATTGCAGAAAGCTTCGCCGGTCATCGAAGAGATCTGATCGGGTAGGTCATAGTCTCCAGTTGCGGGATTCAACAGCAGGGCTTTGATACCGGTTCCCAGCATGCTTTCGTTTTCAAACCGAATGGGAACACCGTTTACATCCACAAGCTTGGCAACACAGTTTCCGCAGATGTAATTCGGGTAGCGTTCAAAATGCTCAATCATCGATTCGCAGGTTGGGCATGGAGCATTATTCAGCATCCCGTACTTGGGAGCATCAGGGCCATACTCAAGGCCAATGCCGCTCCCAATGAATGTGACGGCAACTGGTTCCCGTTCATCCATCCAGATGGTCCCGACGTCGCATATGGTTACTTCCTCACCGCTTAGCTCACTGCGAATCTTCGCTATTAGCTCTTGGTCTCCTTCGAGCCCAAGTGTCTTGCTGTTCCAGAGGACAGTTCTCTGTCCATCGCCCATTGTGAAGTCGCCAGATTCGGAAAAGTCTTTGTCTTTCGGAATCCAGCACTCGCAGTACATCACTACATCTAGACAATTCGAACAAATGTCACCCAGTGACATAAGCACCTCCCCTTTTCATGTGTCTATTTTTTGGCACCGATTCCAGCCAGGACTATCTGGTAGAAGAAATAGAGCGATACCACCGCGGTTATCCCAATGAACCACAGGGCCCCAACGATGAAGCGTGAAGAGATGTGGATCACAGCGCCTCCAGGCGTGGCCGGCTGAGATCTCTTTGAGTCAGCCCAGTAATCACTAAGGTTTCCAAACATTCTTTCCATGTTTTGATTCAAATCCATGCCACCGACATTTTTAGTGGGTGGGGAGTGTTCTAACGACCCCGGATTCCTCGGAAGAAGACTCCGAATAGCACTGTCAGGATTAGCATCAGCCCGAACAACGCTGGTCCGATTACTATCAAAAACACAATCGTTAGTCCCAGCCACAGGATTGTTCCTATAAGCCGGAGTAAAGAACCCAATAGCCCACGCGTCAAATTCCACATGGGGAAATGGTTTCTCAAAGGTAAGACATTTTTCATCAGAGCCAACTATCAAAATGTCGGCCCCTCATTCCAGGATTGAGGAAGGAGGTAACAGGTGAACGAAAACGAAAAGAAGGCACTGACCATCGCAGCTATGGTTGCCGGCTACATCGCTTGGTTTATGGGTAAAGCGATGACCTCTGGAATTAGAACCAGAAAAGGCACCGGCAGGAAGTTCTAGGCTGTTATTGATTGGTTCATAAGGAGGGAAGATGAATCTGTTTTGGCCATCTCTTGGAGCCTGGGCCTATTTTTCACACAAGGCCCGCAAAGAGAAGAAGAAAGAGGA
>CALGUV010000124.1 GCA_937920245.1 uncultured Microbacteriaceae bacterium
GGTCGATACGACCAGGGTCTAAGAACAGGTATCTGGCAAATTTGGAACAAAAAAGGCTGGTACCCGATAGTTGTGAACTCAACAATTAGTTACCGCAAGTCTCTTGAGCCCTGGCAGAAGTTCGATCTAGAAACCAAAGTGGTCGGCTGGGACGACATCGCCGTTTACATCGAACAGCGATTTGTTCGAAATGGCGAGATCTATGCCAAGGCGATTATGCGCGGACGGTTCCTGAAGCGCGCTTGGGGAACCCTAACCCCGCAGGAAGTCATGGATGGTTCCGGTGGCTGGCCCGGAGATCGACCCGAGTTACCAAAGTGGATCGAAAGATGGGCAAAAGACACCGCTTTACCAAAGGGAAAAGAACCAGCCCCTAGTACTTGGGACTAGCTAGCTCCCGGCCACCTGCAAGAAGCAACAGCTTCTTCGATGGTTCCCTTTAGTAGGTCGTGGGTCTCAGGATGTTTCTCCATGTATTTGACCACGTAGGAGCAGACCGGAATAACTTTCTTGTCCCCAGCTTCTCTAAGTTCTTGAAGCGATTCGCGCACCAGAATGGCCGCTAGGTTCTTGCCTTGATGCTCGGGGTTCACTTCGGTGTGGACCAGGTGGATTTCGTCTTGATTGACCACGTAGTCCATCAGACCGACGCGAGAAGAATCCAAGAAAATTTCAAAGCGATGGTTATCGCTATCGTGCACTACCTGTGTGCTCATGATGTTAATCTTTCTTCTTATGGCTACTAACGAGGTTATCAACGGGGAGAACCTCGCGGCACTTAAATCTATGCCGGATGAATCCTTTCAGCTTATATACATCGACCCTCCCTTCAACACCGGGCGCTCTCAGGTAAGAACGAACCGCAGCTCTATCTCAAGTACGACTGGGAACCTGGGGTTTCAGGGCAAGAGATACGAGCAGGTCGTGAAGTCAGTTCTGTCTTACGATGATGACTTTGCTGACTACTGGGCCTTTCTTGAACCAAGACTCATCGAGGCTTATCGTTTGCTGAATGAATCAGGAACGATCTATCTGCATCTTGACTATCGAGAAGCCCACTACGCAAAAGTATTGATGGATGCACTGTTTGGCAGGGAGTGCTTTCTAAACGAAATCATCTGGGCCTACGACTACGGCGGAAAGTCAAAGAGCAGGTGGCCGGCAAAACACGACACCATTTTGGTTTATGTGAAAAACCCAACCAAGTACTTTTTTGATAGCGCCACCGTCGACCGTGAGCCATACATGGCGCCCGGTCTAGTAACCCCAGAGAAGGTTGCTCGCGGCAAGCTCCCCACCGATGTCTGGTGGCACACGATCGTCTCGCCAACCGGAAAAGAGAAAACCGGGTATCCAACCCAAAAGCCACTCGGCATTCTCAGAAGAATAATTAGTGCCAGCTCCAGACCGGGTGACCGAGTGCTTGATTTTTTTGCAGGCTCTGGGACTACCGCGCAAGCAGCTTTTGAATTGAAAAGACAATTTGTGGTGGTGGATCAAAACCCAGAGTCAATTGAAGTAATCACTAGTCGACTCAACGCTCTTGGCGTTGAGTACGTCCTTCAAGTGAAATAACCCAGACGACCACCAGCGCAACGGCAATAAATAGGCTCGCGGCAGCCATTGCCATGCCTAAGTTCTCTGCCCCCGGCCTCGAGATCAACCTGAACATCACGAGCGGCAATGTCGCTTGCGATCCGTAGGCAAGGAAGCTCGCCGCCCCAAACTCTCCCAATGAGCCAAGGGCAACAAAAGCTGCTGCAACGCTAAGTGGCTTTCGAATAAGTGGCCCCTCGACTTCAGAGAACATTCGCCAACCAAAGGCTCCGTCCAGTTGGGCAGCATCGATAATCTCCATAGAAACCGATTGCCTAGCTGGCCGGAGCACCTGGTAACTAAGAGGAATTAGGAACAAGCTTTGAACTACCGGAACTAAAAGCCAGGTGCCACTTAGCGCCGAGGGCAAGTAGCCACTGAGAACCAAAAACACCAAACCAAAGACGACCGGTGATATACCGATTGGCAACAAAACCAAGTAGCTGGTTCGTTTCCTGCCCGCAGCAAACCAAGCAATTGGCAATGCAATCAGTGCGGCAACTATCAAGTTTCGAAGACTGTTCAGTGCTGCCTCGGCAACTGAAATATTCAGAATCTCCCTGCCACCTCGACCAGCAAGGTTCGCAAAATTCTCAACTAGCCCGGGCCCGTAAGTTATGGCTCTCACGAAAACCCCTGCAAACACAATCACTATTGCGGCTAATAATAAAGCCGCTAGCAAGCCACCAAGCTTGGATCCGTTCGAGGCGGTTTCCTGCTCGCCAAATAGCGGAGCCGGCTCGGCACCGATTGATCTTGCTAGATAGAAAAAGCAAAGAGTTAGTGCTGTTTGTAATAGCGCAAGAGTGAGTGCGAAGTTCAGGTCCAGGTCTCTTAGCGCCGCAGTCGCTATTTCGGTTTCCAGGGTGTC
The DNA here is from genome assembly GCA_937920245.1 of uncultured Microbacteriaceae bacterium. GTDB lineage: Bacteria > Actinomycetota > Actinomycetes > Actinomycetales > Microbacteriaceae > Aquiluna. The sequence goes on from CALGUV010000124.1 coordinate 2,468, forward strand.
GACTTTGCCTGCCCCCAGTGTCAGCACAAGCCCGTAGCTGGTTGCGCTGTAGAGGGCGACCAACAAACCCGCGGACAGCATCCCAGCAAGCTGCTGAGGAAGCTCAATTGCAAAACGTTTTCTGACATTGCTTGCCCCATCAAGAGATGCGGCCTCGAGTTGGTCTGCGGGTATTTGATTCGCCGAAACAACCCTCGCCATGAATCCTGCGTTCATCAAAACATGAGCTCCAATGATCCAAAGTATTCCAGTAATGGAATTGAAGGTATTGGGCTGAAGGGGTAGAAGTGTGATGCCTATTAGAAACGGCGGCAGTAAGAATGGAACGAGCAAAAACGATGAAACAAGTTGCCTTGTCCTGCGGCCGGTTCCTGCAAGCCAGTTCCCGATTGGATAACCCAGGATTGTTGCAACCACCGAACTGAATAGTGCAATCAGTGCGGTGGTTGCAAACAGTTCCAAGTTAGTTGTCAAATACGTCCGACCAATCGGTCAACCACTGGTCGCGATTCGCATTTATCTCTAAGCCTTCACCCAGCAAGCTGTCCGCAGGCTGAGCAAATTTTGCCCAAGCCTCTGGAACCTCGATGGCTTCGTTAATTGGATAGACATACATGTTTTCCGGAACCGAAGCCTGGAAGCTATCGCCAAGCAAGAACTCGACAATTGCTTTGGCGCCAGGGGTGTTAGCGGCATTGTTTAAGACACCGGCGTATTCAATCTGCCTGAAGCACTCTGTTCTGAGGGCAGCTGAGCCCGGGGTGCCGTCTTCTTTAACTTCGGCTGAGGGCGACGATGCATAGCTCAGGACAATCGGTCGGTCGCCACCGTATCTGGTGAAGTCAACGAAGTAAGCATCCTCCCAGCTTCCGGCAACCTTGAGATCGTTGTCTCTTAGTGAGCGCCAGTAGGCAAAGACCTCGGCGCTAGTTTCAAAGCCGGCGTGGGTGGTGGCCAAAAATGCTAGGCCTGGGGAAGAGAAGTTGGGGTTGGTAACAACCACAAGTCCCCGGTATTGCTCTTGGCCCAGCTCACGCCATGAAGTCGGGGGCGTAATTGAACTCTCGCCAAACCAATCAAGGTCATAGTTGAAGCAAACATCCGAGTAGTCGATTGCCTGCATCTGACCGTCAACTATGTCGTTGTCGGTGGCAACTCCGGCAAAGGTGTTATCAATACCAAAGAACGCGTCTGCAACAGGCGCGTTGCTAGTTAGAACGAGCTGGTTTGTTAGCGACCCGGTGTCACCGAGTCTGATGATCTCTAGTTCGTATCCGGTTTCGCTCTCGAACTCGGCCACAAGCTCATCACTTATGACAAAAGAGTCGTGGGCTGCCAAGCGAACAAGAGTTATGTCTTGAGCGCTGCAACCGGTTAGGGCTAAAGCGCTGATTGCCAATATTGCTAGTTTTTTCATTTTTCGTGCCTTTTTGATTATAAGTAGGCACGGGTTAGAGGTCTCTACCTACGCTGGCATTA
>CALGUV010000125.1 GCA_937920245.1 uncultured Microbacteriaceae bacterium
ATGGGGTGGAACATACTTACTACTAACATCATCTGCAATAGATTGAATTTCTAAACGCTCTTCGAACCAATCGTAAACTTTACTCATAATTAATTTTTTAATGTTTTAATCAAAAGTGGGTTTGCCTCTTTAGAAGTTTAAACCCTATAAAATTCAAGTCAAAATTTATTAAATAATTTATATTTAGAATAACTCCACTTCTAAATCCTGGCATCGAGATAGTTTCCCATAGAGTTTCCCCTAAAGTATATTTTCCGTGACACTATTTCACAACTAAGTTCGAAATGGATTTTAGCGTGGGTCCAATGCACTATAAACACCAAGAAGTTTTTTAAGGTTAAATTCTCGATCTGTTAGTATATCTCAGCTACAATTATTACTAATCTTATACTTGATACCTAATAAACAGCTAGTCTAGCTGTGATCTTACAAAATAGAGAGTACTCATCTCAAGGTAGGCTTCCTACTTATATGCTTTCAGCAGTTATCCATGCATGCGTGGCTACCCAGCATGTCCTGTTGGCACAAGAACTGGTACACCAGAGGCATGTTTTTTATGGTCCTCTCGTACTAACAAAAAATCCTTTCAATACTCTAACGCCTGGACCGGATATGGACCGAACTGTCTCACGACGTTCTGAACCCAGCTCATGTGCCGCTTTAATGGGCGAACAGCCCAACCCTTGAGACGTGCTTCCGCCACAGGATGCGACAAGCCGACATCGAGGTGCCAAACCTGCACGTCGATGTGAACTCTTGGTGCAGATCAGCCTGTTATCCCTAGCGTAACTTTTATCTGTTGAGCGATGACTCTTCCACTTGATATCATCGGATCACTAAGGCCAACTTTCGTTTCTGCTCGACTTATAGGTCTTGCAGTTAAGCTCTCTTATGCCTTTACACTCTACAGCTAATTTCCGTCTAGCCTGAGAGAACCTTTGCACACCTCAGTTACTTTTTATGAGGTAACTGCCCCAGTTAAACTGCCCACCTGAAACTGTCAAATGTCCTGATTCAAGGAACATTATTAGATTTCTAACTCTTTTAGAGTGGTATCTCACTAATGGCTCACTTATTCCCAAAAGAATAACTTCATTGCCTCCCACCTATTCTGCGCAAAAAAAGTTTAAAACCAATTCCAAGCTACAGTAAAGCTTCATAGGGTCTTTCTGTCCAAATCCAGGTAGACCGCATCTTCACAGTCAGTTCTATTTCACTGAGCCTCTCTCTGAGACAGCTCCCACATCATTACACCTTTCGTGCAGGCCAGAACTTACCTGGCAAGGAATTTCGCTACCTTAGGACGGTTATAGTTACCGCCGCCGTTCACCGGGGCTTGAGTCGCGAGCATTGAACCCACTTCCTTAACCTTCCGGCACTGGGCAGGTGTCAGCTTCTATATGTTGTCTTTCGACTTTGCAGAAACCTGTGTTTTTGGTAAACAGTTGCATGGGACTAGTCACTGCGACCCTTGTTAAAGGGCACTCCTTCTCCCGAAGTTACAGAGTCATTTTGCCGAGTTCCTTAGAGAGAGTTAGCTCACGCCCCTTAGCATTCTCTGCTTACCTACCTGTGTCAGTTTTAGGTACAGGTATCTTTACCCATATGTCACGAGAGCTTTTCTTGGAAGTATGGCATCAGCTACTTGTAATACCTTAGTATTTCGTATTCACTCCTTAGCTCAGAATATATTATTTTACATTCTTCAACACCTTAAAAGCTTAAACTGGAAACCAACATCCAGCTAGCCTAGCCTTCTCCGTCACTCTTGACTAAAGTAAAGACAGTACAGGAATATTAACCTGTTATCCATCGACTACACCGTTAGGTCTCGCCTTAGGTCCTGACTAACCCTCCACGGACGAGCCTTCTAGAGGAAACCTTAGGTTTTCGGGGTATTGGATTCTCACCAATATTTTCGTTACTCAAGTTGACATTCTCACTTCTGATTCGTCCATAAACTCTTTCGATTTTACTTCAACCTAATACAGAACGCTCCTCTACCGATATTTCATCTCACAGCATCGACAAACAACTTAGTCCCGTTCATTTTTGGCGCGAAGACACTTGACCAGTAAGCTATTACGCACTTTTTAAAGGGTGGCTGCTTCTAGGCAAACCTCCTGGTTGTCTATGTGTCAACACATCCTTTGCCACTTAGCTGTTATTTTGGGGTCTTATCTGGTGATCTGGGCTGTTTCCCTCTTGACAATGAAGCTTATCCCCCACTGTCTCA
>CALGUV010000126.1 GCA_937920245.1 uncultured Microbacteriaceae bacterium
TTTCTCACACTCTTTATCGCTACTCATGTCAGCATTCTCACTTCTGATACCTCCAATGACACTCACGTGTCACCTTCAACGGCTTACAGAACGCTCCGCTACCATGCCTTACGGCATCCACAGCTTCGGTGTATGGCTTTAGCCCCGTTAAATCTTCGGCGCAGGACGGCTTATTTAGACCAGTGAGCTGTTACGCTTTCTTTAAAGGATGGCTGCTTCTAAGCCAACCTCCTGGCTGTCTTGGCCTTCCCACATCCTTTCCCACTTAGCCACAATTTAGGGACCTTAGCTGGAGGTCTGGGCTGTTTCCCTCTCGACTATGGACCTTAGCACCCATAGTCTGTCTGCCGTGCTGTACTCGCCGGTATTCGGAGTTTGGTTAGGTTTGGTAAGGCTCGCGCCCCCCTAGCCCATCCAGTGCTCTACCCCCGACGGTAATACATGACGCACTACCTAAATAGTTTTCGCAGAGAACCAGCTATCTCCGGGTTTGATTGGCCTTTCACCCCTAGCCACAGGTCATCCCCGTCTTTTTCAACAGACGTGGGTTCGGTCCTCCAGTGCGTGTTACCGCACCTTCAACCTGCCCATAGCTAGATCACCCGGTTTCGGGTCTAATCCATCGAACTAAAACGCCCTATTCAGACTCGCTTTCGCTATGCCTACACCTAACGGCTTAAGCTTGCTCAATAAATTAACTCGCTGACCCATTATACAAAAGGTACGCAGTCACTACTTAATGTAGCTCCTACTGTTTGTAAGCATTCGGTTTCAGGTCTGTTTCACTCCCCTTATAGGGGTTCTTTTCACCTTTCCCTCACGGTACTTGTTCGCTATCGGTCACAGAGTAGTACTTAGGCTTGGAGGGTGGTCCCCCCATGTTCAAGCAGGATTTCTCGTGTCCCGCCCTACTCAAGGACCAAAAAGAAGCGTTACCCGTACGGGGCTATCACCCACTATGGCTAAACTTTCCAGTTTATTCCGGTTGTCTTCTTAATGGCCACTGGCCTGGTCCGCGTTCGCTCGTCACTACTAACGGAGTCTCGGTTGATGT
>CALGUV010000127.1 GCA_937920245.1 uncultured Microbacteriaceae bacterium
CTAGTTATAGGTAACTATAAGACTACTAACGGGTGGCGGTGCGAATATCTCTAAAGTTAATAAATGGCATTTATTAGCAATGTGAATAGTACGGATGTATCTGTGCCACTTCGACAAGTGTCCACTAAACTCCCCACGGCCCGCCTGGATGCCGTATAGTACCTTCATGAATCAAATCAAAGTCGTTCCCGTTACCTACGACCGTGTCGAAGTCCTTCACTTCGAAAACGGTACTCAAGGCAAGCATTGCGTTAAGCAGGTGACCGTACAGCCCTCTCGCAATCGGGCTCCCCAGCCCGGTCGGTCCTACATTCGTGAGTGGCAGGAGATCAATCCTGAGATCACCTATGTCCACTTCGAGTACATGAATCCTCGCTGCGAGAACTTTATAAAAGGAGCGTGACGCTTCTCGAACTGTCCACTAAACGTGCCAGGACCCTTCAGGATCCTGTATACTAGATTCATGAACGAAACAACCACGACCAATACACAACTCTCCCCCGCAGCGCAGGCGGTAAAGGACGCAGCACAGGAGCTGTACGCAGACCGCATGGCCCGCAAAATGGCGTGGCCCTTGGATCTGCCCGTAGTTGCCGCCGCCCTGCGGGCTGCTGCTGATCAGGTGGTGCCGAAAACACCTACGCTCAGCGCTGACAAAGACCATGACCACTTTTATCCAGAGGATTACGAACTCGGGGTGTGGGTTGCTAATGACGATACACGAACTGAACTCCTAGCCATCGCTGCCGAGCTGGAGGCCCTCGATGACTGACTTAAACCCTGTAGACGCCATGACTAACCCCGACTACCGCGCCATGTGCGCTGAGCTAGTAGATGCGCTGGAAAACGCACGTCGCATTATTGATGGTGCAGACGGAACACTGCATATCAATACCGCAGAGTTTGTGCTGCGCCGCGCCCGCGCACTGCTGGATCAGCCCACACCGCAGCCAGTGGCCGTGGCTCCCTACAGGGAAGTGGCTGACTTGGTGGTGTGGCTAGAAGATCACTCTGCCGAGTGCTTGGAACTCGACCAGCCTGAGTGGTCAAAATCTATCAAACAAGCCGCTAGATTTTTGCATCTTTACCTCAGGGCCACACCGCAGCCAGTGGCCGACGCCCTCACCGCCGAGCTGGAGGCCCTCGATGACTAACCCCTACCGCGCCATGTGCGCTGAGCTGGTCGCCGAGATTGAGAAATGGCAACAGGCAGATGATGAGTTCAGCGATGCCGGAACTATTCGCGCCGACGCTAATTACGATTTAGCACCACGCGCCCGCGCCCTGCTGGCCCAGCCCGAGCCAAAAGGGCCGACGGATGAGGACGTGTTTGACCTATCCCCCGCCGCGCAGGCTGTGATGACTGCTTGCAACGACGCAGTTGAGCGTTTACCGCTTAGCTCGACGAAACCTGAACAGTTCTCTATTGCCTTGATTGCTGCTGCCTTACGGGCTGCTGCTGATCAGTTGATGCCGCTGACAAAGACACCGTGGGGATCAACACTAATTCCGATTCTGACGGCAGAAGAAAGCCGTAATGGGCTCCTTGCTATTGCCGCCGAGCTGGAGGCCCTCCAATGACTAAAGTCTACCTCGTCGAGGTCCGCGGCAACGACTACTACGATCGGCTTGAATTCTTCGGAGTTTATGCCGACCGCGAGGCCGCGGAAGCCCGTGCCGCAGAGTTATGGACCCGGCGGTACGAAGACAACGAAGAAGGCGAATTACTCTACGAGGAAGTGATCGTCTCTGAAGTCCCCATTCTCTAAAACAACTATGAAACTCTACAACTTCTCGACCGGAATCATGGTCGATTTCTATCCCGTCCGCGCCGCTTACGGCGAACCCGTCTCGAAGGAGTGGTTCCTCAAGGTCGTTGACTTCGGCGGTCGTACTTCCAAGTCGTTCAAAAACCGCGTCGAGATGAATCTCGAGGTGAATGACCGTATCGACAATCGCGGGTACGGCGTAACCGGTTTCAACACTGAAGCCGAGGTCGCCAATCCTTTCGCAGGAGCATGCTGATGAACTGGAGGATCGAGTTAGAGCGCGCATTGCTTAAGAGGGAGGACGAACTCGAGATGCTCGTGGTAAAAGAGCAGACGCGCCCGATGGCAGCTAAAGAGGCTTCAATCTATCACCCCATATTCGATCGCGAATTTGACGGTGGCTACGGCGGATCCGAAGGTTGTCAATTCACAGCGTGGGGCCGCAAGTACATCTACTTTCCGGCCGTCTATGACGGCTTGGAGTGGATCGCTTTCGTCCCGCGCAACCCGTGCCTGCACGCAACAGAGCACATCGGAAATGAATAAAGTGTTTTTGAGGGTCCTAAGTAGGTTCAATAGACCCAAGGGAGCACCGGATCTTCCCGCGCTGCGAAAGTGTGCTAATTGCGGCGAAGAGAAATCCTTGGATAAAGAGCACTATCAGGTAGTCAAAACATTTAGGACCGGATTCTCGTATTACTGTAATGTCTGTGACGCACCAAAGAGAAGAAACTGAAGAGCGCGATTGGAGGCATTACGTCACCCTGATCGGGTTAGCGATCGAGGATACCATTCCGAACCCGTCGGAGATCGAGACACTCGATGCGGTAAGATTACTTGTGAGAGAGGTTAACGCCTTACGCAGAGCCGTTGGGCTTCAATCCTACTCCCAATTATCCAGACAAGAGGAATCTGAGGAACAACGATGGGAAGACCAGTAGACAGGGACTCCGACTTCATGCTAACCGAGCATGGGACCGACCGTCTCATCACCGATTACAACTCACTCGACATCGCGAGGGAGTGCATGATTCGTTATGATAAAGAACTTCAACAACTTGCCGATTCATCTAACATTCGAAATGATGACGACTACGACGATTGGGAGGTGGGACTAGAGCCGATCCCCGATGACCACACATGGACGAGAAAACGCAGTTCATAGAGGCCACACTCGACTGGGCGGAATCCCGGATCGAGAGGTTGCTCAATGAGGACAGGTTGGATGATGCGCTGTCAATCGGACACGAATTTCATGAGTGGTCGAGGGCGCCATTAGGCTTTGACCACGACCTTGAGTATCCGGTAGACACTTGACGAACTGGCCTAAGGAGTCCCCAGTGGCCTCCTTGATCCCGTATAATTGATCCATCAGCAACTAACCATGACCGAAACCGACAATCTCTCTATCGCCCACATCGAGCATCTTGTAGAACGAGCTGCGTTTCACGCGAGAGATGGTGATGAATCTCTCAAGGAATTTTTCCTTGCGGAAGCGAAGATCCTCTCGATGGTGATGGATGGCCCCGATGGTCTGTTTCAGATGAGGTATCATCGCTACATATCCGACTCATTCGGAGTCGTGTTTGAACTTGATCACTGCGATCCCGAGCTCATGTTCGGCGGGGTGTGACTATGACATCGATCCAAACAACGGGCTCTCACGACGCCATTGACGATGAGTTCTCTTTTACGATGTGTTTTGGGGATTCTCCCACACTCACATTTGAGGGACTAACTCGGGACCAGGTTCGCGATATGCGGGATTGTCTCGACGCGATGTTGTGGCATGAGCAGGATTCTGATTACGAGAAAACGCTCAACGAAATACGAAAGACAATTGGGTCTTACGTCTCTGTGAGGGACGAAGAAATCGCTGCAATTGAAACAATTAGCAGGATCCGTGATCTCCTTTTAAGTAAGGTGACTTTCAACGGTTGGGAAGACGTCAATGGCACTCTTTATTGGCCTGACGTAGAATCAATGCTTACTCGACCACTCGACTACTGATGAGCGATAGATTCGTCACTCAGGAGGAAGTGGAGCGGATGATCGCCGCGGCGATTCGGCAACATAATCGTAATGCTGCTATAATAAGCGCAGTGATAGGCTGGACTGTCCTTGCGTTATTCGCTGAAGGATTGCTTCGCCTCATCGGTAAAATTCCCCCTCTACTCCCATGGTTGGACCTATCGATATAATGGAAGAAAAGGACGAGCCCGGGTTCGAGATCTTGCACTTCTCAGTAAGGTATCCCGAGCGAATAACCAATCCCCTGAAGTACCCGTACTTCATCCACAACCTCGTGTGGCGGGCTCTTAGCAAAGAGTTTAAGAGCCTATGCGAAGGAATGGTGGATGAGTGGACACAAACCGAGGTCGTCTTCGATAAGGAGCTCGCTGAGGAGTACTTCGCCGGATTGGATTTTGTCATGGGCGAAGTTGACAACCAGTTCGGTTACGCCTCATGTGACATTGTCCACCGAGACGGTCTGCGCCGTGACATCGTCTTTCACAAAGGTTGGCAGCACCAATCTCCCTTCGTCACCTACATCGAAAAGTTTGACTGTTTCCGCGCGTGGGGCTTCACCGAGTCCAACGCGATCACTCAGGCTTGCGTTCATGAGCTTGAGATGCTGAAGTTAGGGGAGCATATGTACCGCGGGCGCTTTGCCACCTGGAGTCATTTCCGCCGCGTGATAGACGCCCTTGATTCGTTTTGGGATTGATGAGTGCAGTTTTCGCTTTTTAGCTCACGGGACGGGCACGTACGTAGTATCTATCGTCAAACGCCTCGTCGTGACAAAAAGCGAAAGTGTAAGACTCAAAACCCTTACGGCGTCTGGGCCGGCGAGTAGTACATATGTTTTCGAGGCGGAGTAGGGTCTGAGGGTCAATGGGAATTGGTACATATGTACCTGTGACACTCCAACAAGTGTCCACTAAAGCTCCCGCGGCCGCCCAATCCGGTGTATACTAGACTCAAACGAACGAAACAGACCATGACTGACATCCGCGCCCAACTCGATTCCCTTCATCACGGAGAGGCTGCCGATAGCTGGACCCATGAGGGAAGTTCGGTCATTGTTCCTGATGTGAGTGTTCTTTGTTCAATCATCGAGCAACTTGTAACTCGCATTGAACAACTCGAGGCGCAAGTCTCCTAAGTTTTACTTCAATCCCGCTCTTTACTTTTTTTGTTTCCTATGATTTGCAACGTAGCCTCTGATCTCGCCACCAAGACGCTTGTTTGGACCGTGCGAGATCTCGTTACTGGCAGGTACATTCAATGTGTCCCCGCGTACAAAGTCCCGGTGGCAATGCGCCAACTCCAACTAAATCGCCCTGCCTGAGTCACCATGACACCTTCTATCAACCGTCTTGCTGACTCCGCCAGTGAACTCGGAGCATACATCATAGACGCGGAGTTTGACGTGCTCGAGGAGCAGTTTGTTAGTGCCGGGCCTATGGACTTTGAGCAGTTCACTCGTTGGGTGACTGGGTATATGTATTACAGTGCCGTGGTTTGTGTATGTGGTGGGCAAATTGACAAGATCACAAACTGGCTCCGAGGGGCTTATTGTGAACTGACCGCACTTGCCGGGTACGATATTACTGTTGTGTAGTTGTAGAGTTGTAGGTTACTTTTCTACTTCTACTTTTAACTTTAGTAGTTAAGTAGAAAGTTAGAGTTAACTCTACAACTCTACCAGCAAACTTTCATTTGTATTCTGAGTTGGAATATATACTCCACGGAGTGGTCCGATAGGGTAGTACATATGGCCTATAGGCCAATCCGCCTAGTGGCTACTAAAGCCCCCATGGGCCCCGGCAATCCTGTATATTGGATTCATGAAAGAAAACGAGATGGTTATGAAAGTTTATGTAGTGATAGGAGGATATGATTACGAGCGTGAAGTCTTCGATTCTTTGAAGATGTTTATGTCGGAATCGTCGGCTTTGGATTACAAAATCAAGTTGATCGAAGAAAAGTTTGATTACGTTTTGATCGAAGTCAGAGAGGTTAACGTTTAAACATTTGGTGTATACTAGACTCATGAACGAAAACCGCTCCGTGCCTAAATCTTTCCTTCGCTTGTTCTTCATCATCCCAGGCTTTCAGGCTTGGGTCGCGGAGAATAACCGTAAAACGCAAGAACGCTGGTCAAAGCAAATTGACAAATTGCATGGTTAAGCCATCATGGTGGCCAGTACGCCTAGTGGCTACTAAAGCCCCCGTTGGCCACGAATCCGATGTATACTAGACTCATGAATCAAACCAAGAACGGAAACGCAATGAACCTCTACATCCTCAACGACGTACTGCACGACTACACTGCTGGCATGGCAGTCATCGCCGCTGAGTCTATGGAACAGTGCAAAGAGTTGTTTATGGCCGAGTTTTGTTATTCTGGTGCTTCTAATTACCTCAAAGGCGGATACAAAGACATTGGAGTGGTGGTCGAAGACTTCAATACCGCGAAAGTCAAAGTGATCGAGGGCGTCAACTACGCCGCCGGTGTTGTGTCCTATGTCTATGGCGGGGGCTGATAGCCAATCCGCCTAGTGGCTACTAAAGCCCCCATGGGCCACGGATCTGATGTATACTAGACTCATGAACGAAAACCAAATGACCGCCTTCCAGTTCTTTATTGAATCCCTCGAGCACAATTCCACTCCCCCGGGCCGCACTGAAGACTACAACGAAGGATACGCAGATGTCATTGATTCTATACTCTACGCCATCCGATCTGGCGACGTTAAGAACATCCGCGATCTCGACAAATTGATCAATCAAATGGACGCGTACGCCGAGGATAACGAACCCGGTGATTACGCCCGAGGCTATCAGGATGCCGTGAATGTGTGCCTTACCGCCCTCTCCTAGCTGCTTGAGCCCATGGCCGTGTGACAGTTGGACAACTGTCCACTAAACCCGCCAAAGCCCCCAAGCATCCCGTATAATGATCCTATGAACGAAATCAAAAACCATATGACTGGCTCCGTCACCTCCCAGAAAACCGGTAGGGTCTACACCTTCACCACCGAGCGACAGACTCGCACTGACTACGCGGCGTTTATGGACGTCTCCACCAAGTACGAGCGCGTCTACTATCAAGTGAATGTAGCTGTCGATGGCAAGTACCTGAACTTCGCTTTCGTTGATGACCACACCAACGCGGTCGCCGTGTACGAAGCCGTTCAGGACGTGATTGATTGGGCTGAGACCCCTAACGAGGTGCTCGAGTCCATACACTCCCGCTACGACTGAGCTGACTATAATCAAACCACACTTCAAACAAATGGATAGACAGCAGAAGGACAAGATTCGCCTCCTCATCATCGAGCGTCTCTATGATGAGTCGACACACGTGATACTCAATGAGCTCTGTTACAACGAGGGCATCGAGGACATGTTTAGCGCTCGAGAGTTCTTCGAGGAGCAGGTCGAGCGCATCAATAAGCTGTTTAACTACCCTGAGATCCGCTTAGAGGACTAAGATGTCGCTCCTCTCGAAAGAAGATCACTATCTGGCTATCGCGGCCCTCGCCGTGGCGATCGCCCATGAGGATCCTGAGGATCCTGCTGTTATCAAGATGAAACAACTTCTCACTTGGCTACAACTCCAACGAGATAAATTCGATTAGACCTGTCATGTCGCCGCCTGTCGCTCTTAACAAGAGCATCCTCGTTCTCAACGCATCGTACGAACCACTCAACGTCTGTTCCGGTCGCCGGGCATTCGTACTGGTGCTGAAGAATAAGGCGCAGGTCCTGTCGCGACAGGTCATTCGCCTTCTGAACTACGTTCGTCTCCCAATGAGTCGGATCAACGCGAAGAAGCCGAGTCGAAATCTGATTCTCAAGCGGGATAATTTCACCTGTCAGTATTGCGGCACCGACCGCGACCTGACGATCGATCACATCCTACCGCAATCACGCGGAGGAAAGGATACGTGGGAGAATCTTGTTGCCTGCTGCTACGCCTGCAACAACACGAAGGATAATCGCACTCCGGAGGAGTGGGGATCGCCGCTACGCGGTAAGCCACACGCTCCATTCAGTCGGTTCCTTCTGACGCTTAATGCGAACCTGGTGTCGGAATGGCGTGAATATCTATATGTCTAAACTCGCCTTTAGATTGACCGGGGTGTAGCCCAGCGGAAGAGGTCATGGACTTAAAATCCATTCAGCGTGGGTTCAAATCCCACCACCCCGACTAATCGCCCAGATGGTGGAACGGTAGACACAGCGGACTTAGAATCCGCCGCCTTAAAAAGCGTGGAGGTTCAAATCCTCTTCTGGGCATAGCCCGATCTTCGGGCTAAACATACTCAACTTGGGTAATACAAGTGTACTTGTGACACTTGCCTAAGTGTCCACTAAATGCCCCACGGGGCCTCGGGACAGAGTATATTAGATTCATGGTTGGGGAACGCCCCACCGAACCTCGACAACTTAATAAGCGATATTTCCTGGGTCACTAACTCAATGGTAGAGTAGTCGGCTCTTAACCGATCGGTTCTCGGTTCGAATCCGAGGTGACCCATGGAGACCGAAACACGGGGTGCTTAGGTAGCACTTACGATGAAAGACCCCATGAGGGAGCTTCGTAGTGATGGGTTCGATTCCCGTCCATTCCATTTCGGTCTCAAGGCGCGGCTAGTACATCGGTACTAGGGCCACTTCGACAAGTGTCCACTAAACGCGCCACCAGCCCCCAAAAGGCTGTATATTAGATTCATGGGTGGGAGAGCGATCGGCGCTCCTCCATCCCTCGAACCTCGAAAACTTAAATCTTTTTTGGTCCTATCGACTAGCGGTTAGGTCATCACCCTTTCAAGGTGAGAACACGGGTTCGAATCCCGTTAGGACTACTGGGAGTGAAGCTGAATGACTTCGGTCAGGGAGGTCACTCCACCCAGATTCTGTAAAATAGCGGGGACTAGGGACGCCCGCCCTTTGGTGCCTGGATACGCAGTCCAGGTTAAATCGCATGGCATGAACTGAGCCAAAGGTCTATGACCCATTAGTGTAGCGGCTTATCACGCCACCCTGTCACGGTGGAGATCACGGGTTCGAATCCCGTATGGGTCGTTATCCTCAATCGTTTTAATCCCATAGTGGTTGGTGCGAGGATCATTCGGAAATGTAGCTCAGTGGTAGAGCACTCGGCTGATAACCGAGCGGTCACAAGTTCAAGTCTTGTCATTTCCACTCGGGGACTTAGCTCAGATGGTAGAGCAAAGGACTGAAAATCCTTGTGTCGCCAGTTCGATTCTGGCAGTTCCCACTTAGAATCCTTCGATTCTATCAACGTGGAGTAGAGCAGTGGTAGCTCGTCAGGCTCATAACCTGAAGGTCGCGGGTTCGAATCCCGCCTCCGCCATTGCCCTTTCGGGGGCATTTATTCCCATCGACCGAGCAAGCGAACGGGCCCGACTGTTAATCGGAGATTGGTAGGGGCAGTACCTACGATGGGAGTTGGGTCCGAGCACGGTGCGTGCTTCGGTATAAAAGACTGACGCCTCCGGCTGCGGAAAGCCAACCCTCGGGTATAGGTCAGCGCCCATGATCTCCGGAAGCCGTTTGCTGGTTTCCATAGTCCGGAGTGATAAAAATTGAAACCAGCACCAAGCCGCTCTGTGCTGTCTGGAAATGTCCGGGTGCCACATCGGGTCTAAGTCCTGGGAAACCAGGCCGGGGGGATGGCCTCCCCCGCAACATTCTGATCGAGGGTTGAGCAACAAGTAAAGATCGGTAAGGAAGAGAGTTACCTAGCACTACCGATTACCCTCGACCCAATGGCCTGTAGCACAATGGTAGTGTTGCTGACAATTAGTCGGCGGTTGCAAGTTCGAGTCTTGCCGGGCCAGTTGGGTGCGGAGTTCTTAACTCCTAAACCCAAGTCACTGCTCTGCTCTGGAGATATCCAGATTAAGCATCAGGCTAAGTCCAAGCCTGCTTGGCCGGGGGGATAGCCTCCCCCGCAACATTCTGATCGAGGGTTGAGCAACAAGTAAAGATCGGTAAGGAAGAGAGTTACCTAGCACTACCGATTACCCTCGACTCAAACGCAGGAAGTGCAACACCTCTACTAGGCGCCTCCGTAGTTGGGCCCTGCTTAGAAATGTGAAAGAGGATTCTAGGAGCACTTGATCCAGGTCCCTCCTGCCACACGGGAGTAAAGGTAGGTAGACGGTTCGATTCCGTCGTTCAACTGGTGTTGATTGGGGTTCGACTCCCCTTAATGCGTGGTGCTAAATAGGCTTAGCGGCCGCCCGTGGGTTCGATTCCCACAACTCCCATTGTCCCTGAAGGGTGGCCACCCTAATGACGGGACAAAGCGAGAGCCCAGGTCAGGGAAAAGTCCGGACACGCTGGTTCGAATCCAGAACTCTCGCCTTGCCGGGTTACCGGCAATCTCCGTTCTAGACTCCGGAGTCGTATGGAATACGTCGACAAGTTCCCGACACGGCCACACATTCAGTCGTTAAAGTGTGGTGCTTTCTTGAGGGCTGTCTTGCCGTTGGTACGACACTGGTTACCAGACGAACCGGCCAATTTGCGAGCCCTGCTGAAAGCTTAGCCCCCACCTCTGTCCGTCCTTGAGACGTCTCATGTGTTAAATTGGGGCCTTTCCGGGATGTAGCGCAGCGGTAGCGCGCCTGCTTTGGGAGCAGGATGTCGCAGGTTCGATCCCTGCCATCCCGATTAGGTTCTCTTGAACCGGACTCTTGGGGGAGAATAACGCTCCTCAGCGCCGTAATTCCATTGAACCTATCTGGGCGAGTGTCTACTGTTGGCAACGTAGTACCAGTCTGTAAAACTGGAGTGGTCTTTTGGCCTCGGGGGTTCAATTCCCTCCTCTCCCACTTCGCCGCCATAGCTCAACGGTAGAGCACCTCTTTGGTAAAGAGGAGGTCCCGAGTTCAAATCTCGGTGGTGGCTCCAGGTCGCTTAGCTCAGCGGTAGAGCTCTTGCCTTACAAGCAAGCTGCCACTGGTTCGATCCCAGTAGTGACCATTGGTAGTTGTTGTGCAGATAGCACAGAGAGACGCCATAGGGGTGCAACAAGGAACGTTGTATTAAACGAAGAGTCCCGTAAGCCGCAAATCGTAAAGTAGCGAGACCGGCTTCAGCATAAGTCGCAAGGTCGCTAACCGTAGGTGGATACTCTCGCCCTGTTCGGGGAATTAGCTCAGTTGGTAGAGCGCCTGCTTTGCAAGCAGGATGTCAGGAGTTCGAGTCTCCTATTTTCCATCGTTCTTTCGGGAACACTCGCGGATGTAGCTCAGTGGTAGAGCATCTCCTTGCCAAGGAGAAAGTCGAGGGTTCGAATCCCTTCATCCGCTCCATTTGGAAGGAGTCCGGTTGGTCGAGGGCGCAATCTTGAAAATTGTTGGGTGTTAAAGCCTCACGGGTTCGATTCCTGTTCCTTCCGCTGTGGTCGTAGCATAATGGTTAATGCGCCAGATTGTGAATCTGGTTTATGTGAGTTCAAATCTCATCGGCCACCCCGCTCGATTAGCTCAGTGGTAGAGCAACTGTTTCGTAAACAGTAGGTCGTCGGTTCAAGTCCGACATTGAGCTTTCCCATCTTGGGAAACTGTTTCGGTAGCCAAGTGGTAAGGCGAAGGTCTGCAAAACCTTCACGCGTCGGTTCGATTCCGACCCGAAACTTTGGCTATCAGCCAATATACTCTGGAGTCGCCAAGTGGTAAGGCAACGGGTTTTGGCCCCGTCACTCGTAGGTTCGAATCCTTCCTCCAGAACCAACGTCCGTGTGGCGCAATCGGTAGACGCGCTACTTTGAGGTGGTAGTTGTTGGAGGTTCGAGTCCTCTCACGGACATTGTCGGAATGGTGTAGTTGGAAACACAGCGGTCTCCAAAACCGTTATCCGGGGTTCGAATCCTCGTTCCGGCGCCTTGCTCCCCTAGCTCAGCGGATTAGAGCGTCTGACTACGGATCAGAAGGCCGAAGGTTCGAATCCTTCGGGGAGCGTACGCCCTCGTAACTCAGTGGCTAGAGTATCCGCCTTCTAAGCGGTCAGTCGTAGGTTCGAATCCTACCGAGGGTGCCTGAGAGATTAGCTCAGTCTGGCAGAGTACAGGTTTCATACGCCTATGGTCGGTGGTTCAAATCCACCATCTCTTATTCGCCCTCTTAGCTCAGCGGAATAGAGCACCTGGCTTCGAACCAGGAAGTCGTAGGTTCGAATCCTACAGAGGGCACTTTGGAAGATTGGCCGAGTGGTTTAAGGCGACGGTTTGCTAAACCGTTGGGTTGATTATATTGACCCCGTGAGTTCGAATCTCACATCTTCCGCCAGGGCGATTAGCTCAGAGGTAGAGCACTACCTTGACACGGTAGGAGTCACTGGTT
>CALGUV010000128.1:0-2500 GCA_937920245.1 uncultured Microbacteriaceae bacterium
GGAATTCCTTCTTTTAATAAAATTCTTTGCAGCGAGTCTCCGCTTTTAATTTTTATTATTTTTTTATTTTGTAAATTTGAATTTTTATTTACAAAAAAAGAATAGAGATTATTAATTTCTTTATTAAATTCATCGCTACTTTTAAGAGTAGTTTTTTTTTGTAGAAGCAAAAATACGAGCGATGCCAATATAATTAGGCTAAATAATATAAAAAATTGCCTTTTGTATTTTAGGTATATTGGCTTTTTCATTTTGTATTTTTCTTCATTTAGCAATTTATAGTTGATAAGTGGCTAAAAAAGCAAAAAAACCCTTTAAAAATAGTGATTTTTGTCACTTCTAACTATTGACTTGTTGGGCATTTAACAATATTTACTCGAGTCCTTGCGCTGAATAATGTCAGTTATTTAGGTGCAAATTATACAAAAAACATAACAAAATTAAGGAAAATTCTTTCTTAACCTAGAGAATTTTCAGTAGTTTTGTTGAGCTCTTGAAATCGTAAATTTGGAAGAGAAGCGTGGACGGTTATTTTTTGTCAAAAAAAAATTTGTCGTACACGCTTTAAGTAAACTTATAAAAAAGTAATTTTATGTAAGTTGTGTATTTTTTTAAAATACACGAAAGCTTGTGTACGCCGTTATTAAACTTGAGAGTTTGATCATGGCTCAGAACGTACGCTGGCGGCACGCCTAACACATGCAAGTCGAGCGAGGTAGCAATACCTAGCGGCAGACGGGTGAGTAACATGTGGGAATCTGCCTTTTGGTTCGGAACAACACGGGGAAACCTGTGCTAATACCGGATAAGTCCTAACGGAGAAAGTTTTAATGCCAAAAGATGAGCCCGCATTTGATTAGCTAGTTGGTAAGGTAAAAGCTTACCAAGGCGACAATCAATAGCTGATTTGAGAGGATGATCAGCCACACTGGGACTGAGATACGGCCCAGACTCCTACGGGAGGCAGCAGTGGGGAATCTTGCACAATGGGCGAAAGCCTGATGCAGCGATGCCGCGTGAGTGAAGAAGGCCTTTGGGTTGTAAAGCTCTTTTGTCGGGAAAGATAATGACTGTACCCGAAGAATAAGGTCCGGCTAACTTCGTGCCAGCAGCCGCGGTAATACGAAGGGACCTAGCGTAGTTCGGAATTACTGGGCGTAAAGAGTATGTAGGCGGCTAGATAAGTTAATTGTGAAAGCCCAAAGCTTAACTTTGGAATTGCAATTAAAACTATTTAGCTGGAGTATGATAGAGGAAAGCGGAATACATAGTGTAGAGGTGAAATTCGTAGATATTATGTAGAACACCAGTTGCGAAGGCGGCTTTCTGGATCATTACTGACGCTGAGATACGAAAGTATGGGTAGCGAAGAGGATTAGATACCCTCGTAGTCCATACCATAAACGATGATTATTAGATGTGGGGAATTATTTCTCTGTATCATAGCTAACGCGTTAAATAATCCGCCTGGGGAGTACGACCGCAAGGTTAAAACTCAAATGAATTGACGGGGACCCGCACAAGCGGTGGAGCATGTGGTTTAATTCGAAGCAACGCGCAGAACCTTACCAACCCTTGACATGTTCGTCGCGAGACTAAGAAATTAGTCTCTTCGGTTCGGCCGGACGAAACACAGGTGCTGCATGGCTGTCGTCAGCTCGTGTCGTGAGATGTTGGGTTAAGTCCCGCAACGAGCGCAACCCCTACTTTTAGTTGCCATCAGGTTATGCTGGGCACTCTAATAGAACTGCCTGTGATAAACAGGAGGAAGGTGGGGATGACGTCAAGTCCTCATGGCCCTTACGGGTTGGGCTACACACGTGCTACAATGGTAGGTACAATGAGATGCCGAGCAGCGATGCTTAGCCAAACTCAAAAACCTACCTCAGTTCGGATTGCACTCTGCAACTCGAGTGCATGAAGCTGGAATCGCTAGTAATCGTGGATCAGCGTGCCACGGTGAATACGTTCCCGGGTCTTGTACACACCGCCCGTCACACCATGGAAATTGGTTTTACCTTAAGGCAAGTTATTAACCCTCGGGAAATGCTTGACTACGGTTAAATCAGTAACTGGGGTGAAGTCGTAACAAGGTAGCCGTAGGGGAACCTGCGGCTGGATTACCTCCTTTCTAAGGATAACTAAAAACTTGTTTTTTAGTTCTCACTTAACATAGACAAATATGACCGTCCTCGTTTCTCTTCCATTTATCTCTGGTAGATTATTAATTAATAATCATTGGAAGAGCCTAAATGTAATGTCAATGGGCCGGTAGCTCAGTTGGTTAGAGCACACCCTTGATAAGGGTGGGGTCGAAAGTTCGAGTCTTTCTCGGCCCACCATTATTTTTTAGTTGGGGGATTAGCTCAGCTGGGAGAGCGCCTGATTTGCATTCAGGAGGTCAGCGGTTCGATCCCGCTATCCTCCACCAAACCATGAGAAATTTTTATACATTGTTAATTTGAAGAAAATATTTTTTTTATATCCGTAGGAACAAATT
>CALGUV010000129.1 GCA_937920245.1 uncultured Microbacteriaceae bacterium
TACTCCTGAGAGACCGATAGTGAACCAGTACCGTGAGGGAAAGGTGAAAAGAACCCTGAATAAGGGAGTGAAAAAGATCCTGAAACCATACGCTTACAAGCGGTCGGAGCCCGTAAGGGGTGACGGCGTGCCTTTTGCATAATGAGCCTACGAGTTACTTTTACTAGCAAGGTTAAGCACTTCAGGTGCGGATCCGTAGCGAAAGCGAGTCTGAATAGGGCGACCATAGTTAGTAGTAGTAGACGCGAAACCGTGTGATCTACCCATGGGCAGGTTGAAGCTTTGTTAACCCAAAGTGGAGGACCGAACCCGTTGACGTTGAAAAGTCTTGGGATGACCTGTGGGTAGGGGTGAAAGGCCAATCAAACTCGGAAATAGCTCGTACTCCCCGAAATGCATTTAGGTGCAGCGTTTAACTAGTTTTATAGAGGTAGAGCTACTGATTGGATGCGGGGGCTTCACCGCCTACCAATTCCTGACAAACTCCGAATGCTATAAAATGTTGTTGAGCAGTGAGGGCATGGGTGCTAAGGTCCATGTCCGAGAGGGAAAGAACCCAGATCATCAGCTAAGGTCCCCAAGTGTATGCTAAGTTGACAAAACGCGGTAAAACTGCATTGACAGCCAGGATGTTGGCTTGGAAGCAGCCATTCATTTAAAGAGTGCGTAACAGCTCACTGGTCGAGCGGTTTTGCATGGATAATAATCGGGCATAAGTATACCACCGAAGCTATGACTTTGTCTTATGACAAGGGGTAGGGGAGCATTCTATGGGCATTGAAGGTGCTGGCGTGAGCCGTGCTGGAGCGCATAGAAACGAAAATGTAGGCATAAGTAACGATAATGCGGGCGAGAAACCCGCACGCCGAAAGACCAAGGTTTCCCCAGCTATGCTAATCAGCTGGGGGTCAGTCGGGACCTAACGCGAACCCGAACGGGGTAGTGGATGGACAATCAGTTAATATTCTGATACCTGCTCACATTAAAAGTGACGGGGATGAGGCGTTGGTGCGAAGAGACGGAATTCTTCGTTGAAGGTAGCGGAAGCTACTGATAGTACACTGAGGCTTCGGCCAAGGTGATAATCCAGCTTATCATCCTCCAAGAAAAACAAGTGAAGCAGCCCGTACCGTAAACCGACACAGGTGGTTGGGATGAGTATTCTAAGGCGCTCGAGAGATTCATGGCTAAGGAACTAGGCAAAATAGACCCGTAACTTCGGGAGAAGGGTCGCCCCCTTATGGGGGGCCGCAGTGAAGAGGTCCAGGCGACTGTTTATCAAAAACACAGGGCTCTGCTAAATCGAAAGATGACGTATAGGGCCTGACACCTGCCCGGTGCTGGAAGGTTAAGAGGAGATGTTATTTTTCGGAAGAAGCATTGAATTGAAGCCCCAGTAAACGGCGGCCGTAACTATAACGGTCCTAAGGTAGCGAAATTCCTTGTCGGGTAAGTTCCGACCTGCACGAATGGTGCAACGATCTGGACACTGTCTCGGCCATGAGCTCGGTGAAATTGTAGTAACGGTGAAGATGCCGTTTACCCGCAGTGGGACGAAAAGACCCCGTGCACCTTTACTATAGCTTCGTATTGACCCTGGATAAGTAATGTGTAGGATAGCTAGGAGACTTTGAAGCGGCGTCGCCAGGCGTTGTGGAGTCATTGTTGAAATACTAGCCTTTGCTTATTTGGGGCCTAACTCTCGAGAGAGAGAACAGTGCGTGGTGGGTAGTTTGACTGGGGTGGTCGCCTCCAAAAGAGTAACGGAG
>CALGUV010000130.1 GCA_937920245.1 uncultured Microbacteriaceae bacterium
AGGGCGAGCACAAGGGAATGCGTAACCACGGCCATAGCCATGAAGATGTTGCTGACGAATCTGACAACTCATAAAGCTGAGAAAGTGCTGAGAGCTTGATGTTGAAACCCTGACTTTTACTCGGTCAGCAGCAGCTGGCTTTTAGGGTTAGAGACATGTGATTCTCATAGATTACATACCCTCCTAATAGGGAAACCCTCGGGCAAGAACCCGGGGGTTTTTTCTTTAACCTATTTGTTGGAGTTTCTTTCTACCCCGAATGTGACTTTCGTCACATTTCAGGTTCTTTGGATCCGTAAAGCACTCGTCACACAGCAACACTAAATCCTTGCAGCCGGGGCCTTCGCAGTCGCGGAACTGCGAAGTTTTTTCTGAGCAGTTCACACAGGTGCCAAGAGTCACGGCGTCTTCTGAAAAATTGAGGGTCATGCGGTTATCAAAAACGTAAAGCGCGCCTTGCCAGAGACCGGAGTCACGGTATTTTTGGCCGTATCGAACGATGCCGCCCTCGATTTGATAAACCTCTTTGAACCCACGGTTTAGCATCACGGCACTCAAAATCTCACACCTAATACCACCGGTGCAGTAGGTGACAATCGGCTTGTCTTTCAGGTGGTCATACTTGCCTGATTCGATTTCGGCGACGAAATCGTGAGTGGTCTGAATGTCCGGAACAATTGCATTTTTGAATCTGCCAATTTCGGCCTCAAAGGCGTTCCTGCCATCGAAAAAGACAACATCATCGCCGCGTTTTTCAACTAGCTCGTTGACCTGATGGGGCTTTAGGTGCTTACCTCCGTTGACAACACCGGTGATGTCGACTTGCACTTCGTCCGGTGTATTGAAGGCCACTAGCTCTTTTCGAACCTTGACGTTGAGTTTTGAAAACTCATTACCGGCTCCGGCAGACCACTTGAAATCTATTTTGGAGAAACCCTTGAATTCCTTGGTGGCGTGAGCGTACTTTTTTAGGTTCTCCATCTTGCCGCCCAAGGTCCCGTTTATCCCATGGGGAGAGATAAGGATCCGGCCCTTTAGCTCAAGCGTCTCGCACAGGGTCCGCTGCCAGAGCATGACTGCTTGCGGATCCGCAATCGGTGCGAACCCGTAGTAAAGGATGATCTTGTTAAGGGGCATTAGCTGTCAGCCTAGTCACAATGCACTGTCTTAGACTAGGAAGCATGTCAATGAAACCGGGGCTAGATAAAGCCGAACTAAGTCAAACCACCAAACCAACCCAGGACCTATTCCGCCATGTGAACGGAAGCTGGTTGGATTCAACCGAGATTCCAGAGGACAAAGCTGTATTCGGTAGTTTCCACATGCTGGCCGATGATTCGGAACTTGCCGTCAAGGAAATCCTTGAAGAGGCAGCCAACAATCCACTTCCGGGCGTTAGTCAGCAAATTGGAGATCTATACGCCTCGTTCCTAGACGAAGATCGAGTTGAAAAGCTTGGAGCGACTCCACTGGTCGACGGGCTTTCTAAGGTCAACGCAGTTTCTAACCTCAAGGAGCTGCACAGTTTGATGGGCCACCTTGAGCGCATGGGCGTGGGCGGACTATGGGGCAGCTACATCGATAATGACCCTGGTAACCCGGAGCGCTACCTCGTACATTTCTATAACGGTGGGCTAGGCCTGCCGGACAAGGATTACTACACCGACGAGAAGTACAAGGATGTTCGCGAAGAGTATCCATTGCACATTTCTCGAATGTTGGTTTTGGCCGGCTTGACTCAAGAAGAAGCCGATTCCAAAGCGGATCAGATCTTGGAGCTCGAAACCAAGATTGCGTCCAAGCACTGGAGCCGCGTTGAATCAAGAGACGCTGAAAAAACCTACAACCTAAAAACCTTCGCAGAACTAAAGACTCTTGCACCAAGTATTCACTGGGACGAATACCTTTCGGGTCTAGGCCTAACCGATTCATTCCTGGAATGGAATGTAGTTATGATGCCATCATTCTTCGAGGGACTGGCTGAGGTGCTGACAGCCGAAAACCTGGATGCTCTAAAAGCATGGCTTAGCTGGGTTTACATCAGAGCTCACGCGCCTTATCTGTCCAGCGATTTTGTAGCGGAGCGCTTCAGCTTCTATGGGACAAAACTTACTGGCCAGCCGGTCAATCGTTCACGATGGAAGCGCGCTGTCAGTTTGGTCGAGGGAAGCCTCGGCGAAGCTGTCGGTCAGATTTATGTTGATAAGCACTTCCCAGCAAGCTCGAAGTCTCAAATGGACACTTTGGTGGCACACCTGATTGAGGCCTATCGACAAAGTATCGACAAGCTCGAGTGGATGACTGACGCGACTAAAGAAAGAGCCCAAGAGAAACTATCGAAGTTCACTCCCAAGATCGGATATCCGGTCAAGTGGCACGACTACTCGAGCATCGTTATCTCGCGCGAAGACCTCTTGCAAAACATTCAAAATGTTTCTGCGTGGGAGTTTGATTTTCAGGTAAAGAAAATTGGATCGCCAATCGATCGCGACGAGTGGCACATGACACCTCAGACCGTGAACGCTTATTACAACCCTGGTCTGAATGAAATCGTTTTCCCGGCGGCAATTTTGCAGCCACCGTTTTTCTCCGAGGAGACCGACGACGCCATGAACTTCGGCGGCATCGGAGCCGTAATCGGTCACGAAATTGGTCACGGCTTTGACGACCAGGGTGCGAAGTACGACGGCGACGGCAAGTTGGTTTCCTGGTGGACCGAGGCGGACCTAAAGGCTTTCGAGCAGCGAACTAAATCTCTGATCGATCAGTACAACAAGCTAAGTCCTGTTCAGCTCGATGACAGCAACAAGGTAAACGGCGAGCTCACCATCGGTGAGAACATCGGAGACCTGGGAGGTCTTGGTATTGCGTGGAAGGCTTACCTAATCTCACTTGACGGCAAGGAGCCACCGACTATCGACGG
>CALGUV010000131.1 GCA_937920245.1 uncultured Microbacteriaceae bacterium
AGACTGCCTGCGCAAGCAGAGAGGAAGGAGGGGATGACGTCAAATCATCATGGCCCTTACGCCCAGGGCTACACACGTGCTACAATGGCGCATACAGAGGGTCGCGACACGGTAACGTGAAGCCAATCTCAAAAAGTGCGTCTCAGTTCGGATTGAGGTCTGCAACTCGACCTCATGAAGCTGGAATCGCTAGTAATCGCGCATCAGCCATGGCGCGGTGAATACGTTCCCGGGCCTTGTACACACCGCCCGTCAAGCCATGGAAGCTGGGGGTGCCTGAAGTCGGTAACCGCAAGGAGCTGCCTAGGGTAAAACTAGTAACTGGGGCTAAGTCGTAACAAGGTAGCCGTACCGGAAGGTGCGGCTGGAACACCTCCTTTCTGGAGATGTCGACCTTTTTATAGGTTTGTTATCAATCATCACCTTAAGATATTGCAGCTAGTAAGCAGTGGATAGTTAAAAGTGGATGGATAAATAATTGTTCATTGATCATTTTTAATTTTCTATTGAAAGAGGGCTTATAGCTCAGCTGGTTAGAGCGCTACACTGATAATGTAGAGGTCCGAGGTTCGAGTCCCCGTAAGCCCACAAAAGGGAAGAGGATTAGAATCAAAGCCAACAGGATCAGAACACTGTGATAGTTCTAACAAGTTTTGAGTCTAATCATCTTTACCGGGGGATTAGCTCAGTTGGCTAGAGCACCTGCCTTGCACGCAGGGGGTCAACGGTTCGAATCCGTTATCCTCCACTGGTTTGGGTTGTTATTACTGTATTAAGGTAGTAATGGCCAGACGAAGTTCATTGACATATTGGAATTGATTGAAGTAGTAAACAAGAAGAATTTAACACAAGAGTTAGATAAGTTACTAAGGGCACACAGGGGATGCCTTGGCTTTGAGAGGCGAAGAAGGACGTGATAAGCTGCGATAAGGTACGGGGAGGAGCAAATATCTTTTGATCCGTACATTTCCGAATGGGGAAACCCGGCTAGTTGAAGACTAGTCACCCTTAGGGGGGCAAACGCGCTGAACTGAAACATCTAAGTAGGCGCAGGAAGAGAAAACAATAGTGATTTCCGTAGTAGTGGCGAGCGAAGTGGAAATAGCCCAAACCGTAGTTGTTTCGGCAATTGCGGGGTTGTAGGACTACGATGTGGACTTTAGAATTATAGTGGAACCGTATGGAAAGGCGGTCCGTAGAGGGTGAGAGGCCCGTACACGAAATAGTTTTAATACCTAGTAGTATCCTGAGTAGGGCGGGACATGTGAAATCCTGTCTGAATCCACCAGAACCATC
>CALGUV010000132.1 GCA_937920245.1 uncultured Microbacteriaceae bacterium
CGATCGCATACGTTGAAATAGGCGCGGAGGAAACAAGGCGCGTAGGGTTCCTGGCCTAATGGAAATTCTGATAATTATTGCCTATGCAGCCATTCTTGCGATGGTTGGCCCGTTCGTTCTTGCAAAATCCGACCACTATGGAAAATTAGTGCCGGTGAGTATTGCATTGTCTGCTGGAAGCGCCCTCTGGCTAATTTTGACCTGGGTTGGCTTCAGCTATTCCAGCGCTTGGATTTGGTTCATCGTCATGCTTTCAATGCCTGCGGCTGGATGGTTCGGAACGAATTTTCTGGTTGCAAAACGAGAAGCAGAAGAGGCTAGGCAGCTGGCCAGCATCCGCCTACGCGGTAAGGCCTAGAAGATCCATTCTCACGGTGTGCTTAGCAATTAACGCCGATGTGAATGGCTCAAGGGTCTTGAACTGCTCCCTGGCAAGAGCTACTGCGTCGTCCTTCACGGGGTTTGGCAAAACTTTAGCTAGATCCACAGAATCTCTGATTTCTAGGAGCGCGTCAGCTACAACCATGCGCCCAAACATCGCGAGCCTTGGCCCCAGAGCTGGGTCGGCGGCAATACCGGAGGCCAACTCACTCTCGCAAAACTTCTCCAGCTTCTTTGATTCTAGAAGTTGATCCACTTTTAGCTTTTTTGCAGCTGGAAGGCCCTTGGAAACTTGAGCTGCGCCGTCTTGTAGTATTCCAAAAACGACATAGATCCTCATGAGGTCTTCGAACCAGTCAGCGCCTTCGGTCCGCATAACTAACTGTTCAAGTCGTTCACGAATGTCCGATTGCAATTCCATCTGGCTTGCGCCAAGCCGAATCAACAGACCGTCTAGCTGCTTCGAGCGATCTCTGTAAGAACCGGCCAAAATGGCCTGAGCCTCGCTTTGATTCGAATGGGGCGCCTTGAGGGAGTCTTGCTGCAGAAGGTCGGATATCACAAGATGCAACTGCGACAAAGAAGACAGATAGATTTCCGACGAAGGAGTAAGCTTGGCAGGGTTGAGTTGGATTTGACTGCGACCAGCAGTTGCGTCTCGCGAAGGAAGCGTGAGCTTCTGCGAAACCTTACGTATCTTGCGTAACCAATCCAACACCTTGCAAGCTTATAGCTCAGCTCGAGGAGTAGAAAACCGAGAGCCAAAAACATACGGAGAATTACTTGAGTTTCAAATCACTAGGCATAGATGCAGACATCTGCGAAGCCCTAGAGTCCAAAGGCATCACCAGTCCATTCCCAATTCAAGAACAAGCTATTCCAGTTGCGTTATCTGGGACCGACGTAATCGGCCAGGCTAAAACAGGAACCGGTAAAACTCTTGGGTTTGGCCTTCCGCTTATTCAGGCCCTAGGTGAGAACCCAGCTCCTGGTGTTCAAGCGCTAGTGGTTGTTCCAACAAGAGAATTGGCACTTCAGGTTTCTGAGGACCTAATCCTTGCAACGGCTAACCGCCCTACCACCGTCGTTGCCATCTACGGCGGAAAAGCCTACGAAGGCCAGGTCGCTGCCCTAGAGGGCGGCGCTCAGATTGTTGTCGGTACACCGGGACGCCTTCTTGATCTTGCCAAGCAAAAACTTATGAGCCTGTCCAACGTGACTTTTATGGTCTTGGACGAAGCTGACGAGATGCTTGACCTTGGATTCTTGCCAGACGTTGAAAAACTGTTTTCACTAACACCTCCTCAACGTCAGACAATGCTGTTCTCGGCCACCATGCCCGCGGCAATCTTGAGCCTGGCTCGTCGCTACCAAAACCGCCCGATCCACATCCGGGTCAGTGACCCGGATGAGGGCAAGACCAAGGCTGACATCAAGCAGTTCGTCTATCGAGCACACGCCCTAGATAAAGACGAGGTTGTAGGCCGAATCTTGCAGGCCCAGGGCCGAGGCAAAACAATTATTTTTGTCCGCACCAAGAGGCAGTCGGCCAAATTGGCCGAAGAGTTAATCGACAGAGGTTTCAATGCTGCTCCCTTGCACGGAGACATGTCTCAGGATGCCAGAGAGCGCTCAATGGCTTCTTTTAGAGAAGGCAAGAAAGAGATTCTCGTTGCCACCGAAGTCGCCGCCCGAGGTATCGACGTAGACGATGTCACGCACGTCATCAATTACTCGGTCCCAGAAGATGAAAAAGCCTACCTACACCGCACAGGACGAACCGGAAGAGCCGGCAAGCTTGGGGTAGCGGTTACTTTCGTTGATTGGAACGACTTGGCTCGCTGGGTTCACATTAACCGCGAACTAGACCTTGGCGTTCCGGAGCCCACTGAAACCTACTCGAATTCACCTCATCTATTTGAAGAACTAGGCATCGAACCTGGGACAAAGGGCCGAATTGGAAGAGCTCCTTCGGCAGTCAAAAAGGCTCCCACATCGAGCCAGCCTCCAAGGTCAAGCGCACCGAGCAAGTCTGTTCCTCAACAGAGTCGCAATCGAAATCGAAATCGAAACTATAAGGGCACTTCGAAGCCAGAGGCTTGATCTAAAATCCTCTGAAGCATTGCGGGCTCAGTTCGGTTTTCACCGAGCCGGTTGTCTTTGCCGTCGATACCGTGATAATCGCTGGAACCAGTGGTGATCAAGTTATGTTTCACCGCTAAGTTCTTAAGCCACTGCTTTGCTTGCTTTGGAACGGATCGATGCTCAATTTCGATGCCATTCAAACCCGCACCAATCAGAATCTTGAAAAATTCGGCGGGTAAATCAGTCATCGAGGCTCCCGCAGGAAAGTCGATCAAAGGGTGAGCGATTACTGAAACACCTCCCGCACCCCGAATCAGAGCTATGGCATCCGTGGTGTCGACCGAGTAATCCGAAACGTAGTAGCGCGAGTGCGAATGAAGAATTGACGTGAACGCATCCGAACGGGTTGGAACCACTCCCATTGACACCAAGGTGTCTGCCAAGGCTGGTCGCCCGACCGTCGAACCCTCTGGCAACTGCTCCAGCACCATTTCCCAAGTGATTGGGTAGTCCTCAGCAAGTAGCCCAACCATCTTTTTTGCTCTTTCAATTCTTGAGCGCCTTGTCTTTTCAAGTTCCTGAACTAGGGCCGAATTTGTTGGGTCTGGCAAATAGGCGAGAATGTGAACGCTGATCGAGCGGTTACCGCCGATCAGCTGCCTAGTGGACACCTCGATTCCAGGAATTACTCGGACCTGGTGCTGGCGACCAGCAATTATTGCCTCGTCCCAGCCAAGAGTGGTGTCGTGATCGGTGATTGCAAGGGTCGTGACACCTGCTTTAGCCGCATTTTGGACAAGTTCGGTTGGGCTATCTAATCCGTCACTCATATTTGAGTGTGCATGTAGGTCTATCACAGGAGCAGAATAGTCGCATGACGAAAAATTCTCAGCCGACTAACCGGTCTCGCGTGCCACAGTCGGAACGATTCATGGATTTCATTTCCTCAAACTGGGCAAAAATTGACTCCCCGCCTGTAACTCGCTGGGAGGTTGCCGACCACAGCCTCAAGCGCAGAGACGTCCTCTCGGCAAAGTTTGCCGGCAAAGTCCTCGTTATTGCCGCCACCCAGCCAAGAGTGAGGGCTAATGATACCGACTATCGATATCGGCCTGACACTGCCTTCACTCACCTCACCGGATGGGGTTCGGCAACTGTGCCTGGATCGGTATTGGTTATTGATGGCCGCAAAGACAAATGCGAATCAACCTTGTACCTAATGCCAACTGCGGGAAGAGAATCCGATGAGTTTTTTGCCAACCCCGCAATCGGAGAATTCTGGGTTGGCCCAAGACCAACCCTGACCCAAGTCTCATTGCAGCTTGGGATCGAAACCAAAGACCTAAAGCAACTAGATGCCGACCTTGCATCGATTGGGGCAGTTCTGGATATGGAAGATCCAGAACTTGCCGAAGCCGCCTCCACGCTGAGATTTGTAAAAGATGAGTACGAGATTGCCCAAATGCGTGAAGCGGTCAGAATCACAGTTGACGGTTTTGCAGAGGTTGCCAGATCAATACCACGGGCCACAAAAAAGGCCAGAGGAGAACGAGTCGTTGAGACTGCCTTTTACAGCGTGGCAAGACAAAACGGTTTTGAGCTTGGCTACGAAACAATCGCAGCCAGCGGCCCAAACGCTTGCATACTTCACTGGACAAAAAACGATGGCGAAGTCAAAGCTGGTGACCTAATACTGGTCGATGCCGGTGCAGAACTTGACTCGCTATACACGGCAGATGTAACAAGAACGATTCCAGTCAATGGGAAATTCTCGAAAGAGCAACTCTGGGTCTACAACACGGTTTTAGAGGCCGCCGACGCAGCCTTTGCGGTGGTGAAACCGGGGATCAAATTCCGCGAAGTTCATAACGCAGCGATTGAGGTTATTGCTAGGCGAGTAGCCGAGCTTGGAATAATTCCAGTTACGGCCCAAGAGGCTCTGGAAAAAGATAACCAGCATCATCGCCGCTACATGGTCCACGGCACCAGCCACCACTTGGGGCTCGATGTCCACGACTGCGCGCAGGCTAGGCGCGAAATGTATCAGGACGGGATTCTAGAAAAAGGCATGATTTTCACGATAGAGCCCGGCCTCTACTTTCACCAGAATGACCTGAATCTGCCGGCTGAATACCGCGGCATCGGAGTAAGGATCGAGGATGACGTCTTGGTCACTGAGTCCGGTTATGAAAACCTAAGCGCTGCTTTGCCGAGAACCGCTGGCGACGTTGAGAATTGGTTTGCCCAGCAAATTTCCTAATTAGCTAAGGTCGCGGGACATGTTGATGATTTGCATGGCCTTTGCCGCGTCTTCTTCGGGCACGATGACTTCATATTTCGCAGCCACTGGCATTTGCGAACTTAGAAAACCACGCTTGTTTTTTGAGGCCAAAAATCTAAGGATGTTTACGAGCATTCCAACACCGGCTGCAATCACAATAACTGCGAAGAATTCTTGCGGCACGTAGTTGATCTCTCCGCTGATGCCAACATCCACACCTGCACCAATAATCAGGGCGAAAATCACGCCTAGCCAAAATCCGGTCATCGCTCCTGAGGCGGCTACTCGGCCGTAACCAAGCCTTGACCTGACTTTCTCAACCATGACTAGGTCATGGCCAAGAATTGTCACTTTATTTGCCTTGAAATCTCCTGCCACCAGCCTGTTGACAAATTCGGCTGCCTCGGTGTGGGTGCGAAATTCACCCAGGCTGTGACCGCGTGGGATCGAGAGGGCCGCATTGTTCTTTTTGGAGCTACTTCTGGCATCAGACATTGAAGAAGCCTTTCAGGATTAGGCATGTCCGAATAAGGTTATCTCTATGAGCGCAACCAGAGTCTTCGTAGCTAGATTGGCTGGTTGTGGTGTTTTTGACCCTCAGGGAGACCGAGTCGGCAAGGTTATCGACGTGCTGATGGCATATCGAACCACCCTTCCGCCGCGAACCACCGGCTTCATCATCGAAATTTCCGGTAGACGAAGGGTTTTTCTTCCAATTGCCAGGGTTACCGCCATCGCTCCAGGTCAGTTGATTACCAACGGCCTGATTGATCTTCGCCGGTTCACCATGCGCGGTCAAGAAGTAAGAGCAATTGCCGAGATGCTTGGCCGGAAAGTCACCTTGCTCGATGGAGCGGGTCTTGCAAGCATCGAAGACTTTGCAATCGAAAAGGGCAAGCGCGGAGATTGGGTTTTGTCTGAATTGTTTGTGAGAAAGCAAAAAAAGAATTCGGCTATCCCCTTTGCCAAGGGTCCTACCATGTTCGTTCAGTGGCAGGAAGTTGTTGAAAACCGGGAGAACCCTGCCGACCAAGATGCTCGGCAGTTGCTTTCGACGGTAGCCGACCTTCGCCCAGCTGACCTAGCAACCGCAGTTTTGGATTTACCCGAACACCGAATGCTAGCCCTGGCCGATGAGCTAGATGACGAGCGCTTAGCTGACCTTCTAGAGGAACTTCCCGAAGAAGAGCAGCTGGAAATCATCAACGATCTCGATGATGAGCGAGCCGCCGAAGTTCTTGACCTGATGGGTCCGGATGACGCGGCCGACCTGATGGCCAACTTATCCCCCGAGCGCGCAGAAATGCTTCTCAGCCTCATGGACGATGAAGAGGCCGACGACATTCGGCAGCTATTGACCTATGAGCCATATACCGCGGGTGGAATGATGACCCCAGAGGCAATAATCTGTGCCGCCGACACCACAATTGCTCAGGCAATGGCTTTGGTTAGAAGAAAAGAAGTCGAGCCCGTTTTAGCTGCCCAGGTGTTTGTCACCCTCCCACCCTACGAAGCCCCCACCGGACGCTATTTGGGCGTAGTGCACTTCCAAAAGCTTTTGAGATACCCGCCCCATGAGCGCCTCGGATCGATCTTGGACACCGAACAAGAACCAGTGGCGCTAGACACCCCAATTGCCCAGATCCACCGATATCTTGCAAGCTACGACCTTGTGGCTTTACCGGTCACCGATGATGAAAACCGGCTTGTAGGTGTCGTGACAGTAGACGATGTTTTGGACCACCTTCTTCCCGACGACTGGCGAAGTGAGGAGGAGCGCTAATGGCTAGAAATAGATCATTGCTGGAAAAGCCAATGACCCGTCGAACCCGCTTCCGGATGCCTAACATCTCACAGGAGACGGTTGGACGCGTTTCCGAAAGATTCGCGCGCGCGATGGGCACAGGCGCGTTCCTGATTTTCATGACAGTCTTCGTTGCGATCTGGCTGAGCTGGAACACTCTGGCCTCTCAGGACGCTCAGTTTGACCCGCGGGCACTCAACTTCACTCTCCTAACCTTGATTTTGTCGTTGCAGGCCTCCTACGCCGCACCGCTGATCCTGCTGGCCCAGAACCGACAGGATGACCGGGACCGCGTTAAGTTCGAGCAAGACCGTCAGCGCGCCGAGCGGACACTGGCCGACACCGAATACTTGACCCGCGAGGTGGCCGCTCTCGCGCTTACGCTCGACGAAGTAGCAACCAAAGACTTTGTCAGAGACGAGATCCGAGACGCAATGAAGGAGCTACTCGAGCAATTGCGTGAAGACAAAAAACCCGGCAAGAAATCCAAGTGACAAAGCGCGCTCTAGCGGCGCTAGCCGGAGTCATTGACCCTGAGCTTCGCCAACCAATTACCGAGCTTGGAATGGTAGGTCCGATTCAAGAGACCGAGGATTCAGTTTCGGTTCAGATAAAGCTCACGATTGTCGGCTGCCCGGCCGCACAATCTATCGAGCGTGACGTCAATCAGGCTCTCGCGGCGGTCTTCAAAAATGTCGAGGTCGAAATGACCACCATGACTAACGACGAGCGCAAGGCTCTCACGCTAAAACTCCGCGGAGACAAGCCTGCGAAGTTCAATCCCTTTGCAGATAAAGACAACCTCACCCGCGTGATTTTCGTCTCCAGCGGCAAGGGCGGAGTCGGTAAGTCGACTTTGACGGTGAACCTCGCGGTGGCCCTTGCCGGCCTCGGTCAAAAGGTGGGCCTGCTGGATGCCGATATTTTTGGCTATTCGGTCCCGCAGTTAATCGGAGTAAACCAGAGTCCAACCCAGGTCGAAAACCTTATGCTTCCTCCGATAGCGCACGACGTGAAGGTTATTTCGATTGGCTTTTTTGTGAAGGACAATCAACCGGTTGCGTGGCGCGGACCCATGCTCCACAGAGCAGTTGAACAATTTTTGACCGATGTGTTTTGGGGAGACCTTGATTTCTTGCTAGTTGACCTGCCCCCTGGTACCGGAGACGTTGCAATCAGCCTTGGCCAATTGCTTGCAAAGGCCAAAACACTTGTTATCACAACACCCCAGCACACTGCCGCAATAGTTGCTGAAAGATCCGGTGCAATCGGCCTGCAAACCGGTCAAGAGATACTGGGGGTTATTGAAAACATGAGCTATCTTCCCTCTGAGAATGGACCGATCGAGATTTTTGGATCCGGAGGTGGTGACGCTGTTGCGGCAAGACTCACGGAAATTAGTGGGAAAAAAGTACAGCTCATGGGCAAGATTCCCATCAGTCAAGACCTCAGGATATCCGCCGATGACCAGGTGCCTATTGTGGTTTCTGACCCGGCAGATCCTGCAGCCTTAGAGATAATAAGAATTGCTAAATTACTAATGGATTCCCCGCGCGGACTTGCTGGGAAATCTTTGAAGATAACTCCGAGTTAGGTATTGGCATGAAGACCATTAGCGTTATCGATCCCCTTACGGGCAACAAGCTTCACGAAATCAGCTCACACTCAAAAGTAGAAGTGGGTCTGAAGTTTCAAGCAGGCAGGGACGCTCAGGTTGCATGGGCGAATCGACCCGCCAAAGAACGCGCTCGGATTGCAAACAAAATTGCCGGGCTACTGGTGGAGCGAGAAGAACAAATTCTTCATCTACTTCAAAAAGAAACCGGTAAGGCAAAGGCTCATGCCTTCGAGGAGCTCACCGGCGCACTCGGTGCTGTGGCTTACTACGCAAAAACTACTTCCGGTCTCATGCGTCGCAAGCGCGTTCGTGCAGGAGTGCCGTTCATGATTAGCGCTTTTGTGGAACCGACTCCCGTGGGTGTGGTTGGAATCATTACGCCTTGGAACTACCCACTTGCCCTGACCATGATGGATGTTATTCCAGCGCTGATGGCAGGCAACGCAGTGGTTCAAAAAGCCGATAATCAGACCACAAAAACCGTCCAGTTGGCAAGAGATTTGAGCGTTGAAGCAGGGATACCAGAGGAGATCTGGCAAATTGTGCACGGTGACGCAACTGAGGTCGGAAATGCTGTCACCGATAATGCCGACTTCGTAGCCTTCACAGGATCCACCGCAACCGGAAAATTAGTTGCGGCAAGAGCCGCTTCCAGGCTTGTGGGCTACGCCCTTGAACTCGGCGGTAAAAACCCAATGATTGTTCTTCCAGGTGCCGACTTAGAAAAAGCTGCAGAAACCGCAATTGGTGGGGCCTTTGGAAATAGCGGTCAACTCTGCGTGGCGATTGAACGGCTGTACGTTTCAAATCACGACCTTCAAGAGTTCGAGCTAATTCTCAAGCGCAGGGTCGAGTCTTTGAAGCTGGGTAGCTCAAATAAATTCGACTTTGACCTAGGTGCCCTGACATCTGCCGCGCAACTTGAGAGGGTTTCCGGATTCGTGGATCGAGCCAAGCAAGAAGGAGCAGTCGTACTGACTGGCGGCCATGCTCTTTTGGACCTCGGGCCAAATTTCTATGCCCCAACTGTCATCACCCAGATTCCGCATGGTGCTGAAATCCTCCACAAGGAAGTTTTTGGTCCGGTAATTGCCCTTGTTGGCTACGAAGGTCTGGATCAGGCAATTGAGCTTGCCAACGCCAGCGAATATGGCCTGAACGCTTCGGTAGTCGGGAATCGCAAACAAGCGCTTGGCGTCGCCTCTAAGCTCATGGCGGGGTCAGTGAACATAAACGAGGGCTATCGAGCCACGATGGCCTCTATGGCGGCGCCAATGGGCGGCATGAAGCAATCTGGCCTAGGACGTCGCTCGGGACCCCAGGGACTATTGAGATTCACGGAAACCCGGACAATTGGAGTCAGCAATAACTTTCCAATAAAACTGCCTACTAGAGCGAGGCAGTATCTGCGACTGGCGCCAATCATGACCAAACTGGTCAGGTGGATTGGGAAGCTCTAGGTAGATTCCTGATCGAACGGTGGAGACTCTCCTAGTTCGAGTGGCTTTTGAGGCGGTTTGGCTCTGTTCAGTGTTTCGGCAGCGTTAGCGGGTCTCTTTTTCTCATCCATCAGTGCTTCTCGAACAATCCGCCTTGGGTCGTATTGCCTTGGGTCTAACTTCTTCCAGTCCAGGTCTTCGAAACCTTCGCCCAACTCAGATTTCATTTGGACTTGGGCATTGTCAACCATTCGCTTGCCCTTGCGAGCCCACTCGCCCAACTGCTTTGCATAGTAGGGCAGGCGCTCAGGTCCCAAGATTAGGACCGCAAGGAGAGCCAGCAGCAGCAGCTTCTCAGCACTAAGACCAAACATGGACTTGAGTTTACAACTAACCAATCCATGCTTTTTACACAAGCGCTCCTAAGCTTGTGGTCAAGATGATAGACAAGATTTCAAGCTGGAAATACGCAGAGAATTTCAACCGCGAACCGGATCACATTAGCGTTGCCCGCAACAGTGCCGAGCAGCTTGGAGTTGAATCGGTGACGCCCGCAACCGGAGCTGGACTCGCATCCATTGCAGCGATGCTTGGGGCGAAAAACATTGTGGAGGTTGGAACCGGAGCCGGTGTATCTGGCCTGTGGCTATTGAGTGCCTCAGAAATCAGCACACTGACCACCATCGATGATGAGCCCGAGTATCAAAATCAGGCCCGAACCAATTTCCAATTAGCGAACATCCCAGCAAGTAGAGCCAGGGTCATAACCGGCAGGGCTGCAGCCGTCATGGCAAACATGACGGAGGCCGCTTACGACCTGGTGTTTTTGGACATTGAGCCGTTTGACCTAGAACAGCTTTTGCCCCAAGCCATTGGACTCGTTAGGCCTTCGGGTGCGATTGTCATCTCTCACGCGCTATGGCGTGACAGGGTACCAAACCCAGCGTTAAGGGACGATGAGACTTCCGCAATGCGCGCGGTAGTTAGGTTTTTTGAAGAGTCTGAAGAATTTATCTCAAGCATCTCAATGCTTGGGGATGGGTTGTTGGTAGCAGTTAGAAAACCAGAAGCTATTTCTTAACGACACCCTCAAGTACTTTATAAAGTTCTTTGGCTTCGGTGTCATTTACTGAAACCACTAGGCGCCCGCCGCCTTCTAGTGGAACCCTGAGAACTATTAGTCCCCGTGTCTCACGTTCTGCTTCCATAGGTCCATCACCGGTGCGAGGCTTCATTGCTGCCATGAGGTTAGACTCCTTGGATTCGTCTTGGGAGAGATAATTATCCCAGACTTCGCGCCGAAGCGCCAACTTATCTACAGGCTGAGCCAGGCCCTAAGTCCGGCCTCTACGTCAATTAAGTGACCAACCGGCACATTTTCGTTGTCGGCGTGAGCCAGCGAAGGATCCCCCGGGCCGTAGTTCACGGCTGGAATTCCCATCGCCGAAAACCTTGCAACATCGGTCCAGCCGTACTTCGGTCTGACCTCCGTGCCGATGGCAGTAATAAAATCAAGAGCCGCTGGCAGATTCAAGCCGGGCTTCGCTCCTTCAGCCTGATCCGTGACAACGACATCAAAGCCTTCAAACAAAGTTTCAAGGTGCAGAATCGCTTCGGCAGCGGATTTATCCGGAGCGAATCGATAGTTGACGGTTAGCACCGCAGCATCGGGAATCACGTTTGTTGCGATGCCACCACTCACTAAAACCGCACTCAAGCTTTCTTTGTAATCAAGCCCATCGACGGTGACAGTTGCTGGTTGGTAGTCGTTCAAGATATTTAGAGAGTGCGCGAGTTCGTGGATGGCGTTTTTACCCATCCAGGGTCTTGCGGAGTGAGCCTTGATGCCTACGGTTCTAACCTCAACCCGAACAGTCCCGTTACATCCACCCTCAATCATCGCGCTGGTGGGTTCACACAAAACCGCGAACTCGCCATTGAGCATTTCAGGATGGTTTCTAGCAAGTCGCCCAAGCCCATTTAGGTCGGCAGCAACCTCTTCGTTGTCATAGAAAACCCAAGTGACATCAAACTTAGGCTGCTGGATCTCAACCGCAAGCTTCAACATCACTGCAATGCCGCCCTTCATGTCCACTGTTCCGCGACCAAATATCACTTGCTCGCGCTCAAAGTGATGCAGCCTCGTTGGTAGGTTTTCTGCCACGGGTACGGTGTCTATATGACCGGCAATTATGACTCGAGTGTCACGGTTCAGATTGGTCCTTGCCACCACCGCATTGCCGTCGCGAGTGATCGATAAATGCGACGCACTGGCCAAGACCCGCTCAATCTCATCGGCAAGCTTGGCTTCATTCGAC
Source organism: uncultured Microbacteriaceae bacterium (assembly GCA_937920245.1). Classification (GTDB taxonomy): domain Bacteria; phylum Actinomycetota; class Actinomycetes; order Actinomycetales; family Microbacteriaceae; genus Aquiluna. The sequence goes on from CALGUV010000132.1 coordinate 11,927, forward strand.
GAGACTGACTCGATATCGCAAATTGCCATGGTGAGTTCCACAAGGCTCTGAGTGGGGTCTAAGGCTGACATGTCGTTAAGGCTACCTGTATTCTGGTTGCAATGAGTGATGCGCAAAGTAACCAAAAGGCCTGGGGACACGGTCTGGCCTCTAAATCCCCGAGTGGAACCGTGCTTGACGTCTGGTTCCCGGAACCTTGCCTCGGTGAAGCACCGATGTCAGACCTGCAGTGGTTCCCACCAAAGGATTTAGACCTAAAAGCGGGCCCAGACGAGCTTCGAAATCTAACCCTTGAGGTTATTCGAGTTGAAATAGACCTAACTAATCCGGTTGAGTCAACTGCCGATGCCTACCTCCGTCTGCACCTGTTGTCCAAGCTCCTTGTTAAGCCCAACTCGATCAACCTAGACGGGCTGATACCAAACTTGCCGATCGTAGCCTTTACCAATTTCGGTGTCATGGAGTTAGCTGACTTTGAAAACCGGACACTGGAGCTAAGGCGACACGGAGTGATTGCTCACTCGATCGATAAGTTCCCGAGATTGGTCGACTACGTGGTTCCAAAAAAGGTTCGAATAGCAGATGCAAACCGGGTTAGGCTCGGCGCTCATTTAGCTCCGGGCACCACCGTGATGCACGAGGGATTCGTGAACTTCAACGCGGGAACTCTTGGTGCCTCCATGGTTGAGGGGCGAATTTCGCAGGGCGTAGTCGTTGGCGATGGCTCCGATGTTGGCGGCGGAGCATCGATTATGGGCACTTTGTCCGGTGGCGGTAGCCACCGAATTTCAATCGGCGAACGAGCATTGCTTGGGGCAAATTCCGGAATCGGAATCTCCATTGGAGACGACTCGATCGTGGAGGCCGGGCTTTATGTAACGGCCGGGACCAAAGTGATTTTGATAGTTGAGGGTAAAACCGAAACCGTTAAGGCCGCCGAGCTAAGCGGCCTGGCTGGCTTGCTGTTTAGAAGAAACTCGCTGACCGGCGCGGTGGAGGCAATTGCTCGTCAAGGCGTTGGGGTCTCTCTCAATTCAGAGCTGCACGCCTAAGCGCTATCCGGTAACTGAATCCCAGCCCTTTGGGCTAAGCGGTTGGCCGCTCAGGTAAACGTCACTGTCGCCTTTGGCCACTACCTCGCCAATGACTTTTGTGCCGCGAGGTAAGGCTGCTTTCGGTGACACGGTGGCAAGAAAACAATGGTCTTCGCCTCCGTGAAGAATCCAGTCCCACTCCGAAACCGGTTCGGCTTCAAAATCTCGAGAGTTAATCGATTGTGCCGCTTGCTCGAGTATGGCCGCGTAGCCCTCAAGAAGCTCTTTTTTTATGTTCAGGCTGACATTTGAACTAGACGCGAGTCTCCCGGCGTCTAGAGATAATCCATCTGAGACATCTAGCATCGAGGACGCCACCGCTGCCAACTCCAAGCCAAGGGCAAAATCCGGCACTGGTCGAAGCTGAATGCTCACAAGATCCGGATAGCTAGCCGACAGGCTCTCGTCATTGGAGCTAAGTAGAGCGAGCCCACTTGCGGCCTTCCCTAAAGTTCCAGCAATAACGATTAGATCGCCCACTTCAGCTGTCGAACGCAGCCTAGGCTCTCTGGATTCAAGGTCTCCGTGGGCGGCTATCGCAATCACTATTTGCTCACCGGAGGCCAGGTCTCCCCCGACAATCTGACACTCCGGGGCGTGCCTGTCACACGCTGATTGCAGTCCGGAAGCAAACTCTTCGAGCCAAGCCTGAGGGGTTTGCTTGGTGACCACCAGTGCGACCGTGAGGGCCCTTGGTACGGCTCCCATTGCAACTAGATCTGCAATGTTGCTCGTGACCGCCTTGTAGCCGATGTCAAAGCCAGAAGACCAGTCAAGCCTAAAATCATGATCTTGCACCATCGTGTCAGTTGTAATAACCACTCGAGAGTCACTAACGCTAATAACAGCGGCATCATCGCCTGGGCCAACGAGCGTGGTAGCAACCGGTTTAAAAACGCTCAGTGCTCGTCTTAGAGCTTCGGTTTCACCGATCTCAATAATCTTTTGGCCGTCATTATTCACACAGCAACGCTAGCCTTATTTCAATGCGCATATTTACTATCTCGATGTTTTTGTTGGTTTTAGTCTCCGGTTGCACACAAGCCGTGAATCTTGAGGCCGCGGAAGATTCGAATAACCCAAATTGTGCTGATGTAAGCGTGCGACTGCCAGATATGCTCGGAGAAAATCGGCTCCGCTACACCAATGCTCAAGCCACTGCTGCCTGGGGAAATCCCGCCGCTATCCTGCTTCGCTGCGGCCTGGAGACGGTAGAAGTCTCGGCACTACCTTGCGTTACCGCAGGCACAACAGACTGGCTGGTAGATGAAAGCGCAGCCCCCAAATATAGATTTATTTCCTACGCCACTATCCCTGCGGTAGAGGTCATAGTCGACTCTGAGGTTGCCAGCGGAATAACCGCCCTCGAGGGCCTCTCTCAGGCAATGAGCGTCTTACCAAGAACAAAGATCTGCACCGAACTGGTTGACTAAGTGGCTACTTCTTGAGCTTGTTCCTGTTCGCCGAAGCCATTTTGAATCAGAATCTCAACCAGTTCTTGATAACTGACTCCACTGGCCTCAAATAACGCTGGATACATAGAAATTGGAGTAAACCCCGGCATGGTGTTCACCTCGGTAATGACCCAGCCTTTTTTGGTTAGGAAAAAATCAGTTCTCGCTAGCCCCTTGCAGCCAAGGGCTCGAAAAGCAGCCTTTGCAGCCTTTGCAAGCGATGACGCATCTTTGACGCTCAGTTTTGCCGGTATTACAAGCTCTGCTCCGGCTCCAAGGTATTTGGCTTCGTAGTCATAAAAAGGCCTTCCTGTGACAAGAATCTCGCCAGCCTTTGAAACCTGAAGGTCGCCGTTTGGCATTTCCAGGACCGAGCACTCGATTTCTCGGCCCAAGACGCGTCTTTCAATCATTGCGGTTTGATCGTGGATCAACGCAAGCTCAATAGCAGCCTCAAGCTCCTTTTCTTTCATTACAAGGCTTACCCCCACCGAAGAACCGGACCTGGAGGGCTTAACAAAGGCATCAGGCTTCATAACTTTTTTGGCGCGTGTCAAGCAGTCACTTTTTGACTCAGCCCACTGCTGCTTCGTAATTACCTCTTCCGAGGCAACTGCTAATCCGACATCGCGAAACAGCGCCTTGGCCTGGACCTTATCCATTGCCAGCGCCGAAGCCATCACGCCGTTACCCACGTAGGGAATCTTGCAAAGTTGGAGCAGGCCTTGGATTGAGCCATCCTCTCCATTTGGACCGTGAAGCACTGGAAATGCCAAGTGAATTTTCCCAAGAGAAATCCCTGAGGCCATTCGAAGTTCGCCGCCGCCAAGTGGTAGCAATAACTCTGGTGAATCTTCGCTGACTTCAGGAAAGTCTTGAAGCTTCCATTCGGGGTTGACCGGCTCCAGGACGAAGCGCCCAGTTTTGGTAATCCCGACCGGGATAATCTCGTACTTTGTCGCATCAATGGCAGTAAAAACACCCAGTGCTGTAACGCAGGAGACTGAATGCTCGCTGGATTCTCCTCCATAGATTAGGGCTATCCGTTGCATTAGAACTCCATCTCAATTTCGTCGGCAAGGTTTAGCTGCTGACCAAAATCGGTCGGCTTCATAACCCCGTTTAGTACGTCGCTGACCTGCTGCACTATGGGCATATCTATACCCATTCTCTGGGCAATCTCCAAAACCGGCTCCACCGAACTTAGGCCTTCAGCCGTCTGCTGCATGCGGCGAAGCACCTCAGGTTTGCTATATCCCTTGCCCAGCATCTCACCGGCCCTGAAGTTCCGTGACAGGTTTGACTCACTGGTTGCAATCAAGTCACCGAGACCAGCAAGGCCGAACATGGTTCTTCTCCTGGCGCCGTGCTCAATCGCGAAGTTTGTGATTTCGCTTAGACCCCTGGTCATAATTGAAGCCTTTGTGTTTTGGCCATAACCCAAGCCGTTCACAATTCCGATGGCAACTGCAATTAGATTTTTTAGAACACCACCGAGTTCGGTGCCAACCAGGTCCTGATTCGTAAACACTGTGAAGTACTGGTTCGAGCAAACCCTTGCAACCTCAACCGCCCGATCTTGATCCTCGCAGGCACAAACGGCTGCGGCCGGATCTCTGCGGGCAATTTCGAGGGCCAAGTTGGGTCCGGAAAGCACGGCTATTTGGGATTCCGGAACATTTGCAGCCTGATGAATAACTTCACTCATTCTTGCGCCCGTGGACTGCTCTAGCCCCTTCATAAGGCTAATTACGGTTGCACCCTCGGGGATCAGATCTTTCCATTCACCTAGGGTTTCTCGAAGTGACTGAGATGGAATAGCTATGTAGATCTGAGTGGCATTTAACAGAGCGGTTTCTAGGTCCGAGGTCGCAGTCAGCGCCTTTGGTAAATCAACGCCCGGAAGGTAGTCACCGTTTCTGGAAGTTTCATTAATCTCATCGGCTAGGTCCTGACGTCTCGACCAAAGCACGACATCATTGCCACCATCGGCAATTACCTTGGCCACAGTTGTGCCCCAGCTACCAGCGCCCATCACTGCGATTTTCATTTGACGTCTTTTCTAAAATTTCCAGTTTGCGTCTGACCCTTATCGTTTGGGTCCCACAATTTTTCAGGCGGAGTTTCGCCTCGCATCTGACCGACAAGATTTGCAACTTCGCGCATGATTTTGTCAGTGGCGTCGGCCATTTCTTTTGCGGTGAGGACTTCTTTTTTGGGCTTTTCAAAATAGATCGGCTTGCCGATTTTGACTCGCACGGTGTGGAAAGGGTTTGGTCGAAACTTCTTAGAGTAATTGCCAAGTACTTTTTCGACGCCCCAGTGCGCGGCTGGCACAACCGGCAGTCCAAGCTCAAGAGCGAGCCTAATTGCACCGCTTTTACCGCGCATTGGCCATAGGTCCGGATCCCTGGTCAGCGTTCCTTCCGGGAACACGATCACGACCTGCCCGGCTGCCAGATACTCCTTGGCAACGCGAAGCGGCTCCTCATTGGACTTACCGCCACGATAAACGGGTATCTGACCGACTTTTGGAAGAATTTTTCCCACTACGGGGATCCGAAATATCGACTCTTTGGCTAGGTAATGCGGAACTCGCTTCATGTGGATGTAGACAGAGTAGGCAAATGCGAATGGGTCCAAGTAGCTGACGTGGTTCCCCACCAAAATGTAGCCGCCCTTTGGCAAGTTCTCAATTCCCGAGGTTTTAATGTTGAAAAACAATCGAAGCACGGGAGCCAGGACGCCGGCTACCAGCCTAAATTGCCAGTTTCTTTGGTCTTCAAACTTATTCGATGCCGATGATGCCGTCATTTTTTCTAACCTTCAATCTGAAAGTCGGCCCCGAGGTCTTGAAGTTTGTCGATAAAGCGCTCGTAGCCCCTTGAAATCAATTGAACGTTCGAAACATTTGAGGTTCCTTCGGCAGCGAGAGCGGCAACGACATGAGAGAAGCCACCGCGCAAGTCTGGAACTCGAATGTCCGCACCCCGCAACGGAGTCGGTCCAGAGATAACCGCAGAGTGGTTAAAGTTCCGCTGACCAAAACGGCAAGGATTGCCGCCCAAACATTCACGATAGATCTGTATTTGAGCGCCCATTTTGTTGAGTGCTTCGGTGAAGCCAAATCGGTTTTCATAAACCGTCTCGTGCACAATCGACAAACCTTGAGCCTGGGTGAGAGCTACCACCAGGGGCTGCTGCCAGTCGGTCATGAATCCCGGGTGAACATCGGTTTCAATCACTACGGGCTGAAGTTCCGAGCCGGGGTGATAAAAGCGAATTCCGGCAGGTTCAATCTCAAACTCGCCACCTACTTTTCTGTAGGTGTTTAGAAATGTCATCATTTCTATTTGCTTTGCACCACCGACGAAGATGTCGCCCTTCGTGGCAAGGGCTGCGGCAGCCCAGGAAGCAGCTTCATTCCGGTCAAATAATGCTTTGTGGGTATATCCCTTAAGCTGCTTTACGCCCTCAATCCTTATTACGCGATCAGTATCAACCGAGATGATGGCACCCATCTTTTGCAAGATTGCAATTAGGTCAATGATCTCGGGCTCAATAGCCGCGCCTCGAAGTTCTGTGAGGCCCTTGGCTGTTGTGGCCGAGAGAAGAACCTGCTCGGTAGCGCCAACCGATGGATAAGGCAGGTTTATCTTGGCTGCGACTAGTCCATCTGGAGCGCTGAGGCGGGTTCCAGTGGGAAGCTTCTCAATTACCGCGCCGAACTGCCTAAGAACATCAAAGTGAAAATCAACTGGTCGGTCGCCGATCTCGCAGCCCCCTAGGCCCGGAATAAAGGCTTCTCCTAGGCGATGAAGCAGCGGACCACAAAACAGGATTGGAATTCTGGATGAACCGGCGTGGGCGTCAATGTCAACGATTCTCGCCTGCTCAACGTTTGAGGGGTCCAGCGTCATGTCACCGGTTTTAGGATCGTGAGTGATTGTCACGCCGTGAAGGTTGAGAAGTCTTTCGACAACTTCTACGTCTGAAATGTGAGGAACATCTAAAAGTGTCGATGGGGTTTCGCCCAGCAGTGCTGCCACCATGGCTTTGGTCACCAAGTTCTTGGCACCCTTTAGGTCAACCCTGCCTTTTAGTGGCTTTCCGCCCTCAATCCGAATCAGGCTCAATCAAACTCCCTTGGCTGGCAGAGTTTTGGGTTTCCAAGACTCTCTTCTGGCCTCGTAGGCCGCTATCGCATCTTCACTCTGGAGGGTTATTCCGATATCGTCAAGTCCCTCGGTAAGACGCCACTTAGTGTATTCATCGATTTCGAATCGAATAACGACGTCGTTCACTCGAATTTCTTGGCTTGGAAGGTCGACGGTTATTTTGGCGGCGGGGTTTGCCTCAATGTGCTCCCAAAGAGTTTCGGTATCGGCGTCGGTGATGACCCCAGCGATTAAGCCCTGTTTGCCGGAGTTTCCAAGAAATATATCGGCAAATTTGGAGCTAAAAACTGCCTTGAAACCGTAGTCCCTGAGGGCCCAAACTGCGTGCTCTCTTGAAGAGCCGGTTCCAAAGTCAGATCCGGCCACAAGAACTTCAGCGCCTTGGTAACTTGGATTATTCAGCACAAAATCGGGGTTCTGACGCCAGTTGGCAAAGAGCCCGTCCTCAAATCCAGTCTTGGTTATTCGTTTCAAGAAAACGGCTGGGATTATCTGGTCGGTATCGACGTTGCTTATCTTTAGGGGCATGCCAGTGCCGGTGAATTGAGTGACTTTTTCCATTACTGCTCCAAGTCTGCAGGGGAAGAAAGTGTCCCTCTGATTGCTGTTGCCGCCGCTACCATCGGGGAAACCAAGTGGGTTCTTGCGCCTTTGCCCTGCCGGCCCTCAAAGTTTCGGTTCGAGGTCGAAGCTGCGCGCTCCCCCGGAGCAAGCTGATCCGGGTTCATACCCAAGCACATTGAGCAACCGGCAAATCGCCAGTCTGCACCAAAGTCAACAAAAACTTTGTCTAAGCCCTCTTCTTCAGCCTGAAGTCTCACCTTTTGAGAACCGGGGACCACCATCATGCGAATCCCCGGTGCCATCACTTGGCCGCGAATAATATCTGCTGCTGCCCGCAGATCTTCGATTCTTGCGTTCGTGCAGGAGCCCAAGAAGACTGTGTCAACCGCAATGTCTTTCATCTTCGTTCCGGCCTTGAGGTCCATGTAGGCAAGAGCCTTTATTGCGGCAGCCTTTTGGCTCGGATCATCGAAGCTGTCCGGGTCTGGAATGCTATCCATGAGCGAGACGCCCTGACCGGGATTCGTGCCCCAGGTGACAAAAGGATCCAGGGTGTCGGCATCAATAAAGACTTCGGCATCGAACACCGCATCGGGGTCAGTGGTCAGTTCGCTCCAGTCCTTGAGCGCCTGATCCCAATCCGCTCCTTGAGGAGCGTGGGGCTTGTCTTGGAGGTAGTCAAAAGTGACTTGATCGGGCGCGATTATTCCAGCTCTAGCGCCTGCCTCAATAGACATGTTGCAGATGGTCATGCGACCCTCCATGGACAATGACCTAATCGCACTTCCGCGATACTCAAGAACGTAACCTTGACCACCACCGGTTGAGATTTTGGAAATGACCGACAGAATAATGTCCTTGGCGCTAACTCCCTTGCGGAGCGTGCCCTCGACATTGATAGCCATGGTCTTGAATGGCTGAAGCGGCAAAGTTTGGGTGGCCAAAACATGCTCAACTTCGCTTGTTCCAATTCCCATCGCCAGTGCTCCAAAGGCGCCGTGCGTTGATGTGTGCGAATCGCCACAGACAACGGTCAGTCCCGGCATGGTTAGCCCCAATTGTGGACCAACAACGTGGACTATGCCTTGGTTTTTATCTCCGAGCGAGTGGATGCGAATATCGAACTCTCGAGTGTTATCCCTCAGCGCCTGAACCTGCGCTCTGGAGGTGGGATCCACAATTGGCAGGTGAATGTCCTGCGTGGGGGTGTTGTGATCCTCAGTGGCGATTGTCAGGTCTCTGCGCCTGACATCTCGTCCGGCCAGGCGAAGCCCATCAAAAGCCTGCGGGCTAGTTACTTCATGAATCAAATGCAGATCGATATATAGAAGGTCTGGGGCGCCGTTTTCGCCCTTCAAAACCAAGTGGTCTCGCCACAGTTTCTCTGCCAAAGTCAATGGCTTACTAGACACCTAAATCACCTCGCGATTGCGTAGACCCTTACTTTATCGCAAAGGGCTAATCTTTGATGGTGCAGGACTTTAGCAAAGAGCAACTTATCTCCCTCCAGAAAAGAACCGTAAAGGTTCTTTCGCTTGGCCAAGCTCTGGGTGGTTTTGGTCTCGGAGCAACTTTGTCGGTTGGCGCTCTTCTAGCAGTCGAACTGTCTGGGACCACCGCCTGGTCTGGAGCGGCTGCAACCCTAAGCACCCTTGGTTCCGCAGCGGTCGCGATACCACTTGCAAACCTGGCTTTTAGGCGAGGTCGCCGCGTCTCCTTGGCCTTCGGAGCATTTTTGGCAATCTTGGGCGCCACAATGATGATTTTGGCAACCTACACACAGTCTTTTCCAGTCGAAATTGTTGCGCTGTTATTTTTGGGTGCCGGTTCAGCGGTATCGCTGCAGGCGCGCTTCGCGGCGGCAGACATTCCAACCGGCAAACCAAAGGGAAGAGACTTATCACTGGTGGTCTGGGCCACAACTCTGGGTGCGGTGATTGGACCTAACCTGATCGCACCCGGTGAAACCCTTGGGCTTTGGCTCGGAATGCCACACTTGGCAGGCCCCTTCTTGTTTACCATCGCCGCCCAATTATGCTCAACCTTGGTTTTCTGGTTCGGGCTGCGTCCAGACCCTCTGATTGTTGCCCGCGACATCGCTGGGCTTGACCCGAGGCGAAAAAACGCCAGTCTAAAAGATGCCCTGGATGTTGTTAGAGAATTTCCACTTGCCGGCTATGCGGTGCTGACGATTGCTCTTAGCCACATGGTTATGGTCTCAGTGATGTCGATGACTCCAGCTCATCTAAACGCCGAGGGTCACTCGCTAGCGGACGTTGGTTTCACAATATCGCTGCACGTCGCCGGCATGTATTCATTGGCGCCAGTTTTTGGCTGGCTGACCGACAAATTCGGCGCAATCAGAATTGTGGTGACCGGGCAGTTTATTTCTTTGACTTCGTTGGCCGTTTCAGGATTTTGGCAGTCAGAGTTTTACGCAGTAGTTTTAGGGCTTTTCTTGTTAGGTGTTGGCTGGTCGGCCTCCACCGTTGCAGCTAGCGCACTACTTAGCGAAACCCTTGCTACCGGTCAGCGCAGCAAGGTACAGGGGTTTAGCGACTCGCTAATGAACCTCTCGGGGGCTTTTGGTGGAGCAATATCGGGCATCATCTTGACGATGTTCACCTTCGGGGGCCTGAACGCTGCGGCACTAGTGCCGGTGGTGTTTATCACTCTGGCCACTAGCTACTCAAAGAAATGGCGCTAACAAAAAAACTCGCTCCCAAGATTATTCATCATTGGAAGCGAGAATTTGTGACTCCAGCGGGATTCGAACCCGCGCTACTGCCGTGAGAGGGCAGCGTC
>CALGUV010000133.1 GCA_937920245.1 uncultured Microbacteriaceae bacterium
TAAATCATTTCCTGGATCAAAACGGTCTTACCTACACCGGCACCACCGAATAGACCAATTTTTCCACCCTGAACATATGGGGTCAGCAAGTCAATGACCTTGATGCCTGTCTCGAACATCTGAGTTTTGGACTCGAGCTGGTCGAAAGGAGGTGGCGTGCGGTGGATTGGCCAGCGCTCCTTGATATCAAACTTTTCGCCAGGCTTACCGTTCAAGATCTCGCCTAGAACGTTGAAAACCTTACCCTTGGTGACGTCACCAACCGGAACCATGATTGGGCTACCTGAGTCGTGCACCACTCCACCGCGGACTAGACCATCCGTCGGTTGCATGGCAATGGCCCGAACAAGGTCATCGCCTAAGTGCTGAGCAACCTCGAGAGTCAAGGTGCTCTTCTGGTCGCCGAAGGCAACCTCTGTGGTTAGGGCGTTGTAGATTTCCGGGATGGAGTCATGCGGAAACTCAATGTCTACCACCGGTCCGTTGACTCGCGCGATACGACCCGTTGCGGTCTTTGTGCTCTCGGCCATTATGTTTTCTCTTTCTTAGTCCTCGGACACCGTTGAGAGCGCATCTGCGCCTCCAACAATTTCCGAAATTTGCTGGGTGATCTCTGCCTGACGCGCCTGGTTGGAGAGTCTGGTGTAGTTCAGTATTAACTTTTCAGCGTTGTCTGTCGCGCTCTTCATCGCTTTTTGCCTTGCTGCGTGCTCTGCAGCCGCGGACTGCAGCATTTTGTTGTAGATGCGGTTTTCAATGTAAACCGGAAGCAAGCTGTCCAGAACCTTTTCTACCTCAGGCTCGAACTCGTAAAGTGGGTGAACTTCACTCTCTTCGGCTTCCTGCTCAACGATCTCTAGGGGTAACAACCTGGTGGTGTTTGGCTCCTGGACCATCATGGAAACAAATTGGTTTCCCACAAGATAGATCTGGTCAACACCACCGTCTTCAGTCGGCTTGATGAACAGATCTGTTATTTCATCGGCAATCTCGCGAGCGGTTTCTAAAGTTGGGACGTCGGTACCGCCGGTCCACTCCTTCTGCGCTGCACGCTGACGGAACTTGAAGTTCGCGACTGCCTTTCGCCCTACTAGGTAGTAAAGAACCTCTTGGCCCTGGTCTTTTAGAAGTTTTGTCAGCTGCTCAACTTCTTTGAGGACAGATGAAGAAAACGCTCCGGCAAGACCTCGGTCAGATGTAAACACCACAATCGCGGAACGAGTAGGCGACTCAATTTTGCGAGTAAGTGGGTGGTCAACATCGGAGTAGGTCGCTACTGCGGAAACAGCCTTGTTAACAGCCCGGGTATACGGATTTGACGCGCTCACACGCTGCTGTGCCTTCTGGATTCTCGATGCCGAGATTAACTCCATGGCACGGGTGATCTTCTTGGTCGTCTTGGCAGACCTAATTTTCTGCCTATAGACCCGAAGTTGCGATCCCATAACCTAACCCTTACCTGTCTCTATCGCTTTTGGCGAACGATTTTCTCTTGGTCGATTTCTTCGTCGGCTAGCGCCTCGACGTTGTCCTTACCCGAGCCGATTAGTGGCTCTCCGGTGTGCAACTGGAACATCTTCTTGAACTGATCCATCGCCTTCTGAAGCTCGTTGATGGTGTCATCTTCTAGCTTCTCAGTCTCGCGGATGGTTGTCAGGGCCTTCGAGTTGCGCTTGAGGTAATCCAAGAACTCCTGCTCAAATCTCAAGATGTCCTCTACCGGCAACTCATCAAGCAAGCCTGCAGTTCCGGCCCAGATTGAAACTGTCTGGTCTTCAACTGGGTATGGAGAATACTGAGGCTGCTTCAATAGCTCGGTAAGTCTCGCTCCACGAGCAAGCTGTTTACGGCTTGCAGCATCAAGGTCAGAAGCGAACATTGCAAACGCTTCAAGGGCTCGGTACTGAGCCAGTTCAAGCTTCAAGGTTCCAGAAACTTTCTTGATGCCCTTTTGCTGAGCAGCTCCACCAACACGGGAAACCGAGATACCAACATCAATAGCTGGTCGCTGATTCGCGTTGAACAAGTCCGACTGCAGGAAAATCTGACCATCGGTGATGGAAATCACGTTGGTCGGAATGAATGCGGATACGTCGTTGGCCTTTGTTTCCACGATTGGTAGACCAGTCATCGATCCTGCACCCATTGCATCTGAAAGCTTTGCGCAACGCTCAAGAAGTCTGGAGTGAAGATAGAAAACGTCGCCTGGGTACGCCTCGCGACCCGGTGGCCTGCGAAGTAGCAACGACACTGATCGGTAGGCCTCTGCCTGCTTGCTCAGGTCATCAAAGACGATCAGAACGTGTTTGCCCGCATACATCCAGTGCTGCCCAATGGCGCTACCGGTATAAGGAGCCAGGTACTTGAATCCAGCAGCATCAGAGGCTGGAGAAGCCACGATTGTCGTGTACTCCATTGCGCCGGCTTCTTCCAGGGCACCGCGTACACCGGCGATTGTTGAACCCTTTTGACCGATTGCCACGTAGATACAACGAACCTGCTTGTTTGGGTCTTTCGACTTCCAGTTTTCAACTTGGTTGATAATCGCGTCAACCGCGATAGCGGTCTTACCGGTCTGGCGGTCACCGATGATTAGCTGTCGCTGTCCACGTCCGACTGGAATCATGGCGTCAATGGCCTTGATACCGGTTTGTAGTGGCTCGTGAACTGACTTGCGATCCATAACTCCTGGAGCCTGTAGTTCAAGCGCACGGCGACCCTCTGCCTTGATCTCACCCAGTCCGTCAATTGGTACACCTAGGGGGTCAACAACGCGACCCATGAAGCCGTCGCCAACCGGAACAGACAAAACCTCACCGGTACGGTGAACCTCCATGCCCTGCTCGATACCGCCGAACTCACCGAGAATAACCACACCGATTTCACGCTCGTCTAGGTTGAGAGCTAGGCCCAGAGTGCCATCGGCAAACTTAAGCAACTCATTCGCCATCGCGGACGGCAATCCCTCTACGTGCGCAATACCGTCGGCTGCGTCCGTGACGTATCCGACCTCTTGCTTGTCGGTCCCCTTTGACTCGTAGGACGACACGAAGTCCTTCAGGGCATCCCGAATTTCATTCGGGTTGATCTTTAGCTCTGACATTGGTTCCTCTGCTTACTTGTTGGTTTCAACTCAACCGAGTTGCAATCTTGCGTTTTGAAGTTTTGTGAGAACGGTGGCGTCCAAGACCTCACCGTTTACGGTGATGTGTAATCCACCGATTATTTCTTGATCTATCTCAACATTAAGTTGAAGTTCCCTACCAAAAACTTTCGTCAATGCTGACGACAATCTTGATAGTTGATCTTCGGACAGCTCTTTTGAGGCCCGAATATTTGCAACCGATTCGCCAGCGAACTCGGCAATCCACATCCCATACTGCTCAAGAACTTCAGCAAATCGCTTAAAGGTTCTCGAGTGAACAGCCTGACCGGCCAAGATGCTAGTGGTTTCAGTTGCTTTGTTGTTCAAAAGCTTTGCAACTAGAACCATTTTCGCCTCTACCGATGCTCTGGTCGAAGACAGCGCTAGCTCTAGCTGCGGATCGGAAGACACTATCTGGCCAACGGCAAATAATTCTGCCTGGACAGCATCGATGTCTCTTGATGCGGCTGCTGCAGCTCGAACACCCAAAGCCTCAGCGGTTAGCGCCAAGTCTCTAGTCGCAGACCATCGCATTTGTGCCATTTTGCCGAGCAGTCCCACGGTTTCTTTCGAAAGCTTAGGTCCAAATACGGCCTCAACTAGCTTGGACTTGCCTGCGGCCTGGGCCGAAGGATCGGAGAGCGCCGAACGAAGCTGTGGGCTTGAAAGCAAAGCGTTGGTGGCAGCAAAAAGCTCACTAGTCATAAGCAGGCCAACTTCGCCGAGCTTAGAAAGTTCCTGCTCGGCTAAAAGCCTTGATTGCCTCGTGCTTGATGCCACTTTTTACTTCGCCTTCTTGCCTTCTAGTTCAGCTATGAACTCATCAACGACCCTGTTGGCAACCTTGTCATCGTCAAGCTTTTCGCCAACTATGCGAGAAGCCAGTTCGATTGCTAGAGCGCCAATTTCTCCCCTAAGTGCGTTCGCTGCTGAGTCTCGCTCAGCCAGCAAACTCGCCTTTGTTGTTTCGGAGAGTCGGTCTGCGTCTTTTGCCGCCTGCTGCTTTAGTTCCGCAAGAATCGCGGCCCCTTCGGCTCGAGCATCTTCTCTAATCGAAGACGACTCAGCTCGAAGTTGAGCCTTGTCGGCCTCAACCTCTGCAGTGCGAGCCTCAGCTGCTTTCTGCGCAGCTTCGGCATCGGCAAGTCTGCCTTCGATTGCCTGCGCCCTCTCGTCGAGCATTCTTTTGAATCCAGGCAAAACCTTGAACCAGAAGAACACCAAAAGAACTACGAAGACAACTGAAGACCAGAGAATGTCATAGTCAGCCGGCAACAGTGGGTTAGGCGTTTCTGCCCCCTCTGGTGCGGCGGCTGCAAGAATTCTGGAAATCATCGTTTTATCGCTTTCTTAGACGAAGATGAATGGGGTCGCAAGACCAATCAGGGCAAGAGCCTCGGTGAAGGCGATACCTAGCCACATTGTGACCTGTAGTCGTCCTGCTAGCTCAGGTTGGCGAGCAATGGATTCGATGGTCTTTGAAACCACCAGTCCTACACCAATTCCTGGTCCAATTGCAGCCAGACCGTAGCCTACGACTGCTATGTTGCCGGATAGTTCGGCGATGTTTACTGCGTCCACTTTATTTCCTTCCGTGGGGGTTTAGTGTTCGTCTGCTAATGCCAACTGGATGTAGACAGTAGTCAGAAGTGTAAATACGTAAGCCTGCAAAACCGAAACCAAGATCTCAAAAAGAGTAAAGGCAAAACCAAATAGCAAGGTTCCGACCCCGAATAGGCTCATGAGTCCATCGGCCTGAAAAAAGAAGAACTGCGTTGCCGAGAAACAAAGAACCAGCAGCAAGTGGCCGGCAATCATGTTCATCAGCAATCGAAGCGCCAAGGTGACCGGACGCAAGATGAAAGTCGACAACAGTTCAATCGGAGTAACCAAAATGTAGAAAGGCTTTGGAACTCCAGAAGGGAACAGTGAGTTCTTGAAGAACTTGATACCGTGCTTCTTGGTTCCGGCGTAGATAAATGTCACGTAGGCAACTCCGGCTAGGACAAGCGGGATACCAATCACAGAGGTTCCCGCGATATTTGCAAACGGAATAATGCCGGTGATGTTCATTCCAAACACCATGAAGAAGATTGTGGTCAATAGCGGAAGGAAGCGTTCTCCATCTTTTTCACCCAGTTGATCGTGGGCAATTGACTTCCGAACGAAATTCAGCGCTAGCTCACCGAGCAATTGAAAACGGCCAGGAACTACGTTTCCGGTCTTGACCGCCTTATTAAACTTTGCGGTCCACAGCCAGAAAATAACAATCAACAGGACCATGACGATCAACCGAATCATCATGATTCGATTTATTGCAAAAGGAGTGTCGGCGAAAGCGACTATTTCAGGATAAAACTCGAAAATGCTCGGGGGACTGAACTCCCCATCTTCAGCCCTAAACAGGCTCAGCGCACTTAACAACGTTGTTCTCCTGGTCCGGGCGGCATACTTCAGTCCGCGAGATGATCATGGATTTGTAATTAGTATAAAAGACGCAAGGCGCCTCGTGCAGCAAAATCGGAAAAAAGTGACTAATTACCGACAGTTGGAACCCTGCCCTTGAGAACCAGCCAAGAATCTATTGCCAAGCCGCCAAGTACGGTCGCCACGACCGCGAAGAAAAACACCGGACCAGCAAAACCTTCTGCGTTCTGCAAAGCGAGCAAGACTCCTGCGAACAGCAAAAATTTGAGCAACCAGCCACCAAGTACCATGGCGTAGAAGCCGTTCAGTGACAACTTGCCGCCGAACCAGATGCTCAGAATCGTCATTGTCCCAAACAATGCTGAAACTCCGGCACCGATCAGGGCCGCAAAAACCCCTGGTAATTGATAAAACAAATAACCGAGCAGTGAGCCAGCAAGGGCTATTACCAACGCCAGCAAAGTGCTCAGCCTTAGTGCTTTGGAAAATAAAGTATCTGAACTATTTGCCAAGACGGCTCCTTGCTCGAGTTGCTCTTTGAAAAACCGGCCAGTAAGTGTGAATTAGGGCGATGATCATCCATGCCCCAAAGATGATGATAACCGGAGCTGGATCGATCCAGAAAAAGAGCAGCAGACATAGCGACACAACCGTGGTCCAGTGATAGAAGACCAGCACCGCTCCCCGATGAGAGTGGCCCAGGTCTTGCAATTGGTGATGGAGGTGCTCTCGGTCCGCGGCAAAGGGAGATTGCCCCCTGCGCATCCTGCGAACTACAGCTAGCAGTAGATCCAACAGTGGCACTAACAGAATTACAACCGGCAGAACCAATGGGATCAAAGCGGGAAGAAGGTCGTTTCTCGTGACGGTAGCAGGATCAATTGACCCGGTGACGGCGATTGCGCTGGTAGCCATCATCAGTCCAAGTAGCATCGCCCCCGAATCGCCCATAAATATCTTCGCGGGACTGAAATTGTGCGGAAGAAAGCCTGCAATGGCACCTAATACAACCGCCGAAAGCATGCCGGCAATCGAAAAGTAGTCCGTCGGAGAAGTCTGCTGAGCTAAAACGTAGCTGTATATAAAGAAGGCCAGAGTCCCGATGCCCACTACACCAGCTGCAAGACCATCAAGACCGTCTATGAAGTTGACCGCGTTCATGACAAGCACCACCACGAAAACAGTTATTGCAAGGGAGACCCCAAAACTGCCAACGGTCAAACCACCAATCGGTAGTGAGACAATCTGCACACCGCTGGAAGCCAAGATCCAGGCTGCTGCGATTTGGCCACCCATTTTGGCTGTCCAGTCAAGTTCAATTAGGTCATCCAGTAGCCCCACCACGACGATCAGTCCACCGGCTCCGACTATTGCCCAAATTGGACCTGGATCTCTAAATACTGATTCGAACCAACCGAACGATCCAGCAGCAATAATGCCGACCACGATTGCAAAAAAGATTGCAACGCCACCGATTCTTGGGGTGGGAGTTTTGTGGACATCGCGAGCTCTGATGGCAGGAGTGATGTCATAGCGCTTTGCTAAGTACCGAACCCCCCAAGTCGCCAAATAGCTAACCACCGCAGTGATTATGGCGACTAGCAAGTATGCCCGCACTAGTCGACCTCGAGCTCCACATCGCCAATCACACTTCTGATTCGCTCCAGCGACAATGCGCCCATTCTTAAAACGCGTATTGCTTCGCCATCTCTGACCTGAGTGAGATCCAAAATAGTGGACGCTTCACCCTTTGGACTGCCTCCGCCGTCTAAATAGACAGGCACTTTGTCGCCAAAATAATCAAACGCTTGCTGCGCCGTAACAGCGGCCGGATTTCCGGTTGTATTGGCACTTGATACGGCCAGCGGCCCAACATCCTCGAGCAATGCGAGGGTAATTTTATGATCCGGTACTCGAAGTGCGACTGTCCCCCGAGTCTCCCCTAAATCCCAATCCAGGGACGGCTGAGCTCGAAGAACCATGGTTAGGGCTCCGGGCCAAAAAGCTGCTGCCAACTTGCTTGCAACCAGAGGCAAGTCCGTGGCTAGCGCAGAAAGAGTTTCAACCTTTGGAATAAGCACCGGTGGTGGAACGCTTCGTTCTCTGCCCTTTGTTTTCAGGAGGAGCTCGACAGCCTTGGGGCTAAAAGCGTCCACCGCAATGCCATAAACGGTATCGGTGGGGATTACAACAACCTCGTGGCGCTGCAAGGCCACTTTTGCCTGTCTGAAACCCGTCAATAAGTCAGTGTCGACTGAACAGTCATATACTCGTTGCATATCTGCCTCCGGCTAAGCTGTCGCACTCACGGCGCGAAGCCTTCCGGTTGAATCCGGATGGACTTGAATCCTGCGCCAATTGTTTTCTAATAGTAATTCACAGATCGAATCAGACTGACCATCGGCATGCTCCAAAACAAGCAATCCACCTTCTCTCAGTATCAGCTTCGTGGTTGCAACGAGATCTCGAACGATATCGAGTCCATCTTCGCCACCGTACAAGGCAAGAGCCGGATCATAATCCCTGACTTCTTGGTCAAGTGGAACCATGCTGTCGGGAATGTAAGGAGGATTGGAAATAATCAAGTCAAATTGTGGCAAATTTCCAATGAGCTCCATGAAGTCGCCCTCTAGCAAATCGACATTAGCCTCAAGCGCGCTGATGTTTGCCCGCGCAAATTCTGCCGCGGCTCCTGATAGCTCAATCGCGGTGACTTTGGCATTAGTTTCCTTGGCAATCGAAATCGCGATTGCACCTGAGCCGGTTCCAATATCCAGTGCCAGGGGCTCTCCCGGCAATAAAGCCAGGAAATCAATTGCGACCTGAACAACCTGCTCGGTCTCTGGGCGTGGAATGAAAACACCCTCGCCAACACTGAGCTCTATTGAGCGAAAAGGCGCCTTGCCGGTTATGTGCTGCAATGGAACTCTGCTGCAGCGCAGCTCTACTAGATCAAAAAATCCGCTTGGTGCCTTGAGGTTAGTATCTAAGACCAGTTGAGTAGCTAATTCACCCCTGGAGATTTCCAGACAATGGCACATCAGAAGCTCTGCCTCTGCTGCCGCAGAAATTATCCCTGCGGCCGAAAGAGACGCTTCAGCCTGTTTCAAAGAATTGGAGGCGAGCACTAGCTATCGCCGAATGCCGCCAGCTGAGCCTCTTCGTCGGTTTGGATGCAAGACTGCACCACCGGCTCCAAAGCTCCGTCCATCACCTGATCCAAGTTGTATGACTTATAACCAGTGCGATGATCGGCAATCCTGTTCTCAGGAAAGTTATAGGTTCTGATGCGCTCGGAGCGGTCTACGCTTCTGACTTGCGACTTCCTAGCCGCAGACAGTTCGGCGTTTAGCTCTTCTTGTTGAGCCGCCAAAATCCTCGCACGCAATACTCGCATCGCCGCATCACGGTTCTGCAGCTGAGACTTTTCGTTCTGCATTGAAACCACGATGCCCGTTGGCAAGTGCGTTATTCGAACAGCGGAGTCAGTTGTGTTAACTGACTGGCCGCCAGGTCCGGAGGAACGAAAGACATCAATTCGAATGTCGTTCTGAGAAATCTCTACTTCTTCAGGCTCGTCAACCTCGGGGAAAGCTAGAACGCCTACCGCTGAGGTATGAATTCTTCCTTGAGTTTCAGTCACTGGAACTCGCTGAACCCTGTGGACTCCACCCTCATATTTCATGTGTGCCCATACGCCCTGCGCTGGATCAGTTGCATTTGATTTAATTGCAACCTGAACGTCTTTAATTCCGCCCAAATCGCTCTCTGTCTTGCTAAGAACCTCGGTTTTCCAGCCCTTAGAAGTCGCGTAGTGCAAATACATTCTCAAAAGATCGGCTGCGAACAGTGCTGACTCAGCCCCGCCTTCTCCGGCTTTGACTTCGATAATTACATCTCTGCCATCATCCGGGTCTCGTGGGATAAGTAGTCGTCGGAGCTTTTCGCTTGCTTCGGCAAGTTGCTTTTCCAAGATTGGAAGCTCCTCGGCAAATGCGGCATCCTCTTTAGATAGCTCCCTAGCTGCGGCCAAGTCATCCTCTAAACCGCGCACCAGCTCATCAGCGCCCATAATTGCGCTCAGCTCGGCATAGCGTCTATTGATCTTCTTAGCCAAACCAGGGTTGGTGTGGACTGCCGAGTCACTGAGTTGCTCCTGCAAACTCGCGTGCTCAGCCCTTAGGCCCGCAAGCGAATCAACCAAGTTATTCTCCGTCGGAATCTGAAGGAACTGGCATTGACTTCTCCAGTTTCAGCAAGAACTCAACGTTGCTAGCTGTTTCCTTCAAGCGGTTCAGAACTAGCTCGAGGGCCTGCTGCTGCTCAAGGCCTGCAAGCGCTCTGCGGAGCTTCCAAATAATCTTGGTCTCCTGAGGGCTCATTAGAAGCTCTTCACGTCTGGTGCCAGATGCATTGATGTCAACGGCAGGGAAGATTCGCTTGTCAGCAAGCTGACGAGAGAGCCTGAGCTCCATGTTTCCGGTTCCCTTGAACTCCTCGAAGATGACCTCGTCCATCTTGGATCCGGTATCAACAAGGGCAGTTGCCAGAATGGTCAGCGATCCACCGAATTCGATGTTTCTGGCGGCACCAAAGAAACGCTTTGGTGGGTACAAGGCAGAAGAGTCAACTCCACCGGACAAAATTCGTCCAGATGCCGGTGCACTCAGGTTGTAGGCGCGGCCCAATCTCGTGATCGAGTCAAGCAAAATAACCACGTCATGACCCATCTCAACCAGACGCTTTGCGCGCTCAATAGCGAGCTCGGCAACCGTTGTGTGATCCTCTGCAGGGCGATCAAATGTGGATGCAATTACCTCACCCTTGACGGTGCGCTGCATGTCCGTAACTTCTTCTGGTCGCTCGTCAACCAAAACAACCATCAGGTGAACCTCAGGGTTGTTGGTCGAAATAGCGTTGGCAATAGCCTGAAGAACTAGTGTCTTACCGGCCTTTGGCGGCGAAACAATAAGTCCACGCTGCCCCTTGCCGATTGGAGCAACTAGGTCAATAATTCTCGTCGAGAGGCGCTTGTTGTCAGTTTCTAGACGCAATCGAGTGTCCGGATACAGCGGAGTCAACTTACCAAATTCAACCCTCTCGGCCGACTCTTCAAGAGTCTGCCCGTTCAAGGATTCAACCTTGACTAAAGCATTGAATTTTTGACGCTGATTGCTCTCGTTATCACGTGGTTGACGAATCGAACCGACAACCGCATCGCCCTTGCGCATGCCGTATTTCTTTACCTGCCCCAAGGAAACATAAACATCGTTGTCGCCGGGAAGGTAACCGGAGGTGCGGAGGAACGCGTAGTTGTCGAGCACGTCTAAGATTCCAGCAACTGGGATCAGGACATCATCTTCACTTACTTCAGGCTCAGCTTCGTCCTGTGGTCCGCGTCCACGTCCACGATCGCGGTCACGATCGCGGTAGCGTCCACGTCGGTTGCGGTTTCCACCGCGACGCTCGTCATCCCTGTCGCGTTGGTTTTCGCGGTCACCGCTTCGGGTTTCGCTATCTTCTTTATTTGAACGTTCTGGCCTTTGACCAGTTTTTGGCTCTGCATCGTTGGCGGAATCGGTCTTTTTCTCTGACCGGTCACTATTGGAATCCGGCTTGCTTGGGCCGGCCTTGTCGCTGGAAGATTCAGATGGGGCCTTCTTGGCAGAAGCCTCAGAAGTTTCAGAAGTTGACTTAGAAGCAGTGCTGCGGCGCCTGGCCGGTGCCTTCTTTGGCTCGGTGTCTGAATTAGCCTCAGGCTTGTCAGCCTTGACTGTTTTGCTTGCCTGCTCTGGAGCCTCGCTGGCTACCTTGGTTTCTGAAGAATCAGAACCGGTTGCTCGCCTGGAACGGCGAACGGGCTTATCTTGTTGGATTTCATCCATGTTTGTTATTACTCATTTCTATGCGGCGAACTGCCGTTGTGTGGAAACTTGAAGAAAGATACAGTGGCGGGCTTTTAGGTGCCTGATCCTGACTGCACTAAAAGACTAGCACCTTTGACATCAACTGCAAGGGCTAAAACTCTCCAGTCGGCAAAAGAGCTCTCGACAAGAGATATGGCTGCCATTCGTTTTGCCGGGTCGTCTTCCAAAACCAAAACCGAAGGACCCGCCCCAGACACCACTGCCGGATGGCCTTGGGCTCTCAACTTTTCAATCAGAGCCGATGTTTCCGGCATTGCGCTGGATCGGTAGCTCTGGTGCAACCGGTCCTCGGTTGCCGCCAACATTAGTTCTGGGCTCTGGGTTAGCGCCGCAACCAGCAGTGCCGACCTGGAAACGTTGAATACGGCATCAGTGTGTGGGACAGATTCCGGCTGCAAGCTTCTGGCTAGCTTTGTGGACATCTGATGCGGTGGAACCAAGACCAATGGAGAAACTCCTCGATGAACCGTTAGTTTCTTGTGTCGAGGAACCCCGTCCTCCTCCACCCATGCAATGGTTAAACCGCCAAATAGTGCCGGCGCAACATTGTCGGGGTGACCCTCTAGTTCCGTGGCAAACCCCAAAAGTTGTTGTTCACTAATTTCAATCTCGTCTTGTAAGAGACCGGCTGCAAGCATGATGCCACCGGCTACCGCTGCTCCAGAAGAGCCCATTCCTCTGCCGTGAGGAATGTTGTTTTCGCATCTAATTTTTAGACCCGGGACTTTTTTGCCGAGCTTGTTGAAAACTAGGGCCAAAGACTTATAAATCAGATTTGATTCATCTAGAGGAATGTCGCCGACCCCCTCACCCGAAACTGAAATTTCTAGACCCGAAGAAACTACTTCTGCTTCGTAGCTGTCGTAAAAGGAAAGTGCCATGCCTAGAGTGTCGAAGCCGGGACCAAGGTTCGCAGTAGTTGCTGGGATTTTAACGGTTACTATCTTCACTTTTCGCGCTCCAGTCCCAGGATTCCAGCCACCGCGTCAGCGGTTGCTCCAACCTTTTTTGGCTTGATTGAGCGACCACGCTCGTCTTTTAGAGCCCAGTCGGGATCTTTTAGGCCGTGGCCTGTAACTGTAACCACCACGGTGTTCACGGCCGGGAGGTTTCCCTGCTGCTTAAGTTTATAAAGACCTGCAGCGCCGGTTGCACTCGAAGGCTCAACGAAAACGCCGCACTCCTGAGACAAGAATCGATGCATCCATAAAATTTGCTTGTCACTGACTGCGTCAAAACCGCCATCGGTGTCCCGCTTCGCCTCTTGAGCTAAATCCCAAGAAGCTGGATTGCCGATCCTGATGGCAGTGGCTATAGTTTCCGGCTTTGCCACCGGTGATCCCTTGATGAACGGAGCAGACCCCTCAGCTTGAATGCCATAGAGCTTTGGAAGCTTCTTGATTCTTCCGTCAGACACCTCTTCCCGGTAACCCAGGTGGTAGGCGGAGATGTTGCCAGCATTACCTAGAGGCATCGCGTGAAGATCTGGTGCTTCACCAAGAACATCGACCACTTCAAAAGCGGCGGTCTTTTGACCCTGAAGTCGGTCAGGGTTTACGGAGTTCACCAAGAACACCGGATAGTTTTCACTCAACTCACGCGCAAGTCGAAGGCAGTCATCGAAGTTTCCACGAACCTGCAAAATCTTTGCCTTGTGTGCGACGGCCTGAGACAGCTTTCCCCAAGAAATTTTTCCGGCGGGCACCAATACAACTGACTGCATTCCGGCCTTAACAGCGTAGGCAGCTGCGGCTGCGGAAGTGTTGCCCGTAGAGGCAGCGATCACCGCTTTGGCGCCGTGAGCTTTTGCCTTTGAGACAGCGGTAGTCATTCCTCGGTCTTTGAACGATCCGGTTGGGTTCATTCCCTCAAATTTCAAGTGGACATTGCCAACGTCAAGCAATTTTGCAAGAGCAGGTGCCTCGATTAGTGGCGTGCCGCCTTCGCCCAGAGTCACAATCGGATCACCAGTTTCAAATGGCAGCCGATCCATGTACTCGCGAATTACTCCTCGCCATTGGTGCGCCATCAGAGCCCTTCCACCCGGATTACCGAGTTCACGTTTACGACCGCCGCATTTTTGCTAAGAGCAACTACTACTTTTTCCAGGTCCGACTCCAATGCCACGTGTGTCATGACAGTGAGCACTGCAGCCGCATCCTTATCCGCTGGGCTCTGCTGAACAGTCTCGACGCTCACACCATTCTCGGCAAACACCGATGCTATCGACGCCAGTACTCCTGCCTCATCAGAAACCTCGAGAGTGATTTGAAATCTGGTAACTACCGATTGAACCGGAAGAATTTCTAAATTCGCATGGGTTGAGTCCGCTAGGCCTGGTCCCCCTGCCAGGTGGCGCTTAGCAGCGCTAACCAAGTCGCCAAGGATGGCTGAAGCAGTTTCTTTGCCACCTGCACCCGCGCCGTAAAACATCAGCTCGCCGGCTGACTCTGCTTCAACAAAAACGGCGTTGTAGGCTCCGCGAACCGCAGCGAGAGGGTGAGACAAAGGGATCAGAGTCGGGTGGACTCTAATTACTATTCCTTCTTTTTCCCCATTAGAGGCACGTTCGCAAATCGCCAAAAGCTTCACTGCGTAACCGGCTGTGCGAGCAGCGTTTATCTGCTGCGCAGTGATCTTTGTTATTCCTTCGCGATAAACGGACTCGACCGGAACCTCTGAATGAAAAGCCAAAGACGCGATGATCGACGCCTTACTCTGAGCGTCAAAGCCCTCAATGTCTGCGGTTGGGTCCGCTTCGGCGTAACCAAGCTTCTTAGCAAGTTCCAGAGCGTCACCAAACTCAGCGCCGGTTGACTCCATGCGATCTAAAATAAAGTTTGTCGTGCCGTTCACGATACCCATGACCCGGTTTATTTTGTCGCCGGCCAAAGACTCACGCAGCGGCCTGATAATCGGTATTGCGCCGGCCACGGCGGCCTCAAAGTAAAGCTGCGCGCCAAGCTGGTCAGCCAATCCGAACAATTCCGGTCCATGGGCCGCAATGAGGGCCTTATTTGCGGTGACAACATCAGCACCAGACTCGAGCGCAAGCTTGATCCAAGACCTGGCCGGCTCAATGCCTCCAATTAGTTCTATGACTACGTCGCTTCCAAGGATTAGAGATTCCGCATCCTCGGTCAATAACTCCTCTGGCAAATCAAAATCGCGCTTGGCGCTCAAATTTCTCACCGCGATACCGGAAAGTTCGAGTGTCGTTCCTACTCGGCTCGCAAGCTCTTCAGAGTTCTCAAGAAGCAACCTGGCTACCTGCGACCCGACCGAGCCTGCACCCAATAGGGCAACTCTGATTGGTCTGTACGCGCTTTGCATTTCTAAGCCTCTCCTGGCTCAAAGCCGGCATCTCGATTTAGCAAATCTCTCTCGGTTTCCGCCCTGATAAGCACCTTTGCGGTACCGCCCTTGACTGCTATAACAGCAGGTCTAGGCAGATAGTTGTAATTAGAAGATAGCGAAAAGCAATACGCTCCGGTTGCTGGCACGGCGAGCAAATCATTAACCGACACATCGGCTGGCAATAATGCATGTCTCACAACAATGTCGCCTGACTCACAGTGCTTACCAACGACTCGGCTCAGTGTTGCTTCGGCATCGGACGAGCGAGAGGCAATTGTTGCGCTGTACTCGGCCTCGTATAGAGCAGGCCTGATGTTGTCGCTCATTCCACCATCAACGCTTACATACTTTCTTGTAGCAGCGGCGCCTTGGTCTGTTACCTGAACATCCTTGAGTGTTCCAACGGAGTAAATTGTTACGCCGGCAGGGCCCGCGATAACTCTGCCAGGCTCAAAGGCAAGGGCAGGTACTGGAATTCCAAGCTGCTCACACTTCTGGGCTACGGCGGTTGTTATTCGGCCGGCCATTTCATCAAGCGGCAATGGCCGGTCGGCCAGGGTGTAGCTGATACCAAAGCCTCCGCCGAGATTCAGTTCCGGCACGTCTCCACCGGTTAAAAGCTTCGCATGCACATCGAGTAAGCGCTCAGCGGCGGCGACAAAACCGTCAACAACAAAGATTTGCGATCCTATGTGCGAGTGAAGTCCTAAAAACTTCAACTGCGAGTGGGACCGAATCTTTTCGACCATGTCTGGAACGTCGACCAGAGCAATACCAAATTTTTGGTCCTCACGCGCGGTTGCCAAGTATTCATGGGTAAATGCGTGGACGCCAGTGTTTACCCGCAGCCGAACCGCTTGGACTTTGTCCTGAGCGCTAGCAACCGAGGCAATGCGCTCTATCTCTAGTTCTGAGTCAATGACAATAGCCCCGACTCCAGCCGAAATGGCTCGGCCGATTTCGACGAGTGACTTATTGTTCCCGTGAAGTCCGATTCTCGGTCCTTCAATTCCGGCGGCCAGGGCCACTGCGAGCTCTCCGCTTGTAGAAACATCTATCGAAAGACCAGCTTGGTCAACCCACCTAACCAACTCGGTTGTCAAGAGCGCCTTGGAAGCGTAATAGCACTTAGCAGTCGTGCCAATTTTCTGGGCGGCATCGGAGAAGGCTCTGCGCGTGCTCATAAGACGCGACTCAAAATCCTCCTGGTCGACAACATAAAGCGGAGAACCAAACTGACGAACTAAGTCAGAAGCGGTCTGACCACCAACTAAAAGCTCGCCGCGTTCATTGCGCTTGGCAGTTCTCGGCCAAATTCTTGGGTCCAAATGGGAAAGGCTAGCTGGCGTCTCCAGCCACTCGGGCGTGAGCGGATTCCTCATAGCTACATCCTCTCCGGGGCGCTAACCCCAAGTAACCCAAGTCCATTTGCAAGTACTTGGGTGCACGCATCATTGAGCCACAGCCTGGAGCGATGGACAGTTTCTACAGGGTCCCCCGAGAGTGGAATTACTCGACAGTGGTCGTAGAACCGGTGATAAGTACCCGCCAATTCTTCCAGATATCTGGCGACCCGGTGCGGCTCACGGAATTCACTCGCAGTTTCGACCACCTGAGGAAACTGAGCAAGTTGTGCAATCAGATTCTGCTCGCTCAAATGCGAAAGCGCCTCTGGAACAAACTCGCTTCGTTCCACCAGCTGCGCTGATGCGTTTTTAGAGACCTGCCTGGTCCTGGCGTGAGCATATTGAACGTAGAAAACTGGATTGTCGTTGGTCTTTTTTGTCAAGACCTCTAGATCAACATCCAGGCTTGAGTTGATCGAGGATCGAGCTAGTGAATATCTGGCCGCATCGACGCCAACCGCCTCCACCAGGTCCTCCATGGTTATTACCGTTCCAGCACGCTTGGACATTTTCACTGGCTGACCTGCTCGAACCAGATTGACCATTTGCCCGATCAGAATCTCCATCTGCTTGCCCGGAGTGTCGCCAAAGGCTGCGCAAATGGCCATCATCCGCTGAACATAGCCATGATGATCTGCGCCCAGCATATAAATGCACTGATCAAAGCCACGTTCTCGCTTGTCTAGGTAATAAGCGATGTCTCCAGCGATGTAAGCATTGGAGCCGTCAGATTTAACAATCACGCGATCGCGATCATCCCCGAAGGTGCTCGAGCGCAACCAGGTTGCCCCGTCTTCAACAAAGGTGTGCCCTTTTTCACCGAGTCTCAGAATCGACTTTTCGACTGCTCCGGACTCATACATCGAGTGCTCGTGGAAAAAAACGTCGAAATCAACGCCGAAATCGTGAAGTGACTTTCTTATTTGAGCAAACATTAGCTCGACGCCAGCAGACCTAAAGGCCTCCTGGGTTTCATCGGGTTCGAGACTTAGAAGGTCTTTTTCGGATTGGTCCATGACGGTATTGGCAATGTCCAAAATATATTGGCCAGAATAGCCATCTTCGGGAGCGGATTCGTTTTTTGCTGCAGCAACCAAGGACCTAGCGAACCTATCGATCTGCCCGCCGTGATCATTAAAGTAGTACTCCCGTGTTACGTCGGCACCGCAAAAATCAAAGATTCGAGCTAAGGAGTCTCCAACGGCGGCCCAACGGGTTCCGCCTAGGTGAATTGGCCCAGTGGGGTTCGCCGAGACAAACTCAAGGTTCAGCTTTACTCCCACCAGGCTGTCTCCGCGACCAAAATCGACACCCTGATCGACGATGGTTTTCACCAACGACGCAGAGGCCCCGGGTGAAACGAACAAGTTAATGAACCCCGGGCCTGCAATTTCAACCTTGGAGATGCCTTCGACTGTTTCAAGCTTGGAAGCCAGAATTTCGGCAAATTGCCTTGGCGTCATCCCAAAGGACTTACCCAACTGCATAGCCACGTTCGTGGCCCAATCGCCGTGGTCGCGATTCTTAGGTCGTTCAACAACTACAGAACTTGGAATTTCGGCTTTAGCCAGTCCCCCCTCAGCCATGAGCTGACTCAGTGCATTGAGAATCGCACTCGATAGCTGTTCTGGGGTCATGGCTAATTCCTAAATTTAGGCAAGATGAGTCGCTCTGCACAAGCCGTTATGAACCTAAATCATACCCTCAATGCTGTTTACAGCGTGGCTTCGCGCCCCAAGCGCTGCGTCGAGAAATCAGTCTTTTGACTTATCCGCGGCATGAAAATCGACTCGGCATACACACAGTTTTTGGTCTGGCTGCAGAGACAAAACCCTCGGCATCTAAAAGCTGGTTTCACTTGCTCGACTAGTAAGCTGGCAGAACCCTAGGCCCCCATAGCTCAGGGGATAGAGCATCGCCCTCCGGAGGCGGGAGCGCAGGTTCGAATCCTGCTGGGGGCACTATCTATTAGCCAGAAAACTTGCCATTTGATTCATGGCCATCGCCCTGTGGGACAGGCTGGACTTCACTTCAGGCTCAAGCTGTGCCGCCGTAACCTCAAAACCCTCAGGGGTAAAAACTGGGTCGTAACCGAACCCGCCATCACCAGAAGCATGCAGGGCTATCGACCCTGGCCAAACACCCGTAAAAAAGGTCTCCCCGGACTCCTCAACAAGTGCGATCGTGCAAACAAAAGACGCAGTTCGATGCTCGGATGAGATGTCTTTGAGTTGATCCAAAAGCAGCTGTCTGTTGACCTCGTCGTCTCGTCCTCCTGCCCAAATAGCAGAAAATATCCCCGGGGCACCACCCATTACCTCCACGCAGATTCCAGAGTCGTCTGCAAAAGACGGTTGACCGGTGGCCTCAAATGCCGCCCGAGCCTTGATTGCTGCGTTTTCTAAAAAAGTAACTCCGTTTTCAACCGGCTCTGGTCCCTCGTGTGGCAAAAGCTTCAGCTGCGGCAAAGATGCTCCGAGGATGAACTCCGCCTCGGCAAGTTTGTGCTTATTACCGGTGGCGAATATCAATTCCATCAGCGTGTTTCCAGAATTGAGCCAAGAGATTCCTTCTGCTTAATAGCTAGCTCACTGGTTGATTGAAGAGCCAGCGCCAAGAGCGCATCAAGCTCACTCTTATCAAAAGGTGCGGCTTCGGCCGTTCCCTGAACTTCAACGAACAGGCCCCTGCCAGTAACGACAACATTCATGTCCGTGTCAGCTCGGACATCTTCAACGTATGCAAGATCGGTCATCGGCTCTCCGCCGACGATTCCAACCGAAACTGCCGAAACAGTGTCCAATAACGGGGTCGCCGATTTTGCAATAAATCCATTTTGCTTTCCCCAATTGACCGCGTCAGCTAGAGCGATAAACGCTCCAGTAATTGCCGCCGTCCTGGTTCCACCATCGGCCTGCAACACGTCGCAATCCAAAACTATGGTGTTTTCGCCGAGGCTCTTCACGTCTATCACAGCCCTTAGAGAGCGGCCGATGAGTCGAGAAATCTCATGGGTGCGACCACCGATTTTCCCCTTCACGCTCTCGCGATCCGATCTAGTATGAGTTGCTCTTGGCAGCATCGAGTATTCGGCAGTAACCCAACCTTCTCCGGAACCCTTTTTGAAGCGAGGAACGCCCTCGGTGAAAGAGGCGTTGCACAAGACTCTCGTATTTCCAAAAGAGACGAGGCAGGAACCTTCGGCGTGCACGGTGAAGTTTCTTTCGAAACTAATTTGCCTGAGTTCGGTGTTGCTTCTATCGTCTTGCCTAGTCATTGATGATCTTTCTTTCTAAGTGCTGCACTTTTGTAACCTCGGGTCCTAAAAATCGTTGCGCCAAAGACTCGAACTCTTTTTCATCGCCGGTGGCAAAAAATTGATACTTAGCCTGGTTTCCGGACGGCGCCAGCAAATCGTGCTCGGTCAAGACTCGAAAAACGTCCTTCGCTGTTTCATCGGCTGAAGAAACAAGGTTGACGCCCTCGCCCATTACGTACCCCAAAACTCCCTGCAAGAGCGGATAGTGCGTGCAACCCAGAACTAAAGTGTCCACACCTGCCTGAATCAGCGGAGTCAAGTACTTAGTCGCAGCTTCCACAACCTCGGGGCCGGAGGTAACCCCCCGCTCGACTAGATCGACAAAGCTCGGGCAGGCGACGCTGTTGATTTCAAAGTCAACCGCGGCAGCAAAGGCATCGTCGTAGGCCCGAGAAGATATTGTTGCGCTGGTGCCGATTACGCCAACTTTTTTATTTCCACTAGTCGCAACCGCTGTCCGAACGGCGGGCTGAATCACCTCTACCACCGGCACCCCTAAGCCTTCCGTGTAGCGTTCTCTGGCGTCCCTCAGAACAGCCGCCGAAGCTGAATTGCAGGCTATGACCAGCACCTTTACGCCGGAGGCCACCAGGTCATCCATAACCTCGAGCGCCAATGAGCGAACTAGTGACAGCGGCTTTGGGCCGTAGGGAGAGTTGAGAGTGTCCCCCACGTAATGAACTGATTCATTGGGGAGCTGATCGATAATCGCCCGGGCAACGGTGAGCCCACCGACTCCCGAGTCGAAAACTCCAATTGGTCTAGCATCCACCTGACAAGTCTAGGCCCGAGGTGCAATAGCGGTTGTGGCTTGGGTAGGCTGGTGTCGTGACAACAGCCCTGCTAACGGACCGCTACGAACTCACCATGGTTCAAGCTGCGCTGCGCTCGGGCAAAGCAGAACGCCAAACAGTTTTCGAAGTTTTCACTAGGTCACTCCCAGCCGGCCGAAGGTTTGGTGTCCTTGCTGGCAACGGGCGCCTGCTGGAAGCAGTCCAAAAATTTAGGTTTGAAAAAGAAGAGATCGCGTTTCTTCTCAAAAACGAAATAGTCGACGAGTCAACTGCCGTCTGGCTTCAGAACTTTCGCTTCAAAGGCAATATTTATGGCTACCAAGAGGGTGAGCTTTTCTTCGCCAACTCACCGGTCCTTAGGGTAGAAGGCAGCTTTGCGGAAGCAGTAATTCTAGAAACGGTAATACTCTCAATTTTGAACTATGACAGCGCTGTGGCAAGCGCGGCGGCCCGAATGCGCTACGCGGCTGGGAATCGCTACTTGGCGGAAATGGGAGCCCGGCGAGCAAACGAGCACGCGGCAGTAGCTGCAGCGAGAGCTGCGTACATCGTCGGCTTTGACGCCACAAGCAACTTGGAAGCCGGAAGAAGCTGGGGAATACCAACGATGGGAACCAGCGCCCACTCATTTACCTTGTTGCACGACAGTGAAGCCGAGGCCTTTCGGTCTCAAATCGAGTCAATGGGTAACGAAACCACACTACTTGTCGACACCTACGACATCGAGCCGGCAGTGAAAGAAGCCGTCAGGCTCACTAACGGCAAAATAGCCGCCGTGAGGATCGACTCCGGCGATCTATCCATGGCAGCCGGCAAGGTACGTCAACTACTCGACTCCTTAGGTGCAACCGAAACAAAAATAGTTGTCACCAGCGACTTGGACGAATACACAATCGCCGCGCTGGCCGCAGCGCCGGTTGACAGATACGGCGTTGGCACATCCTTGGTTACTGGATCTGGACATCCGACGGTTGGGTTCGTCTACAAGCTGGTGGCTCACTCTGACGGTGACGGCTGGGTGGACGTTGCGAAGACGTCAACGTCAAAGGCCAACAGGGGCGGCAAGAAATTTGCCAGCAGGAAAATTCAGGACGACATAGCCATTGCAGAGCTGGTTGGCGGAGAATCGCAAGGCCGGCCTCTTCAGGTCCAGCTGGTTGCGGACGGAGAGTGTCTCACTGACGCCATGGGGCCCGAGGGTGTTTTTGCAGCGCGAAATCACCACGCAATGGCGATTTCTGAGCTAAATGCATCTGGATTCAGGCTGTCAAATGGTGATCCTGCGATTCCCACCTATTTTGTTTAGTCGCCCTTGAAGGTTTCGTAAATCTTTTTGCAATCCGGGCACACTGGAAACTTACCTGGGTCTCTGCTTGGGACCCATGCCTTGCCACAAAGTGCAATTACTGGTTCTCCCAATACGGCTGATTCAACGATTTTATTCTTCTTGACGTAGTGCGAGTAACGCTCATGGTCGCCTTGATCGACTTGCTCAACACGCTCTTTATCGAGAGTGGTTCCAGAATCTAGATCGCTCATAGGAACTTATTGTAGGTCAGCTGCGCTTCCAAGTGTCACCTTGAAAACTAACTTTCGGCCATCCCGAATCAGCTCGAGTTCAACTTCGGCCCCGGCAGGTTCCGCCCTTACCAAGGCAGTAAGGTCACTCGCACCCTCAACGCGTTGCCCTGCAAAAACGATCACGATGTCCCCTTGCATAATGCCGGCGGCCTTCGCCGCACCATCGTCGCTAACTCCTTCGACATAGGCGCCATTCGAGAATCCACCGGTTGCCTCTCGGCTATCCCGGACCAGGGCGCCCAGCAGGCCGTGGGTCGCGACGCCAGTTTCGATAATTTCGTTCGCGATTCTCTCGGAAGTATTCGACGGAATAGCGAATCCGACACCAATGCTTCCGGAAGTTCCGGATCCGGCAGTGGCAATCGCAACATTAATACCTATCAACTCTCCGCTGTTGTTGACAAGTGCACCACCTGAGTTACCAGGGTTGATGGCCGCGTCGGTTTGAATCACCTGAAGCGAAATTGGATTTCCTCCACTTCCGGTATAGAACTGGAGACCGGGGTCATCACTGACTTCAGAGCTCGCAACTTGAATTGTCCGGTTGAGAGCCGAAATGATGCCCTGAGTCACCGTGGAGGAAAGCCCAAGCGGTGCGCCGATTGCCACTACGCTCTGCCCAACATTTAGCGTGTTGGAATCGGCAAAGATGATTGGCTTTAGGCCGGCGGCTTCTATTTTCAAGACCGCCAAGTCGTAGACAGAATCAAAACCAACTAATTCGGCAGCGAGCACTTGTCCATCCCAAAGCATTACCGAGATAGCGGCAGTTTCAGTGAGCCCTCCGAGAGTTGCGACGTGCGCATTGGTCAAGATGTAACCATCCTCAGTGAGCACGACTCCAGAACCAGAACCACCACTCGAAGCTGAGTTGACGGCAAGAGTAACAACCGAAGGAGAGGCTGCTGCCGCTGCACCGGTGACCCAATTCACCTCGGTCGCGTTATTCACAACTATTGGGGCCGGCTGACTCAAGTTTGCAACCGAGAGCGTTAGTCCGCTCGAGCCAATAATGCCTCCGACGAGAGCCGCACCAAGAGCGAGGGCCGCGACGGGCAGTAGATTACGTCTCTTTTTCTTGACCGGAGCCTGCACGGGCGCAAGGTATGGCTGACTGAAGCTAAATTGATTTTCTCCAGAGCGATTCCACTGAGACATTTATAAAACCTTTCGTTGTCTACCTGATTATGGTCAACAACACTGAGGATTGTATGAGTCCCAGCTGACAAATTTCTTTACAAAACCAAAAGAGTTCTCCTCGGCGGCTCCGTGACTTCAATTTCCAGCTGATTTGACGAGAGCGTTACGGTCGCGGCATTTAGGACCCAGTCCCTACCCAACATTTGATAATCAACCCGATAAGCAACTTTTGCCAATGCAAAAAATGCGCCGACGGTCTGAAAGGACTTTGAGACGGATCTTCCCGACGCAGTTGTTGAGTCAGAGAATTGCCAAGTCATCGAGCCTGCAGTGAAGCGAATTTTGGCGGTTTGCCCCAGAAGCAGGCCGGTCGTTGTCCGATTATTTACCTGAACACTGAATTGACCAAATTCAAAAATTTCCAGCTTCTCACCTGGCGTCCACGATGCAAAGGGGCGATTAGAAAAACTTGTCAGAGAATCCCGAAGTTCACTCGAGCTTTGAACAACACTGGCTTTCGCCGCCACTTGAGGCTCTGGCGGCGAGTCACCGATGCAACTTCTTGCACCCACCGGGACCCAAGCGGTAATAATCCCTTCGGTTGGAGAATCAATCGAGTTATTTAGGTAATAGGAACACAGCCGCATGGGCTTAGCCTTCGGCGCACTGCCGATAGTGCTCGAACTTGTTTGAGAGTAACTCTGCTCAACTTTCTCCGCGCAAATAGTAAAGCTATCGGCTGTGTGGCTGTGTGGCTGGCAACTACTAGTTGCCAGCCAGACAGCTAACTCCATCAACATTTAGCCGGCCGATCTTGAGATTCTTAGGACAATATTCATGCGTAAAAAATAGAGCAAGACACAGCTGACACATTCGCATTATCCACAGCAAAGAAAAAACCCCTGAACTTATAAGGTTCAGGGGTTTTTCACTAGTTGCGGGGGCAGGATTTGAACCTACGACCTCCGGGTTATGAGCCCGGCGAGCTACCGAACTGCTCCACCCCGCGGCGAAGTCCCAACACTAGCAGGTTTTAGATGGTTAATCTAATGCTGCCAAAGCGTCCTCAATAGCCCTGGTCAATCGATCATCTGCCCTTGCAAAGGCCGCCAAGTCTCCAGCCATCAAGGCTGCCTGCTTGTCCACCAAAGCTCTGCTCGCAGCAGTCAAGGCTTCGTCCAAAGCAGTGTTGCCGGAATCGGTCGGAGCAGATTCTGTCGCAGTCTCTTCGCCAGAATCGTCGGTCACGGGAGTCTCTGTCTCAGCACCGTCAAATCCGGAGTCGCCGCCGAATAGGGCGTCAAGAGCCTGATCGAGGCTGTCCTCGAAAGCGATCTGATCACCAAAGGCAACCAGCACTTTTTCGAGCAACGGGTAACTGGTCTCACCTGTTGACTCGATGTATACCGGCTGAACATATAGCAGTCCGCCAGCAACAGGAAGTGTCAGCAAGTTTCCGCTTATAACATTGGTCGATCCCTGTCGAAGAATGTTCAACAGTGAAGATACTTCGCTGTCAGCATTGAAGTTGTTCTGCACCTGACCTGGTCCAGGGACCACGGTCTCCCTTGGCAGGCTGAGCAATGTCAACTTGCCGTAATTATCGCTAACCTTGCCGGCTTCACTGCCCGCATCCGCATTCGCAATCAAGTACCCGGTGAGCACATTTCTTGTGCTTTCACCTGTGGATTGAGGAATGAAGGTTGAGTACAGCGAAAACGAGCTGTCAGATTCACCGGGGGTTTGCATCGTCAAGTAGTAAGGAGGCTGGAGTGATCCAAGCCCGGGGCCCTCAACCGGGTCATTTGGAGTCATCCAGGCGTCCTGCTGAGAGTAAAAGGCTCCGGCTTCGGTTACGTGGTAGCTACCGAGAACCGAACGCTGAGTCTTGAACAGATCAGATGGGTACCTAACATGAGCCATTAGGTCGCCCGACATTGCTGACTTTGGCTGCACAGTGTCCGGGTATAGGTTCATCCAGGCCTTTAGCAAGGGGTCCTGCTCATCCCACTGGTAAATGTCTACCGAACCGTCATAGGCGTCCACGGTGGCCTTCACGGAGTTTCTAATGTAGTTGACCTCAGAGGTGTCTCTGTTGAAGGTCTCAGAGGAGGAATCCAGAATCGAAAGATTGAACGACTCGAGGTTTGAATATGGATACTGAGTTGTGGTTGTGTAGCCATCAACAATCCACTTGATTCTTCCGTCAACAATCGCCGGGTAAATTTCCGTGTCCACGGTCAAATAAGGCGCAACTTCGGCAATTCGCTCCGCAGGGGAACGGTTGTAGAGAATTTGCGAATCAGCGTTGATTGCATCGGAGAGCAAGATCTGCTCGCTTTGGAACTTCAATGAGTACGCGATTCTGGTGAAGATGTTTCCCACAAGCGGCCCACCACTGCCCGTGAAGGTCGTGTAGGTTTCATTGCTCTCACCCTCGCCGGCTGGGAAATCAAACTCCAGAGGGTCGGCTCCAGCGGGAGCTCCAACGATTGAGTAGGTAGGTGAATTCGCACCAAAGTAAATCCTGGGCTCGAAATCGCCAAGGTCTCCAACGGTTGGAATTCCGGACTGGAAAAATAGGGGCTTGCCGTCGCTGTCGACCTTGTTTCCATAGGCTGCGACTAGACCGAACCCATGGGTGTAGACGACCGACGAGTTGTACCAAGACTGTGACTCGCCAAGACCGGCTTGGTTCAGCTCTCGAACCGCAATGATGGTGTCCCGAGTCTCGCCATCGACTGCGTAGCGATCAACGTGCAGGCGGTTGGGGAAGCTGTAGTACTGACGGTACTGCTCAAGCTGACGGAACGCGTCGCCGACCAAGGCCGGGTCCATAATTCTTATGGATGAGGTTGTCCTGGCGTCGTTTCTGAGAGCACCAGGTTCTGGGATAACGTTGGCCGCGTAGTCGACAACTTCAACCTTGTCCAATTCGTAGGCGACTCTGGTCGCATCGATGTTCTTTTGTAAGTAAGGACCCTCGAGGGTTCTCTCATTGGGCACCACCTGGAAGGTTTGAACAATCCAAGGGTAGAGTCCACCGAGAACCAGCGAGCTTGCAACCATCAATGCTGTCGCGATGATCGAGATTCTCCACTGTCCCAGCACGGCAGTTACGATAAATGCCACCGCGACCGCAAGTGAAATAAGAGCCAAGATCTGCAAGCCAGGAATGACAGCATTGTCATCTGTGTAGGTAACTCCCGTAAAGAGTTCGCCGGAACTGGTTGCGGTTCCATACTGATCAAGCCACAGGCTTAGGCCTTGAAGAATAAAATAAGTTGCGATCAGGATTGAAAGCTGAATACGGGCCGGCTTTGACACATTCACTTCGCGACCCGAGAAACGGATACCACCGTAAATCAAGTGAACGCCGGCATTGATTAGCGCAGCTAGGAAAATACCGCCGGAAACGTAGCTGACGGCGAAGCCGTAAAACGGAAGATCAAAAACAAAGAAGCCAATATCCAACCCGAACTGTGGGTCGGTCACACCGAAAAGGCCGCCGTTTAGCCACAAGGCCGCGGTTTGCCATTCGCGAGCAGCAATTAGACCCCCGAAAACACCAAGAAGGGCTGGCAGCCCAAGCATAATTACTCGCCTTAGTCCATCAAGCAACTGCTGATAAGCCTGGAACGGCGACTCATCCGGCATCTTTAGATAAACCGGGCGAGTCCGCCACGCGAACATCAGGCCGATCGCAACCAGCAGGGTCATGATGACAAATCCAATTAGGAACGCCACTATTTGGCCGACTATTTGAGTAAAGAAGACCACTTCGAAGTCAAGTTGCCTAAACCAGAGCCAATCGGTATAAATGCCTGCAGCGCTCACCAGCGCAAAAACTATTACAGCCAAGATTCCAAAGGCGATGGACAGCGGCGAAACTCGTCGCTGCGGTTTTGCTTGTGCTTCAGACAATATCTATCTCCTAGTTATTACATTGCATTGCTGGTAGTTGCTCACCGTTGGCAAACATTTCTATTTTCTCAAGAGCTTCAGTCAAGTCTCTCACTGAAACAACTGTCAAGTTACTGGGAATCTTGTCAATGGCCTCTTGACAGTTTGCCTCTGGTGCCAAAAAAAGCTCCGCTCCAGCCTGTTTGGCTCCGAGCATTTTTAGTGCAATTCCCCCGATCGGGCCGACATTTCCGTCCGGGTCAATAGTTCCAGTGCCTGCCACATGTGCACTGCCGGCCAAGGAGCCCTCCGTGAGAGCATCCAGGACTCCGAGGCTAAAAATCAGCCCGCCGCTTGGTCCGCCAACATCTCCGAGCTGGAGATCAAGTTCAAATGGAAAGTTGTATGTGTAACCAATCATCGAACCGATAACCCAGGTTTCACCGTTGAGTGAAGGGGTCACCGAGAGTGAAGTTTCCTGACCATCCCTGATGACATCAATCCTCAAGGGCGAATCTTTAGAAAGTTGAATTTGAGACTTGAATGCATCGAATGTGTCGACCGGCACTCCGCCGGCCGAGGTTATTAGGTCGCCAGCAATCAAAATACCAGAGGAAGGCGCGCCCTCTAAAACTGTATTTACATACAAAGCCCTAGGGACTTGATACCCCAGCTTTTTCAGAGCCACAGCAATTGCATCCTGCTGAGAAACTTCCATTTGCAACGAAGATTCGGCTCTAAATTGCTCGGATGTGAAGCTTGGAGGAAAAATCTCGTCTAGTGGGAGTACAACTTGATTGGGATCAGCCCATGCGTAGAGAACTTGGACCCAGCTAGGGGTCGACTCCCTGTTCCCCAATAATGACACTGTAGTTACATCGAATCGCGATTCAGATTCAAAGGTCTCTACTTCCGTTGAGCTAATGACCTGCGTCCCGTCAATCTGCCCCATGACATTGAAAACTTGCCCGGGGCGTTCAATTACAAAACCGGTCGGAACTACTAAGAGTCCAACGGCGACGATTGAGGCAATTCCAAGAGCAATCCAACCTGCGAAGCGTCCTCGTTTAGGCGGTTTCGGTGCATCGAAAAAAGTCATTGCTCCAATGCTAGGCAGTGCAACCCGCATTAGTGCCAAAGACACTAACGCCCTTGGCGAACATGATCAATTTGGCAGCGGATTTGCAGCCTGCCTCACAAAGGACAGGGTAGTTTTCTACTAGAAGAGGTGACCCTTGGAAGATCAGCCAAACCGCGAAGAGCTTGAACGCTTGATTCGGAAGATGATGGAATCGGGCCAACTGAATCCGGAAGATCTTGCCAAAATAGCCGGGTTTAGTGCTGACCCTTCGATGCTGAGCGACCTTTTTGGACAAGTATCGGCGATGACTGGCGAAGCCGGAGAGCCGGTGAACTGGAAACTTGCCCTTGATCAAGCGCTCGAACTTTCCAAAAAGACAGAGAAGCAGGCGAATTCTGCCCTCGAAGCCGAACTGGAAACTGCGTTTGACATGGCCCGTCTCTGGCTGAGCGAAGCCACGGAATTCACTAACCCGAATCCACCAAAAAAACTCACTCGATCAATGTGGGCACAAGAAGCGATGCCACTTTTCAGAGAGCTCTCAGAGCCGGTCGCCAACAGCATGGCTGCAGCACTAAATGAGAACTTAGGAAACACGCTGCCACCCGAGCTAAGCCAGATGCTGGCACCAGCTCAAAACTTTATTGGCAATGCCGGAGCTTCGATATTTGCCATGCAGTTGGGTCAAGCCATCGGAAAGCTTTCCTCAGAGGTTTTACTTTCCGGCGAAATTGGAATCCCTCTTACCGCTAGGCCTGGAATCATCGCTCAAAACTTAGGAGAGTTTCTTCAAGACCTTGAGACCCCAAAGAGCGAGGTCGTCATTTACCTTGCGACCCGTGAGCTGGCAATCGCTTCGCTTTATAACCAAGCCGGTTGGCTGCGAGAACAAATCATCACCCAGGTAAGAGAGTTTGCCGCCGGACTCACTGTCGACTTGAGTGGCATCGAGGAGATTGCGTCTCGAATCGACCCGACTGATCCGGGCTCCATGGAGCAAATCATTGAAGCCAGCGCAATGGTTTCGCCAAGAAGTCCCGAGCAGCAGCAGGCCTTGGAGCGCATAGAAACAGTTCTGGCGCTCATCGAAGGGTGGGTCGACGCGACCTCGCTGGAGGCGACCAAAAGACTTCCAAACATTCAAGCAGTGGTGGAAATATTCAATCGCAAACGAGCCACCAGCGGTGCTTCCGCAAAAACCTTCGAAGCTCTTCTCGGGCTTGAAATGCGGCCTCGGCTCAGGAGAGAGGCCGCTTTGATGTGGCAGCGGGTGGCAGCAGATATTGGCAAAGGCGCTTCGGATGCTCTTTGGTCGCACCCCGACCAAATGCCAACCGCACTTGAAATTGAAAATCCAGACTCATTGATTGCCCGCATCAATAATGGCGGCGATGATTTTGAAGATGAGCTCCGCAAATTCCTGACTGACTAACTCAAATTCTCTTCCTGCAGCTTAGCTTCGGGCTGTGGAGAACGTCTCACGAGAACAGCTCGGGGGCAGCAAACTACCTCAGGTGGTAAGACAAATTAACCCCGGCCTTGCAAGATTGTGGATCGACGACACGACACGACAATACGGAGTCAACTCTGAAGTGCTGTTGGCAAATCTTTCCAATGAGCAATTCAGAGCGCTGGACTTCTTAGAGACTGGCATCAGCGACAATCAGCTGTCACTCTTGCCAAAAATGGCGAGCGCCGATGCAGAAACCACCAACGAACTTATCGAGCGCTTAGGTCCGCTACTTTCTAGAACATCGTCATTTATGCCCACCTTCACGGAGCATGAAATCTCCAGGCGTTTTTCGGAAATAATGAGGCTCTACCTGCTGGGGCTCGATGACCCAGCAGAAATCTTGCGAGCTAGAAAAAGCCTTCGCGTTTTTCTTTCCAAACTCGACCGAACTGGGCTGACCCTTCTTAGAGCGCTGAACGCCTCCGCAGTCACAAACGTCTTTACCAATGACCACTCAAGAGTCTTACCGGGAGACACCGTTGAAATGGGCTACCCGCAGACCTTCCTGGGAATGCAGCGAGTAAGGGCAGCTAAATCCGATGAGGATGGCCTTAGCATTCAGCTTCACAGCAGAGTCAGTTCAGCTTTTGACCAGGCGGACTTAGCAATCCTTGTGTGCCATGACATCATCCAACCCGCCGACTATCAGCCTTGGTTATCACGCGACGTCCCACACCTGGCAATTTGCTTCGATGAATCAGGTGTCCAGATTTCTCACATCGTAATCCCCGGTGTCACACCATGTCTGGGGTGCGTTGAGCTTCATCGAATAAACAACGTGCCCAACTGGATCAAGATAGCGACCCAGTTGGCAAGCCTTGACCGTGATCTGGCCGATAGCGCACTTATGTTATTTTCCGGAGGGGTCGCCCTGTCTAAGTCATTGAACTTCCTGGACAGACTCAAAAATCAGGAACCACTGGAAATGGTCCGCCTAGAGCGCTCCGGAGAAGTTGTAACGAGTAAGGCTAACTGGTCGGAGTGTGGCTGCCGAAACGCTTTATAAAATCTGAAGGGTGTTTATCCAGTCTTGAACTGACCTGCAAAAAGTCCTTCGCTCGAGTAATCGCAACGTAAAAAAGTCGCTGCTCTTCTGCGATTTCAGCTTCCGTCTTTGCGTACCCAATTGGGAAATAGTTCTGATTCACTCCTATTAGAAAAACCTTGGCAAACTCCAGACCCTTTGTCCCGTGAATTGTTGCCAACATAACCGCGTCACGCATTGGCTCATGTCCCGAGCGCTCCCGCTCGTCAAGTTCCCGCAGGTACTCGTCCAAGTTCGGCTCATCAAGCTCTTCAAGAACCTCTAGAA
Source organism: uncultured Microbacteriaceae bacterium (assembly GCA_937920245.1). Taxonomy (GTDB): domain Bacteria; phylum Actinomycetota; class Actinomycetes; order Actinomycetales; family Microbacteriaceae; genus Aquiluna. The sequence continues at coordinate 30,906 of CALGUV010000133.1, forward strand.
ACCAGTTGAGAGCGAGCCACTTCTCATCCTTATTTGCTCTTGATTTCCAGCCAAGTGCCGAGATTATTTTAGAAACCTCCATAAACAAGGGTTCTTTGGGCTCCGACGTCTGAAGAGCTCTGATGGCTCCTGCGCCTTGGATGACCTCTGGCCGCTTAAAAAACCTTCCAGATCCACGGACTTGATAATCAACACTGGAGTTTTTTAGCTCTTGCTCTATTTTTACAAGCTGAGCATTGGTTCGAGCAAGCACCGCTATCTCACCGCGGCCAACGCCGTTTTCCAGGAACTCATTTATTTGCCGCACCACATTCAACGCTTCGTCGCCGGCATTCTTGAAGGTCTTAAAAACAGGCTTTTCAGAAACTTGACGAATTGCCTCCAGAGGCGCGTCTGGGCTGACTCGATTCGCAAGAGCTACCACTTCTTGACTTGATCGATAGTTGCGGTTGAGTTCAAATACTTGCGCTTTTTCATATCGATCCTGAAAGCCGGTCAAAAAATCGCTGCGGGCGCCCGCAAATGTGTAGATGGTCTGCCTGGGGTCTCCGACCACGCATAGCTCTTGTCTGTCCCCTAGCCAGGTTTCGAGAAGAGCCTGCTGGAGGGGCGAAATATCTTGATACTCATCCACGGTGAAAAACCGATATTGCTGCTGGACATGGGCCAGCATTCGCGGCTGGTCTCTCAGCATTCCAACGCAGAGCAACAACGCATCTTCCCAGTCGATTATTCGGCGCTTTTGCTTGAGTAATTCAAATGCACGAAAAAACTCGCCGAATCTTTCGGCACCAAGGCTGGAGCCCTCAGGTCTTGAAGCTTGATACTTCTCTGGATCCTTCATTGAATACCGGACGTATTCGACTTCTGCTTGGAGGCTCGACTTTAGTTCCGCAGTTGCGCGAATCCCCATTTGCTCAAGAACCTCTTGAATTAGTGGCCCCTTATGGGTGACGAGTTTCGGGGCAAAACTGTCTGTCAGTTGGGGCCAAAAAAATTGCAGCTGCGTAAGCGCCGCAGAGTGAAAAGTCCTGACCGCAACGTCTTGGGCCCCCAAGGACCTGAGCCTCGTTCTAAGCTCGGCAGCCGCACGGTTGGTGTAGGTAAGAGCAAATACCCGGTTCGCGGCGTAGCTACCTGTCTGAATACCGTAGGCGATGCGGTGGCTAACAGTCCTGGTTTTTCCACTACCAGCACCTGCAATTATGGCGACCGGTCCCTGCAAGGCCTGGGCGGCCGCAGCCTGATCGTCATCGAGTCCAGCCAAAAGCTGGCTCGGAGTCAGATCTGAAGTCATTAGCAATCCTTATGCTGCGCGTGGCGTTTACTCCAAGAGCGCGGTGAACAATCTAACCTGTGACCGTGGGAAGACCTAGTCTGATATTAGCCGCGCTGGCAGCCGATGCTGCCCCGGGGTTCACCTTCCGTAGCTATCGGAGGGTTGAAACCAACCCCGACATTGATCAACTACAACTTTGGGACCAAGAGGGCGCCTCTTATCAGCTGCTAATCCCTGCCACGCCAGCCGGGGAGTCCGAAGTTGCAATAGAGCTGCAGGCCCTAAAAATAATTGAGCCCCACCAGGAAATCCTCGGGCTAGACACTCCTCGACTTATCGGTCAAAGCATGGACTCCGATGGAACCAAAGCCCTGTTGCTTTCTCTCTTAGGTGGGGAAACTACCGACCTAGCGAAATATGCTCCCGGTCTATTTTCCAAGAGCATAGGCGAGGTGCTAGCGCGCATCCACAACCTAAGCCCAGAAATCATTAGAGACGCCGGTCTTCTGGAATATGACGCAGCAGGCATCTTGAGAAACAAGGTTGCCGAGATAGACAGCATCGCTCAGACCGGCAGAGTGCCAGCAGCTCTGCTTTCCAGGTGGGAGGCGGCGACCGAAGACATTGGGTTGTTTCGTTTTCACCCGACAGTTATTCATGGGAACGTCAGCCAAGACACTGTCATGGTCAGTGCTCAAAAAGTCAACGGTCTTTCCGGTTGGAGCTCCCTAAAGGTCGGCGACCCCGCAGAAGATCTGCGATGGCTGACCGGAGGAGCACTTAGGACCACCCTCGAGGACACCATCCTCAATTACCGTGCTGCAAGAGAATCGGCTGATGAAAACATCAGTCAACGCGCCCAGCTCTACTCGGAACTTGAGCTTGGCAGCTGGCTGGTCTACTGCATCGCAAACAAAGATGAAAAGGAAATCAGTCAGGCCGAGGACATGATTGCCGAACTTCGTGACCAGCTCGAGAGCGGCAACCTTCGAAGCCTCAGAGCATCGAGCTTCGCCGGCATTGCGTCGCTCAGCGCGAATCAAGAGGCTCACGTCGATAGTTCTATCCCGCTAGAGGACCAGGACCTCGAGACCCAAGAACTTGCACAGCAACAGAATGAAGACATAGAGGACATAGCTGCGGGAGAGGTCCTAGAGGCCGACTTTATTGAGGATGCTGACGCGGAAACTAAAAATGAAGAGGAGCTTTTCTAAAAGCCCTAAGCTTTTCCATAAGCTCGTTCTCCGATGGCACTTCGGGGGATATCTCTTTACTGTCACCCGCGAAAAAGAATGACGCTTTCACCCTCTCAACACCCACGCCAAGCCACCGCGATAGTCCAATACGATAAAGGGCAAGCTGCACGGCCTTGTTGGCAACTTCCGCTTTTGACTTGGGGGCAGAACCGGATTTCCAGTCGATAACTTCGAAACCATCTTCTGTTTGATAGACGGCGTCTAGCTTGCAAACAACCACCGTGCCGCCGAGTTCAAACTCGAGTGCTTGTTCAACATAAATAGGCTTGAGGCTTTGGAACCTAGAGTCAAGGAATGCCTGCCCAAGTTCCCGATCTTGCTCTTGCCAATCGGAGATATCCAAATCAGCCTCCAACTCAAACGCCTCCTCCAGGCGCTCGTGAAACTGTGTTCCTCTTGCAGCAGCCTCAGAGAACGACACCGGAAGCGGGCGAGCAATCTGCGCCCAGAAGGCCTCTGGCTCAGTAAGTAGCTGCACAATTTTGGACGCAGATAAACGCAAGGGTAGCTCCACTGGCTTTGGGTTTCTAAGTAGTTCCGCCTGTTCGATAATTGCAGCCAACTGCAGACTTTCACTAACCCTTGTCGGAGTCGCACTGATCACATTTTCGGCAGCAGCGAGTTGTGAATCACGGCTCTTGCCAAGTGGGTCGGCAGGCCAAATTTCGGATTTGGCCAGATTGGCGAGTGGGTTTGCTACCGCTGGCTCTGGAATGGGCTCAAGCAACTGAGCAAGCCCCACGCTAATTAGCTCCTCCAGATAGGGGGCGATCGGGCGCGGATTTAGAATCCCTGCCTTGTAATAACTAGCCGACAGCAACAGGTCCCTTCCAGCCCGAGTAATTGCAACGTAAGCAAGCCTCCGTTCCTCGATATCGTGCTTGGCCCGGTTTTCTGAAGCAAAATCTTCAGTGGCCGCCTTGAGTTGCTTTTGAGTAGCTGCCTGACGCCAAGACAGTTGAGGTATCCAATCGCGGTCCTGCCTTATTTCATGAGGAAGCTTCCCGATTGCCAGCCAGCCTTTTGAGTCTCGAGAGTCGACCGGAAAAGATCCTTGAACCAAACCTGCAACCGCCACAAAGTCCCACTCGAGACCCTTTGCCGCGTGAACGCTCATTAGCTGCACAACTCCGGCTTTAGCACCGGTCTTTGGCATTTCAAATCGTTCACTGTTGACCGCGTAATCGAGCCAGCCCAACAAGCCTGAAATGGATGGGCGCAGGGCGCTGACTTCGTAGTCTGAAATGCGGGCGATAAAACCCTCTAGATTTGCCAGCGGCGTCTTAGTGCGGGCGTGCGCATAAAGCTCAATGTCCAATTCCAGCTCTCTTGCGACCGCCCAAGAAAATTCACTGACGCCAAGGGAAAGTTGCGTTCTCATCAGGTGAAATAGCTCGCTAGCCTGCACCATTCTCTCGAGTCCGGCCTCGGAAATCTCAGCAAACTCTCTCGAGCTCGGTTTACGAAGTTCGTCCAGCGCCTCAACCAATGTGAGTGGAATCTCCGCAGTGACCTCTTTTCGCATGCGAGTAAGTTTTCGTGCAAATTTATGGAGCTGGGCAATGTCTCTTGGTGCAATTCTGAATTTAGGGCCCGACAAAATTCGCATAAGCTCAGCTCCGGCTTCGGGATCGGCGATCACCCGCAATGCAGCCAACAGATCCAGCACCTCGGGCTGCTCGAGCAACCCGGAAAGCCCCGTAATTTCGACTTCGAGCCCCTTATCCTCGAGGGCATCGGCGAAGAGCCGCATGGCCTGCTTTGAACGGAACAAAACCGCAGCACTGGTTTCACCGTTCATTCTTTCCGAAAGCCACAAAGCCACTCTTGCGCTTTCGGCTGCATCGTCTTGGCAAACAATCGCCGAAACGGTGCCATCTCGATCAAGCCCCGCAGTCAGGCTTACCGGACTGACGAACGAATCATCCTGCAGCGGCTCGCTCACTAAATTGGCCGCATCCACGATTGCCTGGCCAGACCTCCAGCTCGCGCTCAGTGAAAACTGTTCAGCGACACCGAAATCACTAGCAAAACCACTCAGGTTTGCGCTGCTGGCGCCGCGCCAACCGTAGATCGCTTGGTTGGGATCACCGACAGCCATAACTGGCTTTCCGGCAAACAACCTCGAGAGCAACATGGTCTGAATGCCGGAGGTGTCTTGGTACTCATCCAAGAGCACAAATTTATGAGACAGCTCCAGGTCTTGCTTCTCAAGAGCCCTTAGCGCAAGAGCCACTTGATCTGAAAAATCGACCAGACCCCTAGTCTTTTTTTGGTTCTGATACTGCCTTGCAAGCTCAAACACCAATTGTGAGGAGTGCATCGTATCCAGAAGCGTCTGGTGGTAGGCGTAGACCCCATCGCCACCCTTATCAGACTGCGGCAGAGCTGCAATCTGTTGAGCAAAATCTTGCAGGTAGGAAATTGCCTCATCGGCTGACTGCTGGTTATCCGTAAGAGAGCCGCTGGCACCTAAGACCTTCTCAGTCAGGTAATCGAGTGTCTTGTCCCAGTTCAATAACTCTGAAAAATCGGAAATTTTAGCGTTTGCAACCACCTCCCTCGCTAGTGAAATTGCCCCCGCTTCGGTTAGTAGGACAGCGTCTGCCTCGAAGCCGACCTGTAATGACAGTGATCTAAAGATTTCATTTCCAAAAGAGTTATAGGTGGTTATTTTGGGCGGATCAAAATCATCCCCCAGCTCCTTTGGCCAGTAGCTTGACTCCCTCAGCTTCACTAGTCCAGATTGGATTCTGGTAGCCAGCTCACTCGCGGCTTTCCTAGTGAAGGTCAAGCCGAGAATTTCACTCGGTTTTGCCAGCTGATTAGCAACTAAGTAGAGGGTTCTGACTGACATCAACTCAGTTTTTCCACTTCCGGCACCGGCAATAACGAGGCTTGGACCCGTCGTGCTTGCTGACGAGATCGCCGCCTCCTGCTCATCGGTGAGCTTATGTTTTGAAACAATAGAAAAAATTTCTTGGGCCGAGTAATTAGTCATGTGTAACCGCCTTGGCTATCAGCAATTGACATTTGGAGTCTCCGGTGCAGTGTTCTGAGATATTCGCCACAAAGCTGGCCTGACCAATCTGGCTCTCAGCCCTAGACAAAAGCTCCATGATGCTTTTCTGGAACTCACCGGCAAGAGCCGGCTGCTCCAAGACCTTTAATGACCCCGAGCCCACGGAGATTATTCGGCCACCGGCAACCGGTTCGTCATAACTTTGGCGAAGCCCGAGCTGGTAGAGCGCCAGCTGACGGTGTTCCGCCGCCTCTTTTGCACTTGGTGATTTACCAGTCTTCAGATCCGCGGCTATCAAGCCGTCTCCGGTTCGTTCCACCCGATCTATTTTTCCGGCGACAACAAGACGGCCGAGATCTATTTCGAAGCCCTGCTCGCTGGCTACCAGCTGATTGGATTCCGCTAAGTAGGACGATATGTGACCCACCATTTTTAGAGCACGGCGCTTCGCCGCCGTTGCAAGCCACTCGGTTTCAAACTTCAAAGTGTGCCAGTTCGATTCAACGTACTGCCCGACCGAGTCGCTGTCTGTCGAAAGCTCCATTGCAGCATGTAGAAGTGTCCCAATTGATGCCTCAAAAGACTGGCCGTCGCCACCGAAATTATTAATGAACCAATGGAGAGGACATTTCTCAAACGCGTCGAGCCTTGATGCGCTCAGGCGGAGCTGCTCATCCTCCGTGACTACCGGTTCAGTAGTTGAAATTGGAAGCAAGCCCTGCCAACTTCTCGGGTGTGCACCGCTAGCACCAGTTAGTGCCAAAGCAGCCAGCATCGGGGCCGCCGACACATCTCCAGCAGCTAACTCAGCCCGGAGCCTGCCCACCAAGCGGCGAGGGTCGAACTCAATATCCACCTGCTTGGCGACCGGGGATAGTCCGAGCATTTGGAAAAACTGCGAGGGCTGTTCGTCTGAACTTTGCATTGCGCTCAGCATCAACTTGGATCGAACCGCGCCCAAGCTCTTGTAAAACAGTCGAAGCTCGTCAGCCAGCTCAGATCTGGCCGCCTTGCCAGGATCGTCAGATCTTCCAGCTAGAAATGCCTGCAACCCACTGGCCCCAAGAAGAGAGTTCCTGGATCTAAGGTTTGGCCAGATGCCCTCTTGCAGTCGAGGCATAGCCAGAACTTGAAACTCCAGTCCAGATAGCTGTGAAGCGGTAGCCAAAATCACCGAGTCCCGTAAACCCACCTGTGCCAGCGAATCCTCGGGCACGGCCGCATCAAGCTGCACCGCAAAGAATGCTTGCGCACCCGTTCCCTGCTGCTCATCGAATCTATTTGCGGCCGCAAATAACTCCAAAATTGCATCTAGATCACGGTTCGCAGCCAAAGCCACCTCAGATTCGCCCCTGGATAGCTCCGCAAGCTTTCCAGCGGGGGCAAGATTCCAAATGGCGCTGACGAACTGATAGGCACCCATGTCGGTGTTGCTTTTCAGGCTCCCAAGCACTTTGATTGCCCGATTTAGCCTGGCCACTTCATTCGAATCGAAGTCGATCTCGGCCTCGAAGATTGACTCGAGCATTTGACTGCGAGTTAGGCTTTCGAATTGCTCGAGAGAAGACAGTTGCCTAAACAGTCGACGCTGCTGGATAACTGAAAGGCCAATCAAGTTAGACCCCAGAAGCTGAGTCACTAGATAGTGTTTTGGCTCGGCAAATACCAGCTGACCAAAATCGAGCACCGATCGAGCCGCCGGCTGATCCCGAAGCGCTTTTTGCACGCCGAGGATTCGGACTGGTATCGATCTTGCTGCTAAGTCACTGGACAGCTGCTCGAGCTGCACTCTGGTTCTCGCCACAACGCACATTTGCCCCCAGTCCCAACTTTCGGTAACTCTCAGCCTGCGAAACTCACTTGCAAGGTAATCGGTTTCCGATATCTGGTTATCAAAGACTGAAAATTCATCGGTGCTGGATTTCGCGCTGGATTTGGGACGATGCCGAATGGCCTCGGAGGTAGGTATGCGTTCAACAAGCCTGGCCATGAGCTGATTCACGCTAGTTGGCTGACTGATGTGGCCGGTTAGGGAAACCTCCAAAAGGTTCCCTCTATTTTTCCTAAGCTCAGCTACGAAGCCTCCGGCTGCCGCGCGAAAGCCAAGAGAGGCGGTATCCGGATCACCACAAGCGATCAACTGACAAGTGCTCGAGAGCTGCAAAATGAATTCAACTCCAGCCAGTGATAGATCCTGGGCGTCATCGACTAAAACAACCTTTGAGCTCTTTGCCCCTGCAGCAAATTTGGTTGCCATAACAATTAGCTGGGAAGGATCAACTTGATTATTTTTTTGCAAGGAGTCGATGTATACCGGCAACAGGTCAATTGCGGCTCGGAAATTCGACTTAGGCCAACTCTCCTGCAGCACCATCAGTTTGCCGTGGTCTATTTGGTTCTCAATCAGCACCGCGAATAAATCACGAAGTTCGTTGTGAAACCCCGATAGTGCAAGGCTTGCCGGCTCAAAACCCCAACTCTTGGCGATACCGCTCGCGACCGCGTTTGAAACAAGTCCCGCGATAAGTGACTGCTGCTTGGCCCCCGATACCAACTTCACGCCTGGAAGTTCGGCCTGCAGAATTTCAAAAGCCAACGAAGTAATTGATCGCGCCCTTGGCAAGATAGCTACTTTTTTTGAGTTGTCTGCTAGTTGGTCTCGAAGCCTGGTTGCGGCTGCGCGCTGGGGGGTTATTACAATAATTTCGCTTGGATCCAAGCCAGCAATTTCAAATTCTGAAACCAGATTCTTTATAAGACCGGTTTTACCGGAGCCCGGAGATCCAAGCACAAGGGCGTCTAGGCCGGCCATAACGCCGGCAAGTTCAACCGGGAGTTCTGTCTCGGATGAATCGGGCGAATCAGAAGAATTTCTCACGTCATCAATCTATTTGGCTCTACAGACTTTTTTCTTGCCGTAACCTTATTTTGACTAAGGAGAATTATGGACGTCAGAATCGGCATTAGAGACAACGCGAGAGACATCAGCTTCGAATCAGGCCTGAGCGCCAAAGATCTGATGGCTAAGGTAAAAAAGGCGATTGAAGCCTCGGAGCCTGTGCTTGAACTTAGTGACGAAAAGGGCAGCATCATCCTGATTCCAACATCTTCGATCGCATACGTTGAAATAGGCGCGGAGGAAACAAGGCGCGTAGGGTTCCTGGC
>CALGUV010000134.1 GCA_937920245.1 uncultured Microbacteriaceae bacterium
GCTCGTGTCGTGAGATGTTGGGTTAAGTCCCGCAACGAGCGCAACCCTCGTCCTTAGTTGCCATCATTCAGTTGGGCACTCTAAGGAAACTGCCGGTGATAAGCCGGAGGAAGGTGGGGATGACGTCAAGTCCTCATGGCCCTTACACGCTGGGCTACACACGTGCTACAATGGCGGTGACAGTGGGTAGCAACCGGGCGACCGGTAGCTAATCTCCAAAAACCGTCTCAGTTCGGATTGTTCTCTGCAACTCGAGAGCATGAAGGCGGAATCGCTAGTAATCGCGGATCAGCATGCCGCGGTGAATACGTTCCCAGGCCTTGTACACACCGCCCGTCACACCATGGGATTTGGATTCACCCGAAGGCAGTGCGCTAACCGCAAGGAGGCAGCTGACCACGGTGGGTTTAGAGACTGGGGTGAAGTCGTAACAAGGTAGCCGTAGGGGAACCTGCGGCTGGATCACCTCCTTTCTAAGGATTTCGGCGGAAAGCGCTGGGACTCGTTCCCAGAAGAGCTTCCTCCATTCCAAAGAACACTGCCGTCGTCCTCATGTCCCTTCATCCTGGAAACACGCTCTTCGCTAACAATAGTGTCGAGTGTGATGCCTGAGCTGGCCTTTATGCCGCCTGCGGCCCTTATGAGTCAGCCAGCGCTGGTGGGGGCCGGTAGCTCAGGTGGTTAGAGCGCACGCCTGATAAGCGTGAGGTCGCAAGTTCAACTCTTGCTCGGCCCACCAATCTTGAAGCGCTTTGCGCAAATGGTGCGGGGCTTTAGCTCAGTTGGTAGAGCACCTGCTTTGCAAGCAGGGGGTCAACGGTTCGAACCCGTTAAGCTCCACCATTTTTTGAATTTCCAGAGATGAAGACAACTTTTTCCGTTATCGAAAGGTAACGGATGGCGGATTTGCTGCCGTTCTTTGACATTGTGAATGGGTTTTTTAATCGATGCCGTGGCGGTATGTTGCACAGCCACATCTTCGGATGTGTATGTATGACGTGCTGTTACAAATCAAAATAGATTATCTGGCTGAGATAATAATTATCCGCATTACACGTGATGATATGTTCGACTTTAGGGTCGTGCAGCATTGTCATTGGTGGTGTGGACTCTCAAGCGTGAGGTAAGAGCATTTGGTGAATGCCTTGGCATATACAGGCGATGAAGGACGTGGCACGCTGCGATAAGCGTGGGGGAGCCGTGAGCAGGCTTTGATCCCACGATTTCCGAATGGGGAAACCCATCCTCACTATTTAATTTTAGCGCTGAGTAATCAGTGTTGGAGTTAAATAGGAAGGATATCACTTAGCTGAATAAAATAGGCTTAGTGAAGCGAACCCGGAGAACTGAAACATCTCAGTACCCGGAGGAAAAGACATCAACCGAGATTCCGTTAGTAGTGGCGAGCGAACGCGGACCAGGCCAGTGCCTGGTGTTTAATTAGCAAAAGCTTCTGGAAAGTAGCGCCATAGTGGGTGACAGCCCCGTATGCGAAAATGAAACATCAGGACTTGAGTAGGGCGGGACACGTGTAATCCTGTCTGAATATAGGGGGACCACCCTCTAAGCCTAAATACTCGTATATGACCGATAGCGAACTAGTACCGTGAGGGAAAGGTGAAAAGCACCCCGATGAGGGGAGTGAAACAGTACCTGAAACCGAATGCTTACAATCAGTTGGAGCCTCTTTATGGGGTGACAGCGTACCTCTTGTATAATGGGTCTGTGACTTAATGTATCATGCAAGCTTAAGCCGTTAGGTGTAGGCGTAGCGAAAGCGAGTCTGAATAGGGCGACTGAGTATGATGCATTAGACCCGAAACCCGGCGATCTATGCATGACCAGGTTGAAGGTGCGGTAACACGCACTGGAGGACCGAACCGTTCAATGTTGAAAAATTGTCGGATGAGTTGTGCTTAGGGGTGAAAGGCCAATCAAGCCGGGAAATAGCTGGTTCTCCGCGAAAACTATTGAGGTAGTGCCTCGGATGTTTTCCGATGGGGGTAGAGCACTGGATGGATGCGGGGGTCGCGAGATCTACCAATTCTAACCAAACTCCGAATACCATCGAGTTAGTCCGGGAGACAGACGGCGGGTGCTAAGGTCCGTCGTCAAAAGGGAAACAGCCCTAACCTACAGCTAAGGTCCCCAAATCATATCTAAGTGGTGAAGCATGTGGGATTTCCAAAACAACCAGGAGGTTGGCTTAGAAGCAGCCATCCTTTAAAGAAAGCGTAACAGCTCACTGGTCTAAATAAGAGATCCTGCGGCGAAAATGTAACGGGGCTAAAGATATGTACCGAAGCTTAGGGTGTGCAATTTATTGCATGCGGTAGCGGAGCGTTCCGTAGGCCGATGAAGCGATCTGGTAATGGGTCGTGGAGGTATCGGAAGTGCGAATGCAGACATGAGTAGCGATAGGAGGGTGAGACACCCTCCCGCCGAAAGACCAAGGGTTCCTGCTTAAAGCTAATCTGAGCAGGGTAAGCCGGCCCCTAAGACGAGCCCGAAGGGGGTAGTCGATGGGAACCACGTTAATATTCGTGGGCCTGGTGGTGTGTGACGGATCTCGTGAGTTGTCAGTCCTTATTGGATTGGACTGGCTTCGAAGAGGTTCCAGGAAATAGCCCCACCGTATAGACCGTACCCGAAACCGACACAGGTGGTCAGGTAGAGTATACCAAGGCGTTTGAGAGAAGTATCCTGAAGGAACTCGGCAAATTGCCTCCGTACCTTCGGAAGAAGGAGGCCCTCACATTGCGCAAGCAGTATGAGGGGGCACAGGCCAGGGGGTAGCGACTGTTTAGCAAAAACACAGGACTCTGCTAAGTCGGCTTCAAGACGACGTATAGGGTCTGACGCCTGCCCGGTGCTGGAAGGTTAAGAGGAGGAGTGCAAGCTCTGAATTGAAGCCCCAGTAAACGGCGGCCGTAACTATAACGGTCCT
>CALGUV010000135.1 GCA_937920245.1 uncultured Microbacteriaceae bacterium
CTTTATCGCAGCCTTTCCAGACACCCATAAAAAAACCCCGCACTCAAACGAGTACGGGGTTCTTCTAAATATAATGCCTGACAATGACCTACTCTCACATGGGGAAACCCCACACTACCATCGGCGCTAAGCACTTTCACTTCTGAGTTCGAGATGGGATCAGGTGGTTCACACTCGCTAATGTCGTCAGGCAATTCTTTCGCAGCGTACTCGTCTCTCTCTACCGGCTTTTGCCTGTAGAAGCAGGTTGCCCCGCTTCGGAGTACTCCGCAGATTCTTAACTATTCAATGAATGAAGTTGCTGTGCTTTTTAAGGCGCTTTCTCGCGTGTGCGATAGTCCGCCTAGTTATACTCACTCGCTATAATCTTGTTTACGATTATCTCAAAGTTGATTGTTAACGTCTCAACCTACTCTCGTCGTCTTTCCAAGTTCGCCGGCTTAACGCCAGTCCACCTGAACAAAACTCATGATTATATGGTCAAGCCTCACGTGCAATTAGTACTGGTTAGCTCAATACATCACTGTACTTACACACCCAGCCTATCAACGTCGTCGTCTTCAACGGCACTTTAGGAGGATCAAGTCCTCAGGGAGATCTCGTCTTGAAGGGGGCTTCCCGCTTAGATGCTTTCAGCGGTTATCCTGTCCGAACGTAGCTACCGGGCAATGCGTCTGGCGACACAACCCGAACACCAGAGGTTCGTTCACTCCGGTCCTCTCGTACTAGGAGCAACTCTTCTCAAATCTCCTGCGCCCACGGCAGATAGGGACCGAACTGTCTCACGACGTTCTAAACCCAGCTCGCGTACCACTTTAAATGGCGAACAGCCATACCCTTGGGACCGGCTTCAGCCCCAGGATGTGATGAGCCGACATCGAGGTGCCAAACACCGCCGTCGATGTGAACTCTTGGGCGGTATCAGCCTGTTATCCCCGGAGTACCTTTTATCCGTTGAGCGATGGCCCTTCCATTCAGAACCACCGGATCACTATGACCTGCTTTCGCACCTGCTCGAGTTGTCACTCTCGCAGTCAAGCACCCTTATGCCATTACACTAAACGAGCGATTTCCGACCGCTCTTAGGGTACCTTCGTGCTCCTCCGTTACTCTTTAGGAGGAGACCGCCCCAGTCAAACTACCCACCACACACTGTCCTCACTCCCGTTTCAGGAGCCAAGTTAGAACCTCAACATTACCAGGGTGGTATTTCAAGGATGACTCCACGCAATCTAGCGATCACGCTTCAAAGTCTCCCACCTATCCTACACAAGTAAGGTCAAAGTCCAGTGTGAAGCTATAGTAAAGGTTCACGGGGTCTTTCCGTCTAGCCGCGGGTACACTGCATCTTAACAGCGATTTCAATTTCACTGAGTCTTGGGTGGAGACAGTGTGGCCATCGTTACGCCATTCGTGCAGGTCGGAACTTACCCGACAAGGAATTTCGCTACCTTAGGACCGTTATAGTTACGGCCGCCGTTTACCGGGGCTTCGATCAAGAGCTTCTCCGAAGATAACCCCATCAATTAACCTTCCGGCACCGGGCAGGCGTCACACCCTATACTTCCTCTCACGAGTTTGCAGAGTGCTATGTTTTTAATAAACAGTTGCAGCCACCTGGTCACTTCGACTCTCCTCAGCTTACGGAGCAAGTCCGATCACCAAAGAGAGCGTACCTTCTCCCGAAGTTACGGTACCATTTTGCCTAGTTCCTTCACCCAAGTTCTCTCAAGCGCCTTGGTATTCTCTACCTGATCACCTGTGTCGGTTTACAGT
>CALGUV010000136.1 GCA_937920245.1 uncultured Microbacteriaceae bacterium
CTCCGACCTCTTCATTATCAGTGAAGCGCTCTAACCACCTGAGCTATAGGCCCGTCGAGCAAGATGATGCTACTAGAAAAAAACACCTGCCACAAACCCTAGATCTCTAGTTGTTGGTGAAAGTGAGCGAAAGCCCACCCACCAGCTTAGAAATTAGGTTGAAAATTACCGCCCATACTGCCCACAGGGCAGTAGTTAGCACGACATTTAGAAGTGCGAGGGTGGTTGCCGTGGTCATGACGTTAGAAAAAGAAAAATCATCCTCTAGGTTCACATTGCTGCCGTCACCAAGAACAGATGTAAGCAAGCTCCCGATTGAGGAGAAAATGCCGGAATTCGCGAGCACCGACCAAATCAACCAAGCCCCGACGACCAGTGCGATTGAGCTCGCAATTGAGATGAGGAATCCGACCTTAACCGCGGACCAAACATCTACGCCTCTTAGCTTGAGGCGAATTTGTTTCTTGGGTTCCTTTGGAGTCTTATTCCGGTTGAACAGCGATGTCATCTGCCGCTCCTTCAGTTTCTGGTTCATCGTTGGTTTCTAGGTTCCGCTCAGCATTTCTGGCTATCGACAGAACTGAATCACTCTGGTCAAACCTAGCAAAGACTACGCCCATGGTGTCGCGTCCCTTGGCCGGAACCTCATTAGCCGAACTCCTGATTACCTTGCCTGAAGACAATACCGCTAGCACCTCGTCGGTTTCGTCGACCATTAGCGCACCGACTAGGTCACCGCGCTTCTCATCGAGCTTGGCAACCTTGATGCCAATGCCGCCGCGCTTCTGAACTCGGTACTGATCCGCCGAAGTTCGTTTGGCATAGCCGCCCTCAGTCACAACAAAGACGAAGCCGGACTCCCCAATAACCGAAGCCGACAGCAGCTCGTCGCCCTTTCTAAAGGCCATGCCGATTACACCTGAGGTGTCGCGACCCATTGGACGCATCGAGTCGTTAGCGGCGGAGAACCTAATGGACATTCCCTTACGGCTAACCAAAAGCACATCGTTCTCTTCGCTCACCAACATTGCGTTGATAAGCTCATCGCCTTCGCGGAGCTTGATGGCGATAATGCCGCCAGTTCTAGCGGTGTCATAGAGCTCCAGGGCGGTCTTTTTGACAAGCCCGTTCTTGGTGGCCATGACCAAATAAGGCTCCTGCTGGTAGTCCTTCAGATCCAGCACCTTGACTACATATTCCTCTGGCTGCAAGGCCAAGAGGTTGGCAACGTGCTGGCCCTTTGAATCTCGGCCAGATTCTTGAACCTCATAAACCTTGGAGCGATAAACCCTTCCGGTATTAGTGAAGAACATTAGCCAGTGGTGAGTAGTGGAGACAATAAAGTTCTGCACCACATCATCGGCTCGAAGGCTAGCTCCCTTAACGCCCCTGCCACCGCGGTGCTGCACGCGATAGTTGTCGCTTCTGGTTCGCTTGATGTAGCCGCCTTGGGTCAAGGT
>CALGUV010000138.1 GCA_937920245.1 uncultured Microbacteriaceae bacterium
TCTCCGAACGATCTGAGGAAGGACGGCTCGGACGACCGGAATCTGGACGACTTGGTCGATCTGTTCTGTCAGGTCGATCTGTGCGACTTGAACTAGAAGACCTGTCTGGGCGATCGGACCTAGCTGAACCGCCCTCTCTCGGTGTGAATTTACGCTCACCCGGAGTGAATTTGCGATCGCTCTTATTGAACGAGCCAGCAGGCTTCGCTGATCTCTCGAAGTCTTCGCTGGTGGGAATGTTTATCTCTTCAAAAACCTGAAATAGCTCCTCACCCTGCCCGGCTATTGCCCTCTCAGCCCTAATGGCAAGGTCATCCCACTTATCCCCATCACTGCCAGCTTCCCTAAGAGACTCGGCGTAACTCCTGAATAGCAAGGGTGACTGTTCAAAGATACGCTTGGGATTAAGCTCGGGGATCTCGAGTTCCTGAACGGCTAACTTGGCCTGACCAAGGTCAAGCCTTGCCCCCGACAGGACAATCGCAAGATTAATGCGAACGCCGGTATCTAATTTGGAACGATCAACGCCAACCACGGCCTCAAGCGCACGCTCGGGCCTACCAAGCCCCCGCTCTGAATCTACGATCAAAGGAAGTTGGTCGTTGGATCCGGAAAGTCTTCGATGTGTTAGTAATTCTCTGATGGCAAGCGCGAATTCACCGCTTGCGTAGGCCGTAAGGCCTAGTGTTTCGTGGACGATAGCAAGCCTGCCAGCTCGTCTTGAGGCGGCAAGGGCATGTTTATGAGCGAGCTTGGGATCGTCATCAATCAGCAACGAAACCATGGCCAGATGCCTGGCCACCATCTCGGCGTTTTCGGCAGTGAGTGTTTTTAGCTGGACGCGCACCGAAATATCGATGTCGTCTGGTGTTACCTGGGAGGGAATTAAGGGCGATTTCTCGACAGTTTTGACTCGATGAACACGAGTTTGCCATTCCGGGCGCTCCTTATCGGTGCGCTCTCCACGACCACTTGGCCCCTCTTCGTTGGGCCTAGGTCTTTTTCCTCGTTGTTCCAAGATCGCTCCTAAAGCAAATCGCTTAAATAGAAAAGGCCACCCCATAAGGAGTGGCCATTTCTAAAGTAAGTCCGGCGGTGTCCTACTCTCCCACAGGGTCTCCCCTGCAGTACCATCGGCGCTGAGAGTCTTAGCTTCCGGGTTCGGAATGTAACCGGGCGTTTCCCTCTCGCTATGGCCGCCGAAACACTATTGAGTTATGTGAATCGATTAAGCATAAGCTTATATTCGGTTCTCGACCATACCTCGAGAACCACACAGTGGACGCAAGCACAAATTTGAATTTGTATCAAGTTATCGGGCTATTAGTACGGGTCAGCTCCATGCCTTTCAGCACTTCCACATCCCGCCTATCAACGCAGTAGTCTAGCTGCGGCCCTCTCGACAATAAAGTCATGGAAATCTCATCTTGAAGCAAGCTTCCCGCTTAGATGCTTTCAGCGGTTATCTCTCCCAAACGTAGCTAATCAGCGGTGCACTTGGCAGTACAACTGACACACCAGAGGTTTGTCCAACCCGGTCCTCTCGTACTAGGGTCAGGTCTTCTCAAATTTCCTGCGCGCGCAGAGGATAGAGACCGAACTGTCTCACGACGTTCTGAACCCAGCTCGCGTGCCGCTTTAATGGGCGAACAGCCCAACCCTTGGGACCTACTCCAGCCCCAGGATGCGACGAGCCGACATCGAGGTGCCAAACCATGCCGTCGATATGGACTCTTGGGCAAGATCAGCCTGTTATCCCCGGGGTACCTTTTATCCGTTGAGCGACGGCGCTTCCACTTGCCGACGCCGGATCACTAGTTCCGACTTTCGTCCCTGCTCGACTTGTCAGTCTCACAGTCAAGCTCCCTTGTGCACTTACACTCGACACCTGATTACCAACCAGGCTGAGGGAACCTTTGGGCGCCTCCGTTACTTTTTAGGAGGCAACCGCCCCAGTTAAACTACCCACCAGGCACTGTCCCGGAACCGGATCACGGTTCGCGGTTAGATATCCAGGGCTACAAGAGTGGTATTTCAACAATGACTCCACCTGAACTAGCGTCCAAGCTTCATAGTCTCCCACCTATCCTACACATGCAGCACCGAACACCAATACCAAGCTATAGTAAAGGTCACGGGGTCTTTTCGTCCTTCTGCGCGTAATGAGCATCTTCACTCATAGTGCAATTTCGCCGAGTTCGCGGTTGAGACAGTTGGGGAGTCGTTACGCCATTCGTGCAGGTCGGAACTTACCCGACAAGGAATTTCGCTACC
>CALGUV010000139.1 GCA_937920245.1 uncultured Microbacteriaceae bacterium
AAATGCCTTCTCATAGGTAATGAGAGAGTCATTTTTGACCATGAGATGAGTCGCACGTGCTGACGCATCTCTTTTCTGTTGCAGTATCCGGACTGCAGCAGAAACCTGTTTGTTGTTGTTCTTAGGCGACATAGATCGCCTGTCCTAGAACCTGAGTCTTGCCTGGGTTTAGTAGAACAACAGTTGTGATCTGAGAAGGGGCGGACTTACTGTCAACGCCACGACTCGCTGGGATAATTGTATCTGACGCTGAGCCTGCTTTTATGCTCATAACAGCGGTTAGAAGGTAATTTCCGTCAGATAGACGCTCAAAATTAGTGTTTGTGGCCGCAATCTTTAGGCCTACCCAGTTGCCGTCCATAGAAACTGAGGCATCAGCGGTGTATGTGGTGCCGCGGCCGCCGACTGTAATGTCCTGGGAGAGCAGAACGTTGATCGCGTCGCTATCGGTGGTCATTGTGTTGCTGCGAAGGACTAGGCCTTCGTTGGTCAAAGTTGGGGTTGATTTAGAAACGTTGATTGCACCATTTTGGCCGGCTGGGTTTGCCACAGTGAAGCCAGTTGGAACGCCCTCTGAATCTAGGCCGAAGAATGTAAGTGCCTTGGTTGAAGACTTGATGTCGATCATCTGGCCACTTGAAAGAAGTGAATCAACCTTCTTTGCGACCTGTGCTGGGGTAGCTGAAGCAGAGGCTTCTGAAGAAGCTTCGGTTGAAGGTGCTTCTGAATTTTCAGCTGCAGGAACTTCTTGCGCAGTTGTTCCAGAAGAGACGATTGATGTGATGTTGTCCTGGCCGGTTACTGAGTTAAAGCCAAGGAAGGCAACAAGAACAATAAGTAGTGAGAGGGCAACCTTTGAAGATTTCTTCGCAAGTTCAGCAGCCTTCTTGTATTGAGTTGAAAGGGCTTCAAGAGCAGTTGTGCCTGTGGCCTCGTCAATAACCCATTCGGTAAGAACGCGAACGAATGATGCGCGAGCGCGACCAACAACGTGGCGGACATTCTCTGGCTTTGTGCCAAGTGCCTTTGCGATCTCTTCGGTTGAACGGCCTTCCATTTCCCACATAACAAGTGCGGTGCGTTGGTCGGCTGAAAGACGTGAAAGTGCTTCGCGGATGATTGAGGCATCTTCGGCGGCAGCAAGTGTTGTATCAAAAGGAATGTGGGCCTCTAGAGAAATCTCGGCTAGGCGCTCTTGTGATGTTTCAGAGTCGATAGCAACAAGGTTTGGACGAGATCCGGTTGAGCGGATCTGGTTCAAGCAGAGGTTGTTCACTGTGGTGCGGAGGTATGCGAGCGCACGATCAGCTGTGTCCAGTTCAGGGGCAGCAAGAATGAACTTGAGGAATGCTTCTTGAACGATTTCAGCAGCATCAGCTTCAGAACGCAGGATTCGGCGAGCTTGGCCAATAAGTGATGAGCGGT
>CALGUV010000140.1 GCA_937920245.1 uncultured Microbacteriaceae bacterium
AGTCGATTATCGAATCAAGACGCCTAGGTCGGATTGCAACAGGGACACCAAAATCCTCTTGGAACCGTGGCAACGGTCAGCTTCGCGGTCACCACATTGGCAACTGGGTAAACGAGTTTCGTAAATAATTCCTTACTAAAAATCGGGCCGAAAAGATATCAGAGTCTTAGAAAAACATCTTCACTTGTCGCGCTCGGGTCAGATGCAAAGAGGCTCACAGTCCAAGACTCTCCAGCCACACTGCGAATTACGACTTTCCCTGCTTTAACGCCACTCACGGTCTGCGCCAGTACTTTGAAGATGCGGCTCTTTTTCTCCTCATCCAACAAGTCGATACCTCCATCGTCGGCTAGCTGCACCTCTACGCCTCTTTCACGAGCACTAAAAACTGCCGCGATTAGCTGTGTGTCCTGAAACCCCTGGGCCCGAATCTGGTCTCGGATTCCAGCTTCAGACAAAAGTAGTTTCTTGGCATCCGAAGAGGTTATGTTGCCCTCTTTTTCCTGAATCATACGAAGCAGGGGCAGTGAGGAGTCAAGGGCTGTCTTTAGTCGGAGCTGGGAACCTGCTCTCCGGCTGGTGAGATCCCGACTCTCCAAATTGGTCGCCAGTTCCCGCTGCAGAAAATCAAAAGACGATTTTTTGGACGATTTCAGCGCCATGGCTGCTCCCTGGGAGGCAGCAACTATCGCCAGCGACCCGACAACCCCGCTGGCAACTAGAACCTCTGTTCCACCCCAAACTAAGAGACCGGCCACCAGGGCAATTATTCCGATCCAGGCAACTACCGCCCGATTGCGCCAGGCCAGGATTGCCATAATTGAGCCAATGCCCACCACGAACCAAAGTTGGTTTGGATAGTCGCTCACTTCACCGATCGCATAAAGAGTCAAAATCAGAATTGCCGAGGCTGCCACCGCAACACCGAAAGTAACGGCATTTGGGAGCCTAAGGTCATCTCGAAACCGAGTTACCAAGATTAGGACGGCAGTATATAAAAACAGAGCTATCGCTGCCGGTATCGGCTTTTCGTAGTTAGCAAAATTAATGAGTCCGATTACCGCATGGTACAAACCAAAACCCAAAGCAAAAATGGCCGCTCGCCAATGGCCGACGTCAGTCACTCGGGCCACCTCAGAGTCACAACCGTGCCGACCGACAGGATAGATGTTATTTTGGCGGTCCCGCCCACAAGAGCCATGCGATTAACTATTGATCCGCGGATTCCAAGTCGGGCCCGAGGGACTCGATCCGGCCTAAAGCCTCTGCCATTATCAACAATCTGGACGCTGATTACTGCGGATTCCGGTGAGTTGAGCTTGAGTTCCAAAACTGTGCAATTCGAATGTCGTTCGGAATTTTCTATCGCCTGAAGGGCAGCCTCGGTGATCGCCCACGCAGCCTCCATCGGAATCGGATCCAACCCTGAGGAATTCATAGTCACTCGAATGCGGGGGCTCAGCTTGAGAGCAGCTTTCTTGATCGACAAGAAAAGGCTAGCGGGAGTGGTGGTGCCTTCAGGCTCAGCGCCCGTTTGAATCGCTTCGATGCTGTCAACCGCCTCGGCAGCCAAGCTCACTGATGCTAATCGTTCCGCCGGCGTGTTTGCAGCAGCGGCAAACAAAAAAGTGTGAAGAACCTTGTCGTGCAGCAATGCGCTGACTCTCTGGTCCTCTCGTTCGATGGCATCGACCCTTGCTGTCTCAAGGGCACTTAGAAGATAGCCAGCGTGTGCCTCATCGACCGTGTCAGCCCAGTTGCGAATCAAGGTTACTAGTCCTGCAAATCCAATCGATAGAAGAGCAACGTAAACAGAACCTTGCAGAGCCCCGGCGAAGCTCGCCCCACCAATAGGTTCAAGCATGATTATGGCTGTCCATGCCACCAGAAGAATTAGCAAATAACTCAAAAAACTGGCTCGAAGCCCAAACCTTGCGGCCATGCTCAAGGCTGCAACACCCACGTACCACCAGACCCACGGGGTGTCAAAGCCAGAGAGGGCGAATGTATCGAGAGTCATTATTGGCAACAGCAAGACAGACAGAAGACCAAGTAGACCATGGATCATGAGCATGACATTGTTCCCCCGTCCCAACCAAGCGGTCACATTTATCGCCAAAACAATGAGCAGAACGGCGCCCATAATGACATCAGCTAACCCGCTAAAGTGCAGGTTCTGAGAAACCTGTTTCGACCATAGCTCCAGGGTCAGAGCACCTATCACACCGGCAAAAACTTTCCTCGTCAGGTTTTCTAACTTGCCTCTAGCGGCAGTGGAGTGTGTGTTCACGATTTAGAGGTGCTCGCCGGAAATTACGCCGTCTTCAATTGCTAGCCGGTAGAGATCTACTTTGGTCCCAGCCTCTCGTCCG
>CALGUV010000141.1 GCA_937920245.1 uncultured Microbacteriaceae bacterium
ACTTAGCGCCTACCTATAGCTTACTCCTGCAATCCTACTTTCGGGGTAGCTTACCCCGCGGGCTGGCTGATGCTTTGCTCGGATTAGTACGATTGCAAAATATAGAAAACTCTACGGGAGTTCTCTATATTAAGGGGGTGCGGGTTCGCGTGCGGTGGGGGCGGAGGGGCGGGCTCAGCGGCGGCAGGGGGAGTATAAGTTGCGCTGAGTTCGTGTGAAAAATCTTGTGAAAAAAGGCCTTAAGAACCACCCCTATGCCAGTCCAAAAATTTTTGGGGTTTTGTGTAAAAACTCCTTAAGAACTACTAGGTAGCATGTCCAAAAATTTTTGCAAATTAGCTGTACGGATTAGCGTCAGCGTGCGCTTCATCCAATGTGGCGTACGGACCGTTCAAGTCGCTGTCGGGGAGGCAGCCGGGGTAGCAGGCCCACCAGTAGTAGCCCTCGTAAGTGGCGGGGTCGCAGGGACGTAGGTCGTCGTTTTCATCGCAGTGATACCACAAGGTAGCGCCGCCCTCGTTTAGCTGCACGTCCTCCAGAATGCCGGCACGCCAAAGCGCTTCGCGGTCCATGTAGAACAGCTCGTAGCTGCCGCAGGCTTCGCCGTTTTCGTTTTCTAAGCTGTAGTAGGCCATGGAGCTGCAGTAGGAAGTGGCGTGGGAGTGTGGTGCGGCTTAGCGCAGCTCGTCGAAGCACGCTAATTGTGCCAATAAATCCAGGTGCGCGTCGTCCAGGCGGTCTAGCCAGTCGTTGCTTAGTAGGGCGATGCGCAGGGCGTACCACCGCTTGACGTCGAGGCGGTCGGGGCGGATGCGGCATAGGCGGGCGAGGGTGCTGAGCCACAGGGCTGGCGTAAGCGTGAAGTAAGCCGCGTTGTCTGAAGCGGGCGCGGTGTCGTCGAAGCGTGGGTAAAAGGTGAGCGCGTCGCCGTCCTCGCTTAATGCGGTGCGGGGCGACCAGTGGGCGCAGGCGCGTGCCAGGGCAGAGGCTAGGTAGCGCCAGCCAGTTTCGGTGAGTGTGAAGGTGTGGTGGATGTGGGTGCTGAGGGAGTAGGTCTCGTCGGTAGGTTGCGCCGGCGAGGCGACAAGTGGGGCGGCGGGGCGTGACATTTGGCCTAAGGAGGTGAGACTCATGGGACTTGCCTTGGGATAGGGGGTGTGGCGATTTAGTGCGTATCGTCGCGGTAGTAGGCAGAGCCAGGGCCGAAGTTTTCGATTAGGTGAGCGAAGGCGGCCTCGATGCGGGCTTTGTTGCTGCGGTCGGCAACGTACCAGGCTTGAGCGAGGGCGCGGCAGAAACCGCCACCATGCTGCTCCATTGCAGCGAAGGTGCGGTGCATTTGCGTGGCGGTAAGCGTGGGGGTGCAAGGCATAGGAGGTAACGGGTAAGTGCTAAGTGGGAAGCATAGGGGCTAAGTGCTAAGGGGTGGCGCTGGGTGGGGTGCTTGTTGCAGAAGTTCACAATCGCTCAGCGCACCGACCCAGCAGCGCCGCTTAGCGGAACGCTGCGCCACGTGAACGATGCGCTGGTCTTGTCGGGGCGGTCGAGTGCCGTGCTTATGCACTTGGTAGTTACGTAGACGGCGCGGGCTGCTTCGCTGATTGAGCGGTAGGTGATGCCGGTTTCGACGCATAGCACAGGGCGGCGCTGCTGTAGGCGGGGTAGGCCTAGCTCGGCTACGTGCTTAGCGAGTTTGGGGTCGTCGAATAGTTGCGTCAGGGCGGCGCAGTCCAGGCCGCCGAAGAGGTGGGGGTGACTTACGGCGAGGTGACGGAGGTCGCACCGCCTGAAGTAGTAGCGGTGGCCGCGGGTGTCCCCAAAGCGCGTACCAGGCAACAAGCCGCTGCGCATAAGCGTCTGGACGGCCTCGTAGCTGACGCCCATAAGCTTGCAAATTAGGCCCGCGTTGACCCAGCGTCCTATGGCGGCGCGTTGCAGGCCCAGGTCGCAGCACTTGCGGCGCAAGGCGGTGGCGGTGCGCTGGGGGTAGCCGTGTTGGCGGACGGTGTTCCAGTAGGTCTGGGGCAGGGCGGGCCAGGGGACGTCGCCGGCTAGGAGGGAGAGGGTGTCGAGTTCGTAGGGGGTCCAGGTGGGGCCGCCCATAGGCTTTTGGCGGGGTAGGGGGAAGCGGGTGGCGCAGCGGCGCAGCTTAGGCGCGGCGTAGTGGCGCGGCTTAGCGGCTTAGCGCATAAAGTTGGCATTTCTGTGCCAGCTTATGGGCGCTCCACGGGTTGAGGACTGCTATACGCCACTGGGGTATGCGGTTGGAGGGGTGCTGGAGCACTGCAGGGACGTAGCGGTGAGTAGCGCGACGGTGTGGCAGCGGCATTACGGCTTCCTAGCCACCCGCATAGGGCAGGAGTGGGTGGAGCGGGAGCCTGCGTTGCAAGCGGTTGACAGGCTTTGCCCTATTGCGCAGATGGGTATTTTGCAGATGCCAGATCATTCGGTGTATCAGTGGCATAGGGATCAGCATAGGCAGGCATGTATAAACATGCTGCTTAGTGTGGAGCACAATAGTCATACGATGTTTGTTGAGGAGGTGGGAACGCAATCAATGCAGTGTATTGAGTTGTCCTATGAGCCGGGGCGCTTTTATCTGTTTAATAATCAGATGCCGCATAGTGTTGTGAATTTGAGCGGGAATAGGTATTTGTTATCGCTGGAGTTTGACAAGCCGTTTACTTATGGGCAGCTGCGGAAGCAGGCTTTTGCTGCGGGCTTAGTCGTTCCAGTGGCGTAGAACGCCAGCGCAGATCATCACGTTGGTGCCTAGGTAGCTCAGCAGGATGGTCAAGCGGACCAGGGCGATGCGGTCAGCTATGCGTGGGTCAGGATGGGCTTTCTCGCCAAGCGCCTTAGCCAGGATTCGCCAGTAGGTCACTGCGCTTCTAGCTCGGCGGCGATGTCGAGGAGTTCTTTGCGGATGCGTCGGCACTCAATCGCCATGGGCAGGTTGTTGCGTGGCTCGTCAGCATCACTAGGCGCCACCCGATCAGCCACAGCCCGCAGGGCAGCGGCAAGACCATTGCGGTCAGACTCAAACGCAACATTGCACACCGGTCTGCAGATGCAGCCGTTAAGAAAGGCATCCAGCACCGCCTGCGCGGCGGGGGATAGATCAGTCATTGGGCCTCGGGGGTGGGTAGGGCGTAAGCACCGATCTGGCTCATCAATCTTCTACCGGCGTCAGTGAGGGCAGCGTCATCCGTGATGTACTGGAGTTGCATGGCTTCCTCATAGTCAGCACCTTGAGTGATGCTGGCAATGAGCGAAATGAGCCGTGCATGATCATCGCTATGCAAATGCGCGACCATGTAAGCCAACTGTTCAATCGTTGGCTCAGCGGTTGCGGTGAAGGTGAACGATGGTTTAGTCATTGGTGGCCTCGGGAATGGGTTGATACTGCGGGAGCCATTGGCCCTGCTTGTCGGTGAAGCCTGCCTCATGCAGGAACTGTTTAGCAGCAGCGACATCGCCTTTCATGGCGCGTTCAAGGAGAGTTGGGGCTTCTAGTGCGTCGGCTAAGTCTTCAAGGGTGCGCGTTGGAACGGCGTACCAGCTCTCCGTGTCACCGTATTGGGCATCGGTGTCAGCTAGGTGGCGTAGCACAGCGGCGATGCCATGGCGGGTGCTAAGGGGGGAGGCGCTGTCCAGGTAGGCGGCATCTTCAAACTCGTCGATGAGGCGCTGGGCGCGGGATAGGTCATTCATTGGTGGCCTCGGGGGTGGGTAGGGCGTTGGCGCATGACTTCCGTGGTCCGTCAACCCAGCGCCACCACTGCCACCAACGGGGCGCAGTCCAACCCCAGCGATGCGCGGCGTCAAAGGCTTCCTGGTGTGTGCAATCAGAAAAGCGCATGACCTCCTTGGTGCCGTCGAAGTGGGTCTTCTTGAAGGTGTAGGTGATCTTCACGACGCCCCCTCCCCCGCAGGCAGCGGCAGGGCGTTGGCGGGGAGCCAGGTGCGTCCGTTTTTTGCGTAGGCGTCTGACAATGAAGGTCTGCACCACCTGCAGGTGCAGGTAGCGGCGCTGCAGCAGGGGCGGCAGGGTATGAAAGTCGGCAATCAGCCGACGGCAGTTCACCTGGCCGCAGCGGCAGTCCATGGTCCAGTGGTCCTCCCACATCGTGGTGGAGTAGTCGTAGCGGATCTCCTCCCCGGCCTGGATAGGCCGCAGCGCAACTAGCTGACGGTCCTGGCGGATGCCCGCGTTGGGGCAGCAGGAGTGGTTGGCGTAGACCCCAGGGGCTCCGATGTCGAGATAGAGGCAGTCGTCTATTTGGAGGGCATTGGCCTCGGCTTCCCCTCGGGCGACCATCGACTCGAAACTGAGCTCCGGTCCTGTGAAGACCAGAATGTGTTCCTCCGCGGCGAAGGGGCGCCCGGCGAACAGGCCAAAGCCGAGGTCGCACGGTCGCACGATCACCTGTGGCTGGGCGGGATGTGGGGGTATCCACTCCGCCAACTCCGCCACTTCACCATCGGCTGGGGGCTGCGGCGTGGGGGTGATTGGGTGTGTTTGTGTCATTGCGGTGCGGGGTGGTGGAAGGGATCGAAGCCGGCAGCAAGGCAGGCATCAAGGGCGACCGCGTAGGCGGTGCCGGCATCTCGCAAGTCAGCGGAGTTTGCGTTGTACCAAGCGACGCGGGCCAGGTGGTACTGAATCAGCATCACCTCCTGCTCGGGGGTGAGGTCAGTCATCTACCACCTCAAGCAGCTCCACCAGCGCCAGTACGTGCTCGGCAAAGGCAACGTGCGTCATGACCGCCTGGGGGTTAGGTGGGCGGTTGTAGGAGTCGATCCACCATTCGCGGAATGCAGCTTCAATTGAGATAGCGTTCATAGAAGGCGCTGCTTAGCAGCGGTGATAAGGGGCGGCGCGGTAGTGTTGCGCCGGGGAATCGTAGCACAATAAGCTGCGTGGTAGCGCAGCGGCGGAGCTTACTCGGTCCACTCGGGGGCGACGAGGGCGCTGAGGATGTGGTGGTCGGGGTACAGCTCGGTGACCGTGCTGATCACGTCACTTAGGCAGCGACCCATCACGCCAATCACGCCTATGTCGAGGGTCACGCAGTAGAGCTTGGGTGCAGGCATAGGCTGCGCAGCAGCGCTGCTTAGCGGCTTAGCGGCGTCGTTCATGGCTTTGCAGCCGCGTTTACATACACTGGCTCAAACCAAAGAACCTTGGCTTTAAGTCGACCTTGGCCGTGCTTGACGGTGTGCCAATGGCCAGAGCGCCAATGCGGCGATTTTACTATGCCTGTTGACTGTGCGTTTGTAGTTGCCGTATGCTTTCGCGCATAATTTTTGCCGATCCAGTAAACCGGGCGCTGCTTTAGGGAATGGCTGTGACCGCCAAAGCCGGCGCCAGCAGTAACATACTCGATTTCAAGCAAATCCTTTTTCCACGTCATTGCTGCCATTGAATTGAGGGCTATACGCATCATTCTATTAATAGCTTCTGATACAAGATTTGGATCAAAACCGTCACAAAAAGGGTCGTCTGGGTTTTGTATGTGTGCGTCTTTCCAGTTGACTGTGGATATTAGCTGCGTGCCATCGGCAGCGAGGCCAATCACTTGCAGTCCACCGTCAGCCATAACCGTGTCAACTATTATTTTTACTCCTTTTTCACTGCACTTATGTACCATAAAAGTGTAGGACATAACAATAATGGTGTTTACGTTGGTACCTGTGTCATCAAGTAGTAATCCTTTTGGAAGATTTAGCACAAACGCTGGGTAAGGCATTTGTTCTTCGCCTATACAGGGCAACGGTTTGGTTGCAATGAATGCCCTTGCAAGCTCTTCGCCAAGGTGCCGAAATGGAGCATCATTAAGTAGTGCTACCCATGCGCAAGTGCAGGCTTTCGAATGCGTTTCTACTTGTTCCGTCTGTAAGAGTGCTTTGTTTAAGAGAATCTTATCTAATGTCATAGCCAGAAGCAACATGTATGCATGAGTGTATGCCCACGACTCGTAACCAGGCGCAGATGCATAAGGGTAATTAAAGTGTTTTGCTTCTGGCAGGTTTTGAACTTTTTTGATGCACTTTTTCCAAGCTTTAAGAGTAGATATTTTCATGGCTTGAGGTTGGGGTGACAGGCGGGGTGGTTAGCTG
>CALGUV010000142.1 GCA_937920245.1 uncultured Microbacteriaceae bacterium
GAATAACGAGAAAAAGGTTGCGGCATTCTTTGACGTCGATAACACCTTGGTCCGAGGCGCAGCCACCATATTATTTGGCAAGATTGCCTTTCGCGATGGAACCATCAAGCGTCGAGACATCTGGAGATTCGCCTTTGAGCAGATGATGTTTATTCGTCGAGGAGAGAAAAATAACACCTTGGCTGGGTTCAAGGAACGCGCACTCTCAGTCACCAAGGGTTACTCCGTCAGCTCGCTTGAACCGCTTATGCAAACCGTGTATGACTCTGAAATAAAGCCGAGGCTGTGGCCAAAAACGGTCGCCGCAGTCAAAGACCATCTTGCCCAAGGCCACGAAGTCTGGTTGATAACTGCCGCACCGGTCGAACTGGCAGAACTAATAGCCAAGGATTTGGGTGCCACCGGAGCGCTTGGAACTGTGGTTGGAAGACACAATGGAGTTTTAACTGGTGAACTTATCGGTGAAGCCCTTCATGGTCAGGCAAAACGCAAGGCCGCCAAGAAACTCGCCGTTGAGCGAGGAATTAGCCTCAGTAAGTCTTGGGCTTACTCGGACTCAGTAAATGATCTTCCACTTCTGACGCTTGTGAAAAATGCGGTAGCCGTGAACCCCGATAAGGCACTAACAAGATATGCCGAGGCAGCGAACTGGGACATTCTGAGATTCAAAAAACGAGACCTGAAAAGAAGTTAAAACAAAACCCGCCCGAAGGCGGGTTCGTTACTAATACTTACTTCTTATTGCGACGCTGGTGTCGAGTCTTGCGCAGAAGCTTACGGTGCTTCTTCTTCGACATACGCTTGCGGCGCTTCTTTATAACTGAACCCATTAAAACCTCATAAAACTTGTGATTGCCCGAATGGTCAACCTAAATAGTCTAGCCTCTACGGCCAAGACGCTCAACCTCTGCATCGACATCTGCTTCGGTGATCGGCTTCAACCAGCTGTTCCCATAGGCATCTAGACCGGTCGCAACTGCTCCGATTCCCATACCAAAAATAACCCAGATCGGCCAAAAATAACTTCCCGGAGAAGTCAAAAACCAAATTGCGGTCACCAGACCGGTAACACCCACATAGACGGCGAGATAAGTCTTGAACCCTTGCTTTTTCTTTAGCTGTTGCCTGGCAAATTCTCTCATGTCGTCGTTAGCACCCTTTGTCATGGGGTCACTTCTTCGAAGTTCGGTTGCGAACCTCTTCGGCCAAGTGCTGAGCCTCTGATTTCACATCGTCGATTACTTCTTCAACTTTTTGCTTGGCTATGCGCTCGAAATCCTTCACCGACTTCTCGGCTTCCGACCTGGCATCGGCGAGCTTGCGACCAAGTCGGTGCCCCATCTCTGCTGCATTAAAGTCGATGTCAACCTCAGAGGCCCTGGATTTGAGCTGACCCGTTAGCCAACTTGAACGCTCGGTTAGCCAGTGGCCAAGCTGCTCTCCGGCACCAGCAAGACTGTGAGCTAGATCATCGACCATCTCTTCTTCGCTTTCAAAATCAAGCGAGAGGAAGTCGATCATCCAATCTTCTATTTCTTCAAGTGGTTCAGGAGTGACCGAGTAAAAACGTTTTTGTCCCTCTTCGCGCGCTGCAACCAGGCCAACCTCGCGAAGAGTCTTCAAGTGCTTAGAAACCGTAGGTTGTCCAAGTCCAGTGATTTCAACAAGCTGTGAAACCGTCAGTTCGCCGGAGCCACCAACGTTGGAATTCAGCAAGCTTTCTAGTAGCTTGCGACGGGTAGGGTCTGCAACTGCTTCAAAAATATCTGCCATAACTACAGCTTAGAGCTAGCTGGCGCCAATTTCTTTAGCCCTTTGAAGTGCCGCTTGAAGGCTGGCTTCAAATATTGTCTGTAAGTCGGCTTTTTCCAAAGTGTCAATAATGCGCTCGGTTGTGCCACCGGGGCTTGTTACATTTGAGCGCAGTGTTGCAAGCTCTTCGTCGCTTTGAGCCAGTAGGTCGATGGATCCGGCCAAAGTGCCGCGAACCATAACTGCAGCCTGTTCTTTGCTAAAGCCGTGGTTTTGAGCAATCTGCTCCCACTGTTCCATGATGTAAAACACCCAAGCTGGGCCCGAGCCGGAAATTGCACTCAAGGCATCAATCTGCTCTTCAGTAATCTCCAGAGCCGCGCCAACCGAGTCAAATAGCTCCATGGTTGCCGAAACTGCATCAGCCGATGCACTTGGGCCAGCTGCCACTCCAGTTACACCCATGCCCACAAGAGCTGGGGTGTTGGGCATGGTGCGAATGAGATTGGGGTTTCCCGGTAAGACCTCTTTCATTGAAGCTAGCTTGATTCCTGCAGCCATAGAAATGACCACCGCATTCGGGGCAATTTCATCTCTGATTTCAGCCAGCACGTCTTTGATTTGATAAGGCTTTACCCCTAAAACGATCAAATCGGCATCGCCGGCGAGCAAAGCATTAGCGTCAGCTGCTTCCTCGATGGCCATCGCGCTTATTCCCCTGGCACGCAACGCATCGGCAGAGAGTATCGATTTAGTGGTTGCGGAAATTAGCTCAAGCGGGTGACCGCTGGCAATCAATCCGGTTAGAACGGCCGAGCCCATCGATCCGGTTCCTAAAAAGCACACTCTTAGTTTTTCCATCTTCAAAGCTTACGAGGGCTAGAGAAAACCAGCTACCAGCGGGAAGCCGATGAAAACTGCAGTGTTCATAATCGTGTGGGCAATCACCAGCGGAGCCACCCTGCCAGTTCTCATGAACAAGTAGCCAAAGACCAAGCCCATTACAAAGTTGCCAAGGAAAGCCGAAAAGCCCTGATACAGGTGATAGCTGGCCCTAAACAAACTGGAGAGAATTACCACCGAAATGATCGTTATTTCCGGTCTGATAATTTTTAGTTTTTTCGTAAAAAATGCAACCGCGATGATTTCTTCCTGAAGACCTGATCGCAGTGCAGCAAGCACCAGCACGACCGGCGTCCACCAGTAATCACCCAACGAGCTCGGCACAATCCTGGAGGTTAGCCCAAGATTCAAAGCGACCACGTAAAGAGCGATGCCGGGAATGCCAATAACCAGTGGCAGCGAGATGCCGATAATCCAGTCTTTTTTCACAGGCATTAGGCCGATTTTTATCTTGTCCATCCGCAAAAAATAAAGCGCCAATAACACTGGCACCAATGCCAGTGAGATTGAGGCAAGTTGGCTGACTAAATCTAGCCAAGGAGTTTTTGCCAGCGGTTGGTTGATGGTCGTTACTGAACCAGCTAAGCCTTGGGTGCTTGTTAGCTTTCTAGCAAGACTAAGAATCGAATAGATCGCGCTTGCACCGAGTGAAACCATCAGCACCAGCCACAGTTCTTGCGAGTGTTTGCGCATCTAATACCTAACTGTTTGAACCCAAAATTTTAAGGCTTGTTCTCTTAGGTTATCCAGCTGGGGGTGACCCACGGTAGTTTGTTCTTGTGGCCAAGACAAAAATTGATTATCGATGCTCCGACTGCGGCTGGACGACTCTAAAGTGGTCGGGCCAGTGCGGTCAGTGCCAAGCCTGGGGAACAATCGCCGAGGCCACACAAACCACCAAGGCAAAGGCCGCCAGAATCGCTGTCGGGCATGAGGCCAGGCCAATAACCGAAGTGGCCGTGGTGACCGATGGTTATCAAAAAACCATGGTTTCTGAATTTGATCGAGTTTTAGGTGGCGGCCTGGTTGCCGGTGCCGCGATACTGCTCTCCGGTGAACCAGGAGTTGGCAAGAGTACGTTGTTGCTAGAGGTTGCATCGAGGCTTGCAAAGAGCGGTAAAAGGGTTCTCTATGTTTCCGCAGAGGAATCCGCCAGCCAAGTAAGACTGCGTGCTCAACGAACCAATGCCCTGAGCGAGAATCTTTACCTGGCGGCTGAAACTGATTTAGGTCACGTCCTTGGGCAGTTCGAGCAGGTAAAGCCTGAATTGATGGTCGTGGACTCAGTTCAGACCATTAGCTCTGATGACATCGACGGTGCCGCCGGAATGCCGGCGCAAGTTAGAGAAGTTGCGTCCAACCTGATTCGGCTAGCAAAGCAGAATTCCACGCCAGTTATCTTGGTCGGCCACGTCACTAAAGACGGGTCAATTGCCGGCCCAAGAACTCTGGAGCACCTAGTTGATGTTGTTTGTCACTTCGAGGGTGACCGTCAAACAGCACTTCGGTTCGTAAGAACCCTGAAAAATAGATTTGGCCCCACCGACGAGGTTGGTTGCTTCGAAATGACCGGCGAGGGCATCGCGGAAGTTATTGACCCGAGTGCGCTGTTCGTTTCCAGCGGCAGCACGCCGGTTTCTGGAACCTGCATAACCGTGGCGGTCGAAGGCAGGCGCCCACTGAGGGCTGAAATTCAGGCACTTGTGGTGAAGAGTAGCTCCCCGCAGCCAAGGCGTGTCACAAACGGCGTGGACAGCTCCCGAGTGGCAATGCTGCTTGCTGTGCTGGAGCGAAGAGCTGGAATCTCGCTTAGCGACAAGGATGTTTATGTCTCAACGGTTGGCGGAATGAGAATTATTGAGCCCGCCGCCGATCTGGCAATCGCGATTGCCATTGCTTCTGCAGTCAGCGACAAACCCGTATCAACCAAAGTCGCGGCCTTCGGTGAAATATCACTATCGGGGGAGGTCCGCGGGGTTGCTAATCTTTCGCAGCGAACCAATGAGGCCAGTCGACTGGGCCACAAGATAATTATTGATTCAACAAGTGGGCAGCTAAAAAAGGCCCTCACTCAAGCACTGGCCCAATCGGACCAGTCGCAATAGGTGTCTAGTTGAGGATGAAGCGAACATCCTCGGAGATAACTCCGTTCACCTCAGCTTTTAGCTTGTAGGTGGCGCCGCCGCCGGGAACTGCCTGCATCCCCTGGGCTGCACTACAGCCTTCAGAAGATGAATAAACCCGATCCCAGGCAGATGGCTCAGCCTTCAGCGGGACGTTGGCCTGAAGCAAAACAGTCAAATCTTTGCTGTCGGACCGATCACAGTCCCTGGACGAATAATAGGTCTGCTCGCCCGATGTGATGGTGAAGAAAGTCACTCTTGATCCAACATTAAACCGGCAGTCCACCAAACCAGTGTTGGTTACTTCGTACCAAAGATACGGAATCGCATCGGATGAAAAATTATTTAGAGTTTCGCTGACTTGAGTTGCCTGATCGAAGGTCCCGACCATTGCTGCCAATGAGACCACGCCTGGTGCACAATCAGTGATTTCAGCCGCAACACCCACTTCGGTTTCCTCGGGAGCAGGCTCAACCTGGGCCTGGCTCTGCCCAATTACAAGCTGGGATACTAACCAAATTGCGATCACTAAAACCGCCACAATGCCCAAGGCTGCGACTCGTCTTCTTCTAATGATCACGGGGTCTAGTTGGGTCATGGGACAAATCTAGCTAGAGGTGCTTGAGCATGCGCGAGTTTCCAAGCGTGTTTTGCTTAACTCTTGCAAGATCCAAAAATTCTGCGACGCCGTTATCGTGAGAACGAACTAGCTCTGCGTAGGTGGCTGGGTCGACTGGAACATCTGATATCACCTGATAGCCATTTGCAGAGAAAAATTCTTTTTCGAATGTCAGACAAAACACCCTTGTCACGCCAAGGGCCTTTGCCCTGGCTTCAAGTTCGAACAACAGCGCCTTACCAATGCCCTGGCGCTTGGACTGCTCGTCAACCGCTAAAGTCCTGACCTCAGCTAAGTCTTGCCACATCACATGCAGCGCACCGAATCCAAGCAGCTTGGAATCTTGCTCGGCAACCACAAATTGTTGAATTGCTTCGTAGGTTTCGACCATTTCTTTGCCAAGCAGCACTCGGTTATCGACCAAGGGCGCAGCAATTTTGCTTATGGCTGGGACATCGGTGGTTTTAGCTGATCGGATTTGGAACATTAGGTAATTATGAACTACTCAAGCCTTGAGAGAAAGCAGGACTTCGTTGCGCCTCAGAAAAAACGGGGTTGTTGGGGCGTTGTAGCGCGCATAAATCGGCGTCGGTTCAAACTCAATTCCTTGGGCCGAAAGCAGATCCTTGAGTTTTCTTTCGTTATTTGGAAACGATTGATTGCCCACCGTGCCAGAGAACCTGATGGCCGCCATTTTTACCGCCGGATGCTCGGTAATCTTTAGGTTTGCTCCAGCCGGGGTGGGCATGTCAGCCATCGCCATGTCATGAGGCATCACAAAAGAAACTTCAAATCCATCATCCACGGGAACTTCAGTGACCGGGGTGGTCATTGGGATTTGCCTTGACTCTTGATTGCCCCCGAAAATAAAATTCGCGAGCTTTCTAAAAGCCTGATTGCCAGCGGAAAGCATGTTTCCGGATTCATGCGTAGAGACGGTGATGAAGGGCGCATACGCGCGCACTTCAAAGTCCTTATAGGACTTCACCACCTCGTACTTTTGGACCTCGGTCATGCCTTGGCTACGGTCTCAGTCTCTCGGGAGTTTGCAACGAAACTGAACTCGCCCTCGAGGTAATCAACCAAAATATCCTGCGAGTTGCCGATGTAGCCGGTGAGGATACGCTCGGAAATTGCATCTTCAATTTCACGCTGCACGGCCCTTCGAAGCGGCCTGGCTCCCATTGTCGGCTCGTATCCAAGCTCGATTAGTCTCTCCTTGGCCGATGTGGTCAAAGTCAGCTTCAAATCGCGGTCGTCCAAACGAAGCTGAAGCCTCGAAATAAACAGATCAACGATCTGCAATAGCTCCTCACGAGATAGCTGTGGGAAGACGATTACGTCATCAACTCGGTTCAAGAACTCGGGCTTGAAATTCTTCTTCAGCTCCTCGTTCACCTTGCCCTTCATTTGGGTGTAGTCATTCTGGCTGTCACCCTCGAGAGAGAAACCAAGTGTGCTGCCAGTGATTTCCCTGGTGCCCAAGTTTGTGGTCATGATGATGATTGTGTTCTTGAAGTCCACAACGCGTCCCTGGCCGTCGGTCAAACGACCCTCTTCGAGAATCTGCAACAGCGAGTTGAAGATGTCCGGGTGGGCCTTTTCGATCTCATCGAACAGCACAACTGAGAATGGCTTACGACGAATCTTCTCGGTCAGCTGACCACCTTCTTCGTAGCCAACGAAGCCCGGAGGGGCTCCAAATAGCCTAGAAACAGTGTGCTTCTCGCTGTACTCGCTCATGTCAAGCGCGATTAGTGCGTCCTCGTCCTCAAACAAGAACTCCGCCAGGGCCTTGGCCAACTCGGTCTTTCCAACACCGGTCGGGCCGGCAAAGATAAACGAACCAGATGGGCGCTTTGGATCTTTCAACCCTGCACGCTGGCGGCGAATGGTCTTTGAAAGCGCGGCAATTGCCTGCTCTTGGCCAATGACTCGCTTGTGGAGACCGTCCTCCATGTAAATAAGCTTGGCGCCTTCGTCCTCGCCTAGCTTGAATACTGGAATACCAGTTGCCTGAGCAATAACTTCGGCGATAAGTGCTTCGTCAACAACCCCTGGGGTGTCTAAGCTGCCATCGCGGAATTCCTTCTCCATGCGAACCTTTTCGGCGGTGAGCTTTTTCTCCTCATCGCGCTTGGTTGCTGCGGCTTCAAAGTCTTGATCTGCAATCGCCTGCTCTTTGGCTTGGCGCACGACAGCCACTTTTTCTTCCATTGCCTTGAGCTCTGGAGGAGCTGACAGGAAGCTGAGCCTCAACCTGGCACCGGCCTCATCAATCAAGTCAATGGCCTTGTCCGGCAGGAACCTGTCGGTCACGTAGCGATCGGACATTGAGACTGCTGCAACGATTGCACCGTCGGTTATCGAGACCTTGTGGTGAGCCTCATAGCGGTCGCGCAGCCCCTTAAGAATGTTGATTGCAAGCGCCGGGGATGGCTCTGCAACCTGAATCGACTGGAACCGCCGGGCCAACGCAGCATCTTTTTCAAAGTGCTTTCGATATTCATCCAGGGTTGTCGCCCCGATGGTCTGAAGCTCGCCTCTTGCGAGCATCGGCTTCAAGATCGACGCGGCATCGATAGCGCCCTCTGCGGCTCCGGCACCAACAAGGGTGTGGATTTCATCGATAAAAGTAATGATGTCTCCGCGAGTGCGGATTTCCTTTGTTACTTTCTTTAGTCGCTCTTCAAAGTCACCACGGTAACGGGACCCCGCGATAAGGCTTCCCATGTCAAGGGTGTAAAGCTGCTTGCCACGCAGCGTTTCCGGCACTTTTCCAGCAACGATTGCAAGAGCCAACCCTTCGACAATTGCCGTTTTTCCAACCCCTGGTTCACCAATCAAAATCGGGTTGTTCTTGGTTCGGCGGGAAAGAATCTGCATTACGCGTTCGGTTTCTTTGTCACGACCCACTACTGGGTCAAGTTTTCCTTCTGCGGCAGCGTGCGTGAGGTTCCTGCCGTACTGGTCAAGGATCGTAGAACCCTTGGCCTGAGGCTGGGCTTCTCCGCCAACTGAAACGCTTTCCTTGCCCTGGTAACCAGATAGCAACTGAATAACTTGCTGACGAACCTTGTTTGTGTCGGCTCCGAGCTTGGTTAGCACCTGAGCAGCAACACCCTCACCCTCGCGAATTAGTCCAAGAAGTAGGTGTTCGGTTCCGATGTAGCTGTGTCCTAGCTGAAGTGCCTCTCGCAGGCTTAGCTCAAGAACCTTCTTGGCCCGTGGGGTAAACGGAATGTGCCCGGATGGCGATTGCTGGCCCTGACCGATAATGTCTTGGACCTGTTCTCTAACCTGCTCAAGGTTTATGCCCAGCGCCTCAAGCGCCTTCGCGGCAACGCCCTCGCCCTCGTGAATCAGACCGAGCAAGATGTGCTCAGTTCCGATGTAGTTGTGGTTTAGAAGCTTGGCCTCTTCTTGAGCAAGCACAACGACTCTGCGAGCCTTGTCTGTAAATTTCTCGAACAAGTTAGCACCTTTCAAAATCCGTAATCAAAATGCTACGGGGGTGCTTGACACAAAACTAGCGCTGTTCGCCCAAGGCGTTAGCGCGTTTAGCCCGCTCTTCTGCTTCGATCTTCGCGTAGACATCGCGCTCACCTTTATCGGCGCGCAAGATGGAGCGCATCATGATCCAAAATATCACTCCGACCGCGGCTGGCGGAATCAGTGAAATTAACACGTCTAGCAAGGTCTCCCAAGC
Source organism: uncultured Microbacteriaceae bacterium (assembly GCA_937920245.1). Taxonomy (GTDB): domain Bacteria; phylum Actinomycetota; class Actinomycetes; order Actinomycetales; family Microbacteriaceae; genus Aquiluna. Next base: position 9,107 of record CALGUV010000142.1, read on the forward strand.
AGTCATCTCCACCTACTTCACCAACGGGAACAAGATGGTTTCCCGAATACCTAGGCCGGTGAGCGACATTAAGAGTCGATCGATACCGAGCCCTAAGCCACCGGAAGGCGGCATACCAAACTCCAAAGCCTTCAAAAACTCTTCATCCAGCTTCATGGCCTCCGGATCTCCGGTGGCCGCCAATTGCATTTGAGCCACGAAGCGCTCCCGCTGGACAACCGGGTCCACCAACTCGGAGTAACCAGTGGCTTGCTCGTAACCCATGATGTAAAGATCCCATTTTTCAACAACGCCAGCCTTACTGCGATGATCTCTAGTCAAAGGCGAAGTGTCCACCGGAAAATCAATCACAAACGCAGGACCGGTAAGCCCAGGCTTCACAAAGTGCTCCCAAAGCTCTTCAACATACTTGCCGTGCAGCGGGTGGTCGATTTCAATGCCGACAGTGTCTGCAAGCTTCTTCAACTCCGCAACTGAAGTTTCCGGTGTGACTGTCACACCGCAGGCCTCCGACAAGGATTCATACATCGAAACTCTTGGCCAAGTGCCGCTTAGGTCGTTGACTGTGCCGTCCTCGAGCTGAACCACTTGAGTTCCAAGAACATCGGATGCGGCGTTTTGGATTAGGGCTTGAGTCAGATCCATCATGGTGTGGTAATCGCCGTATGCCTCGTAGGCCTCGAGCATTGCAAACTCAGGTGAGTGGGTTCTGTCCGCGCCTTCGTTTCTGAAGTTTCGGTTTATTTCAAAGACTCTTTCCAAACCACCCACAACCGCTCGCTTCAGGAATAGCTCCGGTGCAATTCGAAGATACAAGTCAGTGTCAAAGGCATTCGAGTGGGTCTTGAACGGCCTGGCAGATGCGCCGCCGTGCATGACCTGCAGCATCGGTGTCTCAACCTCAATAAAGGCCTGCTTAGCAAAAGTGTTTCGAATCGACTGCATCACTCCAGCGCGAATCTTCACGACCTCGCGAGCCCGGTCTCGGACAATCAAATCGATGTAGCGGTGTCGAACTCGAAACTCTTCGCCCAGTTCGTTATGAAGGTTGGGCAGTGGCCGAAGAGTCTTTGCTGCCATTAGCCACTTGGTGGCCAAAACACTTAGCTCGCCGCGCTTAGAAGTAATAACCTCGCCCTCGACAAAAACATGATCACCCAAATCGACAAGGTCTTTCCAGCTGTCAAGCTGCTCTTGCCCGGCTTTATCAAGACTGATCATTGCCTGGATTCGCTCCCCAGAGCCGGACTGCAAAGTGGCGAAGCAAAGCTTGCCGGTGTTTCGAAGAAACATGATTCTTCCGGCCAGCCCGACTTGGTCACCGGTCGCGATGTCCTGTTCAAGATTTGGATACTTGGCCTTGGTCGCCTCAATGGTGTGAGTGATTGGCAGCGTGACAGGGTAAGCGGAACCCAGAGCGTTTAGCCGCTCACGCTTGTCCATCCGGACTGCAATTTGCTCGGGGAGGTCTATCTCCTCGTACTCTTCGCCCACTTTAGACACCACCTACTAATAAATTATCGATTAGACGAACTTCTCCGACCCATCCGGCAATCACCATTCTGGCGCCTGCTACGCCTTCGGTGACCGCAAAAGTATCCGGGTCAACTAGTTCTAGATAGTCAAGTCTAATAATTGGATCGAGCTGCGCCATTGCAGCCTCGATGCAGTCAGCTTTTGTTTTCTTTTTTGAGCCCGCAATCAAGGCCTTATGAAGTGTCCTTGCGGCCGGAATTAGATCCTTGGGGATGCGCTGGTTCCTGCTTGAAAGAGCTAAGCCTTCTTCATCACGCACTGTTTCGCAGGCCACTACTTTTATTGGTTCGCGATCCCCGTTGGCAACCTGTTGCCGAACCATTTGGGTGACCAACATCAACTGCTGCGCATCCTTGGATCCAAAGAACGCAACATCAGGTTGAACCAAATTGAACAACCGATTGACAACTGTCAGCATGCCGTCAAAGTGGCCAGGCCTAACTGTTCCCTCAAACAGAGCCCCAAGCTCACCAGCGGATATTTCCTTGACGCCACTCGCCGGATAAACCTCATTACTACTTGGGGCAAACAAAACATCAACCCCGGCGTCGCTTAGCACCCGGGCATCAACGCCGAGGGTTCGAGGATAGTTTTCCAGATCGTCGCCCTCACCGAATTGTCTTGGGTTCACGAAAACCGACACCACAATAAACAAACCCTGGTCTTGAGCTTTTTTGACCAAGGACAAATGTCCTTTGTGAAGTGCTCCCATCGTTGGGATAAACCCAACGCGTTTTCCGTCGGTATCAGCGATCGCTAAAGCTTGTTCTAATTCCACAATCTTTTGAGCTAGTTGCATCAGAGCGCATCCTTCGGGTCAATCTTGCTAACCGGCTGCGACAGCGCAGTCTCGACAGCACTTCTAACTACCGGTGCTATTAGTCTGGCGGGGTTTTGGATTCCTGCGTCTTCCAAAATGCCAAGAGCTTGTCTGACAACCAAAGAGGAAAAACTATTCGCAACCTCAAAAGCCTCTGCGTAGGCGGCTCTTTGGTCCTCAGTTATCACCATTGGCTCAGCGCCTAGCTCAATGGCCAAGGCCTCGGCAATGGGCGTGAGGGGCTCTGGCGCGCTCACAGCAATAGAGGTGTTTTTTAGAACAGTTAGGTCCATTGATGTGCCAGTGAAGTGCATCACCGGATGCATGGCGATCGGAATTGCTCCAAATCTGGCAGCATCCGCTAACACCGAATACCCAACCAATGGCGAGAGGTGGACCACTATTTTCTTTGGTCCAAACAATCCAAGATCGGCCAGCCCTGCGCAAGTTATTTCCAAGTCACTCGAGGGGATTGCAAGCAAAACTAAATCAGCATCCTCAACAACCGCTGCCATATTGGCGATTGGCACGTCGGGAATCAGTGCTTCGATTCGATCGATGGCCTCAGGGCTTTCAACGAATACTCCGATTAGCTCATGCCCGGCTGCAGCCCAGGCTTTGGCAAGTACCGGGCCGGCTGGGTCATCCCCGACAACACCAATCTTCATCTAGCTAGCCTTCCAGTTTCAATCAGAATCAGAACTCGGTGGCGTTTTGCAGTTCCACTGCGAAACCAATCCACCGATTGTTAAGGCTACGGCGCCAACTAACCCAAACGAGCTGGATAGCATCAAATTCTCCGGCGCAACGCTAAAACTTACGAGCCAAATAATCACGCCGACGTGCCAGCCGGCGAACAACGCGCCAGCCAAAACCGAAGCTCTTGCAAGAATCAAGACTCGAACGGCGTAAAAGGGGTTTGGCCTTTCTGGCCTTATTCCTTCTTTGTAGCGTCCAAGTTGCTTGCGATATCGGTAAATCGGAAAACTGAATAGGTAGTTTGCGAGCGCAAGCACCAGCAAGCTGATTGGCAAGCTGATCGGACTGGCAGGAAAAACATAGCCAAACCCTGCTGAGAGCTGAGCCACAGTAAGACCCAGGACTAGGCCAACAACTGAAAATCCGGCCGCTGATTTGCCCATCGATCCATTCACTGGATTACCCAGACCATTGAATCCATGCCCTTTGCCAGTTCCTTGACTGGGCCAACCCCGGTGAGCGCACCATCTGGGTCTACTTCCAACCAAGGAATCAGAACGAATGCTCTCTCTTGGGCTCTGGGATGAGGAATGACAAGCGATTTGGTATCAACGACGCTGGTCCCAAATGTGATGATGTCAAGATCTAGAGTGCGCGCTGCCCATTTGGTCGAGCGAATCCTGCCAAATTTATTCTCGATTTCGTTGAGCCTCGAAAGTAACTTTTTTGGAGAAAGAGAAGTGTCGATGATTGTCACAGCATTTATATACTCCGGCTCACTTGGATCGACACCCTGCTCAGTGAGAGCGTGGGAGCGGTATTTTTTTGAGTTCGCAACTAGTTCAACGCCGCGAAGTTTGCCGATTTGTTTTTGAGCCTTAGAGATAGTTTTTTCTTTATCGCCCAGGTTTGCTCCCAGAGCTATGACGGCCCTAGTTTTCATCTCTTGATCCAGCCAGGGTTACTGACACATCTTGAAACTTTTGGCCGAGCGGGGCATTTGGTTTGTGAACAGTGACTGTTGAACGAAGAACCCGCGGATCATATTTCAAACAAGCACTAACCAGAGCCCTCGCCAATGACTCAATCAGATCAAATCGCGTTCTTGCCGATAACTCAGTTACCAAATCAGCGATAGCAGCATAGGAAACAGTGGAATCAATAGAATCCTCCAAACCAGAATCAACATCCAGGTGAATATCAATTAGAAACTCTTGGCCGAAGTCCTTTTCATGCTGCTGGACACCGTGATAGCCGAAGACCGATAGGCCGTCGATTCTGATTTTATAAATCACTTGGTCTCCTGATGATTCTTCAAGGAAGAAACGATGGCGATTGCATCGCTGGTGCTTTGAACGTCGTGAACCCTCACACCCCATAGTTTTCGCTGAAGCAACAAAGCTGTCAAGACCGCAGTGGCAACATCTCGTCTCGGCATGGAGACCGAAGCTGGATCTCGGGCGCTCAACGCGTGAGCTAAAAAGCGTTTTCTGGAAGCCCCGACCAAGACCGGTAGCCCCAGTTGCTCAAGCTCATCCAGGCGATTCACTAGGTCCCAGTTTTGGTAAATATCTTTTGCAAAACCTAGGCCCGGATCAACGACAATTCGACTTCTTGAGATCCCGGCAGCTACCGCCATGGCCACCTGTTCAGCTAGCTCCGCAACAACCTCGCGCGCGACATCAGAGTACTGAGCCATGGATTCCATTTTGTCCGCGTGACCGCGCCAGTGGCCGAGCACATACTTGCAATCTAGATCCTGGATAGCCGCGAACATCTGAGGGTCCGAAAGCCCACCGGAGATGTCATTGACGATGCTTGCGCCAGCCTTGACAGCCTTTCTTGCCGTGGCTGCGTTCATTGTGTCAACCGAGATAGTGATATCAAGATCGCTCTTGATGGCCTCAATAACCGGAAGAATTCTTGCCTGCTCTTCGGCCGGAGTCACCCGCACAGCTCCTGGCCTTGTCGACTCCCCACCAACATCGATGATTTGTGCTCCCTGAACGCTCAACATACTCGCCTGCTCAAGTGCCCTTGCGGGTTCTAGGAATTGCCCACCGTCACTGAAAGAGTCCGGGGTTACATTCAGCACGCCCATTAGTAGCGGCCTGGTCCAGCCCGTCATGATTTTTTATTTATTAGCCCCAGGACCTCAGCGCGATAGCTGGGTTCTGTGTATAGGCCCCTTGATGCCAGGGTCACGGTATTTACATCTGGTTGGCGAGCACCCCTGGATGCAACGCACTGATGCCTGGCTTCAATAACAACTAAAACACCCTTGGCATCTAGGGCCTCTTCGAGAGCGTCCGCCACCTCGGCGGTTAGGTTCTCTTGAAGTTGAGGCCTTGCCGCAAGAACCTCAATAACGCTCGCAAGCCTTCCAAGACCCGCCAGCTTTTTGTTCGGCAAATAGGCAATGTGGGCGACTCCGGTAAAAGGAAGTAGGTGATGCTCACAGATCGACACCAGCTCGATGTCCTTGAGGATTACCGCCTCGGAGTTGACTGCATCAAACATGTCGCCGATTACGCTTTGAGGATCAACCCCAATGCCGCGAAAAAAAGAAGTGTAGGCCTCGGCGACTTTGGTGGGAGTGTTTTTCAAAGCAGGCCGGTTGGGATCTTCGCCGATTGCCTCGAGAAGTTCGACTACTGCCGCCTTGATGCGATCAGTCTGCATTTTTGACTGCCGGTTCTGTTTTGTCCTCAAGAGCTTCTAGCTGAACAACCTTGCGCTTGGGAACCGCAATCGGGCCCTTGTTGGTTCCGGTGCGCTTGGTTGAGGATCGCCATGCGGTTCTTGCCGGAACCTTCTTCACAGCCTTAAAGATCTTTGCTATCTCGTCTTGATTTAGGGTCTCCTGCTCAAGCAATGATTTAGCAAGCTTGTCCAGAACAGCTCTGTTCGTCGTTATGGCTTTATAGGCCTCATCTTGGGCGCGATCCAGAATTGCACGTACTTCCGCGTCCACCTGCTGAGCCATCTCGTTTGAGTAGTTCGCGTGGGTCGCCAGTTCGCGGCCCAAAAACGGCTCGTTGTTTCCGCTGCCAAGAGAGATGGCACCAATCTTTTGACTCATGCCGTACTTGGTAACCATCTGGCGGGCAATGCTCGTTGCCTTCTCAAAGTCGTTAGAGGCTCCAGTAGTAGGGTCCTTGAACACAACTTCTTCTGCGATACGGCCTCCCATTGCGTAGGCAATCTGATCCAGAAGCTGGTTGCGGCTGATTGAATAACGATCTTCCATGGGCATAACCATGGTGTATCCAAGAGCTCGCCCTCTTGGCAAAATAGTGACCTTGGTAACCGGATCCGAGTAGTTTCCTGCGCCGGCAACAAGTGCGTGACCAGCTTCGTGATATGCAGTTACTAGACGCTCTTGATCTTTCATGATCGAGGACTTCTTCTGCGGTCCACCGATCACGCGGTCAATAGCCTCATCGATAATCTCGTCGGTTATTTCGGTGCGGTTGAGTCTCGCGGCCAGGAGTGCAGATTCGTTCAGCACGTTTGCTAGATCAGCACCGGTGAACCCAGGTGTGCGTCTTGCAATCAGGCTCAAATCCACGCCTTCGGCAATTGGCTTGGACTTTGAGTGAACCTTCAAAATCTTTGCGCGACCCTTCAGGTCAGGAGCAGTCACGCCAACTTGGCGGTCGAATCTGCCCGGGCGCAACAGCGCCGGATCCAAAACATCCGGTCGGTTTGTCGCAGCAATCAAAATAACGCTGGCGTTGGTGTCAAAGCCATCCATCTCGACCAGCAACTGGTTTAGAGTCTGCTCGCGCTCATCGTTACCGCCGCCAATTCCAGTTCCGCGGTGACGGCCAACTGCGTCGATCTCATCGATGAAAATAATTGCGGGGGCAGCCTGCTTGGCCTGCTCGAAGAGATCTCTAACTCGAGAAGCTCCAACTCCCACGAACATCTCTACGAAGTCAGAACCTGAAATCGAGAAAAAAGGAACTCCGGCTTCGCCTGCAACTGCCTTCGCGATCAGAGTCTTTCCGGTTCCCGGAGGGCCGTAAAGCAGCACGCCTCGAGGAATCTTTGCGCCCATGTCCAAAAACTTCTTTGGGTTCTTTAGGAAATCTTTTAGCTCCGTGAGCTCTTCAATGGCCTCTTCGATCCCCGCGACATCATCGAAGGTGACATCGGAAGTCTCCTTTGTGACCATCTTCGCCTTGGATTTACCAAACTGCATGACCCCTCGGCCACCGCCAGACATAGAGCTCATCAAGAACCAGAACAGTGCTCCGATGATGATGAATGGTAACAACGAGCCCAGAATTGCTAGATACCAGGGGGTAGAGGGAACTTCGTCTGTCCAGCCCTCTGAAATTTGAGAGTCAGCAACAATTTCAGCAACGGTTACAGCTCGACCTGACACAAAGTAGAACTGAACGCTCTGGCCGAACTCGGCATCCGGGTTCCTAAGCTCTACGTCAACGCGCTGGTTGCCATCAAAAATGGTGACCTTTTCAGCGGCACCGGACTTGATCATCTCGAGACCAACTTGAGTGTCCACCTTGGTGAACTGCTGGGCGCCAATAAGGCTTGTTCCGATCAGAAGAACCGACAGCGCGAGCGCTATCCAAAGCCACGGACCACGCAAAAACTTCTTGAAAGTCATGGGTGTCTTTGCCTTGCTCTTGTCTTTAGGGGTCATATCCTTCGAAGAAGCTTCGTCTTTTTTGGCTGCGTCTTTGTTAGCTAGGTCTTTTTCAGTCGGGTCTTTTTTGGTCAGGTCTTTTTTGGGTGCGGTGTCTTTTTTAGTTGCCATGTCTTTATTCGATGCCATTCGTTTAAGAGTAGACCGCAGGTGACAGCACGCCAACTCCGTCTAATGATCGGTAACGCTCGTTGTAGTCGAGTCCGTAACCAACTACGAACTCATTGGGGATATCAAACCCCACCCACCTGACATTTATCTGAACCTTTGCAGCATCTGGCTTACGAAGCAAAGTGACTACCTCAACCGAGGCTGCACCTCGGTTGGCAAGGTTGGTGGTTAGCCAAGAAAGAGTCAGACCAGAATCGATGATGTCCTCCACGATCAACACGTGTCGGTCGGTAACGTCAGTGTCAAGATCCTTGAGGATTCTTACTACCCCTGAAGAAGTGGTTCCGGAACCGTAGGAAGAAACTGCCATCCAGTCTTGGGAGGTTGAAAGCTGCATTGCCCTGGAAAGGTCTGCCACGAATGGCACGGCACCCTTTAGCACTCCAACTAGAAGCGGGTCCTTGTCTTGGTAATGAGCATCAATCTGTCCAGCAAGCTCTAAAACCTTCTCGGCAATTTGGTCTGCAGTGACTAGCACCGTCGTAATGTCTGGGTGATTTAAGTGCAATGCACGGCTCCCGTTTGATAGATGGTTAGACGCTTTTAAAGACAAGCTCTTGGCTTACTCGCTCTACTGTAATGCCAGAAAGAACCAGCTTGTTTTGTCCGTGCCAATTAGTAATAAGTTCATCGATTCCGATCACTTGAGATCGAGAAATAGTCTTCGCGCCGGCAGCAATTGCAGTTTCAAACAGCGCCCTTCGGCGAAGCCCGGGCAGCACTCCTTTAAGGCTTGCAATCGATAACTTAGTTTCGTTACTCGAACTTGACACGGTTGCCTCTACAACAAGCTCTTGAGCCACGGAAAGCAGAACATCATCTGACTCACTGGCAAGTTCGGCGGTTCTTGCAAGAGCGCTCGCGAACCCAGGACCAAGCTCGGCTTCAAGTGTGTCAAGTAGCTGTCGAATGCGCACTCGGGTGAACTTAGGATCCTTGTTGTGAGGGTCCTGCCAGGCTTCGATATCTTGGTCAATACAGGCCTGCAAAAGCACCTCGCGCTTGATGCCAAGCAAAGGCCTAGCTAGTTTTTTGTTCTCATCAAAATCTTGCATGCCCGCAATTGAGCGCAAGCCCGAGCCGCGCGTGAGTCCCAGCAAAACCGTCTCGGCTTGGTCTTCGAGGTTGTGGCCCAAGAATATAACTTCGGCGCTAACTAGCTTTCGAGCACGCTCTAGGGCTTCATATCTGGCAGTTCTGGCGGCGGCTTCCGGGCCATTGCCGGCTTCGACCACGGTAATGGTTTCGATGACTACTGGATCAGCACCGAGTTCTTCCAGTTTTGCAGCGGTTGACTGAGCGACCTTGGTGGAGGCTTCTTGCAGACCATGATCAACCACCACTGCCGCTACCCGAAGGCCAAGTTTTGGGCCTTCGAAAATTAGCGCCGCGGCCAACGCCATGGAATCTGGACCACCTGAGCAGGCCACCAGAACTCTCGAATTTGGTTCAAGATTTAGGGCCTCAAGACCTTCCCGCACGGCTCGACGAACATCGGCAACTGCCGGAGTAAGTCGATTTCTGATAACCATCGCTCCCAATTCGCTAATCTTTTAGCTAAGCCTATTGAGGAGAAGCCTTGTCATACGACGTAGTTATTGAGATTCCACGCGGTTCCAGAAACAAATATGAGGTCGACCACGAAACTGGTCGTGTCTATCTCGACCGAGTTTTGTTCACCCCGTTTGTCTATCCGACCGACTATGGCTTCTTTGAGAACACCCTCGGCGGCGACGGCGACCCTCTGGATGCCCTTGTTCTACTTGAGCACCCACTGTTTCCGGGTGTCGGCGTGAAGGTTCGCGCTGTTGGCATGCTGGTCATGGAAGACGATGGAGGCGTGGACGAAAAAGTAATTTGCGTTCCTGCCAAAGATCCTCGTTGGGACCACATTCAGGACCTAAGCGATGTTCCTTCTCAGACCAAAAATGAAATTGAGCACTTTTTCACCCACTACAAAGACCTAGAGCCCGGTAAATGGGTAAAGATTCAAGGCTGGGCGGACAAAGAGGCGACCCAAAAGGTCATCGACGCCGCCTACGCAAACTTCAAGGGCTAGCAACCCGAACTTTTCGGTGTTGCCCTAGGCAGTTGGCCTTCCGGCATATGGCCAAATTTCACCGTAGCGAACCGGAACAATTCTCACGGTCCTAGCTGGGTTTGGTGCTTCCAGCATCATGCCATCACCCAGGTAGATGGCGACGTGGTACTTGTCACCGGAAAATGCTGTTTCCTTGCTCCACCAAATTAGATCTCCGCGCTGGACGTCCTGGAACGGAACCAGTCTCTTCGCACTTGCCAACACGTTGTATTGAGCGGTGGCTGAGTGCCAGCCGATATAAACGCCGGCTGCCGAGTAAGCCTTCATCGTGATTCCGGAGCAGTCCCAAACATTCGGGCCAGAGCCTCCAAGAACATATCTCTCGCCGAGTTGTTCATTGGCGAAGGCAATTGCAGTTTCAACCTTTGACCAATCTGGCTCAGCGACGCTGTAAAGCTCTGGGGCAGTTGGTGCGGACTTCACTAGGTTTTGCCTGCGCTCGGCCTCTAGGCCCTCGATGCGCTGGCGCTCAACATCGGCTGCCGTGTCTTTCAGGGTCGCTAGCTGGCTCATCATGTTGGCCCGCTCGCGCTCAGACTCTTTCACCTTGGCGATCACTGCGTCTGCCGCCGCTTTGGCTTCAGCAAATATCTTTTCGGCTTCGGCTTCGAAGCCCTGTAATTCTTCCTTGGCGCTGGATAGCTCCTCAGCCAATGATTTGGCTTGAGTCTGCTTATCGATTGCTGCCTGGTAGATTGCGCCGGTCCGCTGAGCAAGCATGTCTTGCATTGTCAGTTGATAAAGCAAATCTTCTGCGTTGCCAGGATTGAAAAATAACTCGAGAGAAGTGTTTCCACTTGCTTGATCGCGATACATCTTGCCGACTATTTGGGCCAGTTGGATCTTGGCATCTTCAGCTTCTGTTGCTGCCAGCTCAACCTTGGACTGCAGTCCGTCAACCTTGGCTGACATTTGCGCGACTGCTTCCACCGCCTGGTTGTATTCTTCGTTTTTTTGAAGAGCGATTACTTCAAGAGCGTCTGCCTCAATCCGAATGGTTTCCAGAATGACCTCGATGCGCTCGACCATTTTTTGTTTTTCTTGGACGCTTGCTTTTGCTGCTGCTACCTCGGCTGCAGTCGGGTAGCTGGGCACGGCATAGGCGGGCGCCAGCAGGACGCTGGTGAGCAAAATGCCCACTCCAGCAAGAGCTGCGACTACTTGTTTACGACCTAATTTCAAGATTCCTCCGGGCAATTAGGGTAACTGAAAGGCTCAACTAATGACTGAAGGTTTTCTGTGTGTTGCCAACTGGCTATTTGACCAGTAATGTTTACCTCGGTGCTTTTGAAGTTGCCAACTTCATGGCCCCATCGTTTAGCGGCCTAGGACGCTGCCCTTTCACGGCGGTAGCACGGGTTCGAATCCCGTTGGGGTCACCAGGCGATGTCATTAGCACCATTTGACCCTGTAGCGCAGTTGGTTAGCGCGCCGCCCTGTCACGGCGGAGGTCGCGAGTTCAAGTCTCGTCAGGGTCGCTTCGCCTAGTGCGAATGGTGGGGTATTACCCCACGGCTCTGTAGCTCAGTTGGTAGAGCGAACGACTGAAAATCGTTAGGTCACCGGATCGACGCCGGTCGGAGCCACATTGGAAGAAGGCGGATAGTGACCATCGTTTTTGGCCTACTGTCCGCCTTTTCTTATGGCTACGCAGATTTCGTTGGGGCTCTCGCAGCAAAACGAATTCGGGCGGTGGCCGCAACCACCTACTCCTTCACCGTCGGTCTAGTTCTCGCAATTGTTTTCAGCCTGTTCATTGGTGCTGAGTATTCTGCCCAAACAATTCAAGCTGGCGCTCTAGCCGGTATCGCTGCAGCCGTCGCACTTAGCTGCCTATACGCAGGTCTCGCCATTGGTCCGATCTCTATCGTTAGCCCGCTGACTGCAGTTATTTCAGCGATCATCCCAGTCCTAGTAGATGTTGCATCTGGTCAAGAACTTTCGAACTTCGTGGTTATCGCGGTGGTGCTAATTCTGATCGCGGTGGTTTTAGTAGGTTTTGTGCCGGGCCAGAATGTAAAACTTCCCTCACCACTGGCTCTTGCCTATTCGGTTGGTGCTGGGCTCGGTTTTTCGGGCATCTTCTTGTTCCTTGATTCTGCCGCTGCGGATTCGGGGCTTGCAGTCTTGGTTGTCATGAAGGCAGTTGGACTGGTGCTGCTGATTGGCGGTCTTTTTGTGCTTTGGCTAAGGGCGCCAAAGAAGGCATTCATTGAAAGAATCGCTGACTATAAATTGGCGGGCCTGTTGTTGCTAGCCGGGCTTGGCGATGTTCTGGGTAACGTGACTTTCTTGGTTGCGACAAGATCCGGCGCGCTCGCAGTTGCGGCTGTGCTAACCGCTCTTTATCCAGTTGGAACGATATTGTTAGCACGAGTGTTTTTAAAAGAACGAATTGCCCTATCCCAGGGTGCAGGAATAGTTTTGGCGCTTGGGGCATGTGCGCTCCTGGCAATTGGTTAACAAAAAAAGAAATGAGCAACATGTCATCGCAAACCTCCTCGCGCAAACGCTGGATCGGCCTTGTGTTTATTTCAATGGCCATTTCTCTGGTGATCATCGACGGAACCATCGTCAACACAATTTTCCCGGCCATAATCGAAGAACTTGATTTGTCATCCACTGAGGTTCAGTGGGTTCAAGAAAGCTACATCTTGGTCTTTGCCTCCTTGCTGTTGGTCTTTGGCTCGCTTGCCGACCGCTTCGGCAGAAAGCGACTCCTGAACCTCGGAATCGTGGTCTTCATCATCGCTTCGGTCTGGGCCGGTCTCACCGAGTCTTCAACCGAGTTGATCTTGGCAAGGGTTGTTCAGGGTGTCGGTGGAGCGATGGTGCTCCCAACAACACTTTCGCTAGTCAATGCAAACTTCCAGGGCCGCGAACGCGGCATTGCCTTTGGAATTTGGGGATCAACCATCGGTGGCATGGTGGCCGTTGGTCCGGTACTTGGTGGCTGGTTGGCAACAGACTTTACTTGGCGCTGGGCGTTCATGATCAACCTGCCACTAGGAATCATTATTTTGGCCGGGCTTCTGTGGCTAGTTCCAGAATCAAAGTCTCCGCAGCGTGCCGGTGGCATCGACTGGATCGGAGCAGTTATCTCCGTGGTCATGTTCTCGACTCTGGTCTTTGGGCTTATTGAAGGACGCATCTACGGCTGGTGGACACAAACTGAAAAGCAATTCAGTCTCGGTGACTTTGTGTGGCCAGCGGACTCAATTTCGGTTATTCCAGTTGCCCTCGCTATCTCGATAATTGCGAGCGTGGCTTTTGTGCGCTGGGAAATCAGACAGGAAAAGGCCCACAAAAACGTGATCCTGGATCTCGGTCTATTTTCAATTACTTCATTTAGAAACGGCTCTATCGCAGCCGGAATCATCTCGATGGGTGAGTTCGGAATCTTGTTCGCGCTGCCACTTTGGCTGCAAAACGTTATTGGTCTTTCCCCCGTCAGCTCAGGCTTAGTTTTGCTCTGGCTTGCAGGAGGCGCCTTCTTAGCAAGCGCCATCGGTGGCGCAATGACAGGCAAATTACCTCCGGCAAGAGCCGTCCAGACTGGTGTGCTGCTTGAATTGGTAGCCGTAATCGGCATCGCACTTCTGGCCAGCACTGAAAGCGGCTGGGTCGCGGTTGCTCCGCTGCTGTTTATTTATGGAATCGGTATTGGTTTGGCCACGGCCCAACTAACCGGAGTTGTGATGCAGGATGTCCCAATGGAGCAAAACGGCCAGGGATCCGGATCACAATCGACTGTCCGTCAGGTTGGTTCTGCCCTGGGTATCGCAGTCCTCGGATCGATGCTGTTCACCGGGGTTCAAGGGAACTTGGAAACCAGATTGCAAGACACCGGGCTAACGGCTCAGCAGCAGACGCAGGTTGTTGAACTCGTTGTTGACTCTGCCGGAGGAGCAATCCCGGTACTCGATGAAATTCTTCTTCCTCAGCAGGTTTCCCAAGAGGTAGTTGACGAAGTCATCTACCAGTCCGGTGAGGCCTTCACGGAGGGTGTTCACTTGGCAGCCTGGGCGGCAGGTTTGTTCTTGTTCTTAGGCTTCCTGTCGACTTTCCAGCTTGGAAGAAAATCAAAGGTGCCGCTCAAATAACTGGAGCGTTTTTCATTGGCTAGGCTTGGGTTGTGTCTGAAAACTGGAGAATGGCAGGATACGTCTTCATTGGAGGCGCCCTAGGAACAATGCTTCGGTATTTTCTATCAGAAGCGATTTCTGTTAGCGCTGAATTTCCAACCGGTGAACTAATAGCGCTGACCACTATCAACCTACTTGGCGCTCACTTTTTGGGTCTAACCGCAAGGCTTCCCTACTTCCAAACTTTGTGGTGCAAGTGGCTTTGGGCCTACGGCTTCGCCGG
>CALGUV010000143.1 GCA_937920245.1 uncultured Microbacteriaceae bacterium
GATGACACGAGTCCTTCTCTGCAGATTGAGCTTGACTTGGTTGGGCCGGAGTTCACCTTCGAGCAAACTACTTCGACTGATCACGACTACGTGTTTGACCTTGTTGGAAGTGAGGATCATTCTGGTTTTTCCTCTGAGGACATTCTTGTCGCAGGATGTGGTTCAACTGCGCTTCTGAACAAAAGGCTAAGCCTGAACGATTGCCAGGAGGGCGATATCACAATCACTATTGAATCAAAGGTTGTGACTGACGCAATGGGTAATTTGGGCCCTTCCGAACCTACTGTCCTTGAGTTATCAAGAGACACAATCGCTCCGACAGCGCAATGGCTAGAGCCTGAAATCACCGAATTCGACGGGACTTTCAACCTGGTAATCTCCCTCAGACACGACGATTCTCTAATCCAGGACGCGGTTGTCGAGTTTCTCGCCGATGAAATAAGCTGCCTTCCGGTTACAACGGTTGGAGAAGGAGAAATAACCTTCGAATATATTGGCTGCGCGCCTGGAAGCATGAGCTGGAAATTAGCGGCATTTTCCCTGATTGACGGGGCGGGAAACTCAGGTCCAACTAGCGACTCAGTTCTCGAAATAACACTTGTTGCCTCGGTGCCGACTCCAGAACCAACTCCAGCAGCACCGGCGCCGGCGCCGGAGGTGGCTCCTCGGCAACCCGCGTTACAGATTCCGAGTCAACTAGCGCCAGAGCTCCCGGATGAGATCCAATCACCAATTGAGGCGCCTGAGTTTATAGACCAAGAGATCGTTGAAGAGATCCTGGAGTTTGTTGAAAGTGAAGAGGTCATTCCAATTGAAAAAGAGTCACCGCCCAAAGCGGTCGCCACAGCCTCAACTCGGTCAAGCGAAGCTGTCTCATCGCCAATCGCCTCAAAGCCACCTCTGGTCACCCCTGAGCCTGAGCCTCAAGAACTTGAAAGCGAAGCCACGGTGACGAATGACGAAGAGGATTTACTCGATCAGACCGAGATGCCTACCCAGTCAACCTACGTAGCTGAGTTGGCTTCGGGAGACCAAAAACCTGCGGGACCGGACTCTGTTGCTCGGATTTCGCCATGGTTGGTTGTCGGGGCGATAGCCGCAGTCTTGGCCTTCATCGGCTACCGGAAGATGATGGTGCGTTGACCATCAAGTAGTACTCGATGCTCGGCGAACCAGCGGACTGCTTGAGTAAGCGTTTTGGACTCCACGTCCTGGCCAATCTGAACCAGGTGCGACTTGGTCGATGCGTGTTCAACTCGGGTCACATTTTGTTCAATGATCGGACCTTCATCGAGATCCTCAGTCACAAAGTGTGCTGTTGCACCGATGAGCTTGACACCTCGAGCATGAGCCTGGGCGTATGGGTTGGCGCCCTTAAAGCCCGGCAAAAATGAGTGGTGGATGTTTATTATCTTCCCGGCAAATTCCTCACAGAATTCGGCGGAAAGAATCTGCATGTAACGAGCCAGAACTATAAGTTCGATGTCGTGTTCGATAATAATTTCACGCAATCGCTTTTCAAAGCTGGCCTTATCGCTGAGATTGTTAGTCGGGAGGGATTCAAAATCAACTCCAAAAAAACTGGCTAGCTCGTTTAGGTCGTCAGAGTTTCCAAAGACTTTAGGGATTTCGATGCCAATTTGCCCAGCGCGCTGACGATAGAGGAGGTCATTTAGACAGTGGTCGGCTTTGGTGACTAATACGACGGTGCGCATTGGCCTGTCTACATGGTCAAGCACGTACTGCATCTGAAAAGTCTCGGCGATGGCCTCAAATTGTTTTTCGAAGTCTGCCTTGGTTATGTCCGCTTCAATCTGCAGTCTCATAAAAAAACGGCCAGTGTCTTGTGATGTGAACTGTTGGCTCTCGGTAATGTTTCCAACGGCCGCCACTACGGCCCCGGAGATTGCGTGGACTATGCCGGGTCGGTCCGGGCAAATAAAAGTCAGAACCCAGTGTTCTTTGGCAGATTGCATTCCTCAATACTATTGGCGCCTACCATTCTGACTGAAATAACTCTGATAAAGTTGGGTGATGCTTACTCATTCAGTCAACTTTATGTCCCCGCTAAGTCAGGCCGATCCGGAAATTGCGGCGGTTTTACAGCAGGAGCTTGATCGTCAACGCCACACCTTGGAAATGATTGCGAGCGAGAACTTTGTCTCGGCTGCAATTTTAGAAACCCAAGGTTCAGTCCTCACCAATAAGTACGCTGAGGGTTATCCGGGCAAGCGTTACTACGGCGGCTGTGAAGCGGTAGACATAGCAGAGGATCTTGCAAGAGAGCGTGCAAAGGAATTGTTTGGCGCGGAACACGCAAACGTTCAACCCCACTCCGGTGCCTCGGCAAATGCGGCAGTACTCATGGCACTGGCAAGTCCAGGAGATCGTATTTTGGGCCTGAGCCTTGCCCACGGCGGTCACTTGACTCACGGCATGAAGCTGAACTTTTCAGGGCGTATGTATGAGGGCCACTCGTACGAACTAGATCCAGAGACGCATCTGATTGACATGGAGACTGTTCGTCAGCGCGCAATCGAGGTAAAGCCAGCGGTTCTGATTGCGGGATGGTCGGCCTACTCAAGGCAGCTAGATTTTGCTTCATTCAGGGCAATTGCCGACGAGGTTGGCGCCAAGTTGTGGGTGGACATGGCTCACTTCGCAGGCCTTGTTGCTGCCGGAGTTCACCCAAGCCCAGTTCCTTACGCCGATGTGATTTCTACCACCGTTCACAAGACCCTTGGCGGTCCTCGCTCCGGTCTGATTCTTTGTAAGCAAGAGTGGGCAAAGAAGATTGACTCCGCTGTTTTCCCTGGACAGCAGGGTGGACCGTTGATGCACGTCATTGCCGGCAAGGCCGTTGCCTTTAAGGCAGCCATGCAGCCGGAATTCCGAGAGCGTCAAGAACGAACCATTTCTGGTGCGCGAATTATTGCAGACAGGCTGAACCAAGCCGATGTCACTGGGGCCGGAGTTTCAGTGTTGACTGGCGGCACCGATGTTCACTTGGTCCTTGTTGACCTTAGAAATTCTGAGGTTGACGGTCAAATGGCCGAGAACCTATTGCATGAGGCCGGGGTGACAGTGAACAAGAACTCAGTTCCTAACGACCCCAGGCCGCCAATGGTGACCTCTGGGGTTCGCATTGGAACAGCGGCTCTAGCGACTCGAGGCTTTGGCGATGAACAATTCTTAGAGGTTGCCGACATCATTGCTCACGCTCTTATCCCAGGTGCTGATTTACCTGCATTGAAGGCAAGAGTTAGAGTTCTGACCGAAGCCTTCCCTTTGTACGACGGACTAGAAACTAGGTAGCTGGTTGACCGCTCTAATACTTGATGGCTTAGCAACAGCCAAGGCCATAAAGACAGAGCTTGCAGCTGAGGTTGTTGGTCTGAAGGCCAGGGGCATAAACGTTGGGCTCGGAACCATCTTGGTGGGCGATGACCCGGGATCGCTTTCTTATGTGTCGGGTAAACACAGAGATTGTGCTGAGGTTGGAATCGAATCAATTCGAATCGACCTTCCAGCAACTGCCTCTAGAGCTGATGTCCAGGCTGCAATAAAGGACCTCAATCAAGCCAAGGAAGTGACCGGGTTTATAGTTCAGCTGCCGCTTCCGGGTGGAATCGATGCCAACGAAATGCTGGAACTAATCGATCCCGATAAAGATGCCGATGGACTTCACCCGGTGAATCTTGGCAGGTTGGTTATGAACACCGGTGGGCAAATCAGTAGTCCACTGCCTTGCACTCCAAGCGGAATCATCGAACTACTAGAGCGCTACGACGTGAGCCTTCGAGGGGCAGAAGTTGCAATTATCGGCAGAGGGCTGACCGTGGGCAGACCGCTCGGGCTAATGCTCACTCGCAAGGGAATCGATGCGACACCAACTTTGCTCCACAGCGCATCTAGGCACATCGAGGAAGTTATTTCGCGTTCGGACATTGTGGTGGCGGCTTTAGGAAGCCCCCACTTCATAAGACCTGAATGGATAAAGCCCGGGGCTGCGGTGTTGGATGTGGGAATAACAAGAGTCGACGGAAAGCTTGTGGGCGATGTCCATCCTGGTGTTGCGACGGTTGCCGGTCACATCTCTCCGAATCCGGGCGGCGTTGGCCCAATGACCCGCGCAATGCTGGTTAGAAACGTTGTGCTGGCTGCAGGTTAAAAACGCGACCTGATAGCCCACAGATCTGGGAACACCGGGTTGAAAAGTGTGCTTGCCAAATAGCCTGCTCCCGAAGAGCCTCCGGATCCAATTTTGTGCCCGATAGTGCGTTCGACCATCTTGACGTGACGATAACGCCACTCTTGCAGACCCTCATCCAAATCGACTAGAGCCTCGCCAATCATGGAAGCTTCCGGGTCCTCTCGGTGAAGTTCAATAAGAATATCCTGCAGACCCTCGTGAGGCTCCCAGGCTTCGGTGACGTCTCTAGACAGCAACTCCTTTGGTATTGCTTTTCTCGAGTTGAAATAATGAAGTGCAGAATCCCACAACGACATTCTTGTCATTGCAGCTTCTACTCGTGCTCGAGCTGGGGAGCCGGCAAGTAGGTGCTCAGCCATGCCCATGCCGGATTTGGCATCTGCTTTCGCGCCAGCCTGATCCCGTCTTCCAAGCACAGCCTCTAGCTCGCGGAACTGGGCGGACTGGAATCCGCTAGCGGAGCTCAGGCGCTCTCGAAATGAATTGAACTGCAGTGGCGTCATTGTTTCCAGGATGTCCAGTTGAGAGACGCAAGTCTTCATAATGGTTCGGATTCGACCTAGCAGTGCCATGGATCGATGCGAGTTACCTTCTTGCAGGGTGACCTGCAGTGCGGCGACCTCGTGAAGGACCTGTTTGAACCAGAGCTCATAGACCTGGTGGATGGTGATGAACAACAATTCGTCGTGCTCTGGGCCATCGCTCAACGGCTGTTGCAACGCGAGGAGCTCATCAATTTTGAGGTAAGAAATGTAGGTGACGTGCTTATTCTGTTCCACTGTTATCCATTCGCTCTGTCCGAGTGTTCACTGCCAGCTTTTCTGGCTATTTAGTTTGCATCCAAGAGAAGTCCTGAGTCTTAGGTAACGCGGTTAGCATCTTGCTCGATGCTCTTGTAATTTCCGCTTTCGACCAAGTCTCGCAATCGCGAAAACCCCTCGAATACCTCTGTGTAGCTGGTCGCAAGCGGAGAAATAGCCACCCGGATCGCGTTGGGCTCTCGATAGTCAGGTATTACCTTTGAAATCTTCCGCATTGCGTATGCGATTTGCCTTGCATCCGGGTGAGTCAAGATTATGTGACCACCTCTGAGCGCGGCTTCAGAAGGCGATGCAATTTCAAATCCAAGTGGTTCCAGCCATTGCTTGAACAAATCCATCATCAGCTCCGTGCCTCTGGCAGCCTTCTGTTCAATAAGTGCGATACCGGCGCGCTCGATCATCTCGTAAGCGACCTCAACCGCTCTGATTCCGATAATTGAGGGGGTGGCAATCTGGTAGCGCCGAATGGTGTCAGCCGGCTCAAAGTACGGCCCCATTTCAAACTGCTTTTGCTGCGCGAACCAGCCCTGAATTGGAACTCTCAGCTCCTTCTGAATTGATTTTGAGACAAACAGCCAACCTGGTGAACCAGGTCCTGAATTACCGTATTTGTAGGTGCAGCCGACCGCTAGGTCAACGCCATTTTTCTCAAAATCTAGCTGGATAGAACCAGCGGCGTGAGAGCAATCCCAGACCACAAGTCCTCCGTGTTGGCGGACTAAATCGGTTATTGCTTTGAGGTCCTGCCTTGCACCGGATCGATAGTTGATTGCCTGCAGGGTAACCATTGCGACGTCGTCGTTCAGGTGCTTAGCAAGCTCGGAAGCAGTTACCCTTTCAAACTCGGACTCGATTTTTACTGCCCCGGGTCCACCGGAGCCGTCGGTATCAAGCGTTACAAGATTTAGCCCCATTGATTCGGCGATGCCAGCAAGAATGTATCGGTCGGTGGGGAAGTTAGATGAATCGATAATGACTGTCTTGCGCCCCGGCCTGGCTTTTATGGCTGCAACGCAGAGTTGGTAGAAATTCACGCTGGTGGTGTCGCAAACCAGGGTTTGACCTTCGCTTGCTCCAAGCACGGCACGGGCCAGCAGATCTCCTGCGGGTTGGACTTGATCTATCCAGTGCGACCAACCGTCTACTAACTCCGGTCCCCACTCATTGGTCAAAAACTTATTTACTTCTTCGATTGTGCGCTTTGGTAGCCTGCCCAATGAGTTGCCGTCTAGGTAGCAAACCTCAGCGTCCGAAATCACAAACTCGTCGCGAAAGTGTGCCAATGGATCGTTAGCATCCAGAAGGGATACCTGTTCGGCAGTGATCTGATTATGAGCGGTCATGCCCCTTACTCTATTGCTAAACCAGCAGTTGGTGCTTTGCTAGGTCAGTGTAGAGCGGGGTGGATTTCACTAGCTCGGAATGGGTGCCAACCCCAACAATTTCGCCATGCTCTAGAACAATAATCTGGTCTGAATCCACCACGGTCGAAAGCCTGTGAGCGATTATCAAAAGGGTGCGGTCATGCGCTACGGCGTCAATGGCCTCGCGCATGCGCTGCTCATTCGGACCGTCCAGAGCACTGGTTGACTCATCTAGCAGAAGGATCTCGGGAGAGGCCAACAACGCTCTGGCAATGGCCAAGCGCTGCCTCTCACCACCCGAGAGCATGATGCCATCTTCACCGACTTCTGCGGCCAGGCCTTTGGTGTCGCGCTTCAGAACCTCTGCGAGGTTCACCTGCTTCAGCACGCTTTCTAACTCTTCATCTGTTGCGTCAGCTTTGCCCAGCAACAGGTTGTCCTTTAGCGATCCAGCTAACACTGGAGCGTCCTGCTCAACATAGCCAAGTTGCTGCCGGAGTGAGTCTCTTGAAAATTCAGTTACCGGTTGACCGTCGAGCAAAATTTGCCCACTGGTTGGCTCGTAGAACCGCTCGATCAAAGAGAAAACGGTAGATTTTCCAGCACCGGAGGGCCCCACCAGCGCAACTCTTGAACCGCGAGCAATTTTCAGATTCAGTTTTTTCAATATCGGTTGAGGCTCTTCGCCTTCCTCGGTCGCGTAGTGAAACTCAACGTCTTTGAATTCAATGGCGGTTTTGTTGGTGCCCTTTCTGGGTAGCTTGTCGCCACCAGGCTCTTCTTCATCAAGATCCATGATCTCCTTGATTCGGGCCAGCGCACCCAAGGCACCCATCACTGATGTGTAGGCACCAAAGGCTGAGATAAGCGGACCGATCATGAAAAACAGCAGGATGACAAAGGTAACCAGTGAGGCAATGGTTGTTGCACCAGTTGCAACCCTTAGGCCACCTAGCCCAAGCACAATAATGAACGCTGAGTTGAAGGCAACCTGAGCAATGGGGGAGACGATGGCTGAAAGTCTTGCGATGCTAAGGCCCTGGTCGTATGCAGCCTCAGCGTCCTTATGGATTTCCTCAGTTTCGCGAGCCTCGGCCCGGGAGGCCTTGATGGTTCGGATCGCACTCAGCGCTCGTTCAACTGCAGCGCTCATCTCACCAACGCGCATTTGCGCCTTGGTCGTTGCAGAGCGGATTCGCCTGCCGGTAAGTGCAATCGCTCCAACTGCAGCGAAGACAACAAGCAGCGTTGTTCCAAGAAGCAGCGGGTCAATAAAGGCCATCACGATGATGGCGCCAGCAAACTGGAGCAGTCCTCCGAGAGCATCAACTAGACCTTGAGTCAACACCGCCTTCAGCAGTGTTGAATCCGATCCGACCCGAGAAACAAGGTCACCGATTCGGCGGCGGTCATACTGCCAAATTGGGAGTCTCAGCATTCTGGCAACCAGCGCTTTTCTCGTGGTGAGCACCACACCTTCACCGGTCTTGTAGAGCAGGTAATACTGGAACGCATTCACCAGCGCCGAGGTTA